>NZ_JAACYW010000378.1 GCF_015356825.1 Catenulispora rubra | reverse complement strand
GGCGGGGGGCACCCGCCCGCACCGGGGGGCGGTGCTAGCAGATGCACAGCGTGAAGTTGCCGGTGTGGATATTGGGCTCGGGCCAGACTTGCCCCTCCGGCATGTCCTGGGGGCCTGCGCTGGTCTGGAAGACGGCGTGGAAGTCGCCGGAATGCAGGCTCCCGACGTTGTATACGTTGGAGAAGCCGGTGCCGAGGCCGTAGTAGCAGTAGGTCTGGTCTCCGACGATCCTGGCGTTTCCCGCCCCGTGGCTGCACGTCTGGTCCCAGTAGACGGCGTTGGCTGATCCGGCCGACAGCAGGCTGACGGAGGCGGTGAGTGCGGTGATGGCGATGCCGGCGGTCACGCGTGCCTTGAGTCTCATGGGTGCTCTTTTCGGTGAGGCGTGGTTCTCGGAGGTCAGAGCTCTGATGGGTATGAGTGAACAAGGTGGTGACAATGGGCGCCAGTCATTTGATCAGGTTCAAATCAGATGGGGGCGACGGGCGTGGCGCTGGCGGGTGGCGGTGTTCGCGGGCAAGATCGCGCGCCGGTCCGAGTCACTGCGCATGCGTTGCGTAGGCGGCAATCGTCGTGCGTGGTGGGCACCTTGAGGCCTCTGGCGGGCCTCCTCGACGAGGGGGTGACCCGCGCGTCCGGCAGTTTGGCGACGGTCCGCGGCTGTTCGGCTTTCTATCCGCTGTTGCCTGCGTTGCGTTGTGCGGTGGCGGTGATGCTTGTGGTCGCCGGGTTCTGGGTCCCTCGCCGCGTCGTCGCCTTACGGAACCAGCCCGATTGGCTGCGCCCGCCGACGCGGCGAGGGACCCAGAACCAACACCCCGCGTGGTCCGGTCGGACCCGACGAACTGCGGCACCAGCCCGGCTGCCCCGTCGCCACGTCAAAGGCGGGACCACGCATCCGCGTGGTCCCGCTCGGTAGCGCTACGTCAGCTCAGCTCAGTCCTTCAGCAGCACGAACTTCGCTGTGGTGGTCGCTCCCTTCGTGATCGTCACCGTCTTCACCTGCGGCTGGTAGCCGTCCTTTGCCGCGATGACCGTCAGCGGGTTGTTCCGATAGTCCAGCCAGAGGCCGTACCCGCCGTTGATGTCGGTGTGCAGGGTGTAGTGCGTGGCCCACGTGTCGATCTGCACCGTCGCGCCTGCCAGCGGCACCAGGGCGCCGCTGGCGTCCGTGTACTGCACGACGCCGGCGAGCTTGCCCCATGTTGCCGGGGGCTTCACCGTCATGGTGATCGGCAGTGCCGTCAGGGGGTAGGGGGTGTCGGTGCTCAGGCCGAGGCTCGCGGTGTACGCGCCCGGCTGGGTGATCGAGGTGTCGCTGGCGTCCACGGTCACGGTGAATGTGCCGGAGGCGCCGGGGGCCAGGGTTACTGTTGTCGCGCTCTCCGAGAGCCATGGCACGTGGGTGCTGGGGCCGACGTTGTAGCCCGGGAGGACCTGGGTTGTGGACAGGGGCGGGGTCAGGGTGCCCTGGCCGCCGCCGACGGTGTAGAAGCCCAGGGCGCCGCCGAAGCGGTAGGCGCTGATGTTGGAGTTCGGCAGTGCCGCCCAGGCGTCGGCCGAGGGGTCGTAGGCCCAGGCCTGGTTCGTCAGGCCTGCGGCCAGAACGCCGCCGGTGACGACCAGCTTGCCGTTGGCGCCGGTGCCGGCCGCGCCCCAGAAGGCCGCGGGGGCGTTGGCGCCCTTGGTCCAGGAGCCTGCTGCCGGGTCGTAGATGTACGTGCTCTGGCTTGCTGCGCTTGCGGAGGTGCCGCCGGCGCAGACCAGCTTGCCGAGGACGTTCGCGCACGACAGCCATGACGTGGACTCCGGGTACGCGGCCAGCTTGGTCCACGTGCCTGCTCCGGCGTCGAAGGCGTAGACGTCGGTGGTGCCGCAGGTGGTGGTGCAGCCGCCGACGACGTACAGGGTCGAGCCGATCACCGCGCTGCCGGAGCCCGCGTAGGGCGTCGGTGCCGCGGTGCCGGTGCTCCAGCTGTTGGCCGCCGGGTCGTAGATCTCCATCTTCGGGTCGGGGTTGCCGGAGGTGGCCCAGCCGCCGACGACGTAGAGCTTGCCGCCGATGAAGCCGTGCGCGGGGGATTCACGGGTGTCGCTCGCCGAGGCCAGGGCGGTCCAGGCGCCTGCCGTCGGGTCGAAGGAGTAGAGCTTGCTGGAGTCGTTGGCGCCGTCGAAGCCGAATCCGGAATAGAGCTTGCCGCCGGAGAAGTCGGCGATGTTGTCCTGGATCAGCGTCGGGAAGTTCGCCAGCGGCTGCCAGCTGTCACCGGAGGTGGAGGCGTTGCTCTTCACCGCCTTGGCGCCGATCTGCTTCGAGGCCAGCAGGGCGCTGCCGGTGGTGACGTGCGCCGGCACGATCTGCGTCGGTGCCGCCGGCACGTTCTGCATCACGAAGCCGCCCGGCTGCTCGCTGACGTTCAGCGTCGCCGGCGCGGTGCCGGTGTTCTTCACCGTCACCGTCTGCGTGGCGTTCCCGCCCCAGGGCACCGTCTTGGACACGGATCCCGGCTTCACCGTCAGCCGGCCGGCCTTCAGTGCGAAGTCGGACTCCACGACCTTGGACGCGACCACGGTGGCCGTCGCCGTGCCTGTGGTGTAGTGGCCCTTGGCCGCGGACAGCGGCACCGAGCCGGTGGTCGGCGAGAAGAACCAGTAGAACGCGCCCTTCAGCGCCGGGTCCGAGGTGGTCGCCGTGGTTCCGCCGACGGTCGGCGCGGCGGTCTCGGCCACGGTCACGCCGGCCAGCGGCGCCTTGGTGTTGGCGTCGGTGACCTGCCCGACCACCAGGCCGCCGGGCACCGGGTCGCAGGTCGGCACGCCCAGCAGGACGTTGTCGACCTCCCAGTAGTAGGCCCAGGTGCCGGTGTAGTGGAACCGGACCTGCACCTGCGTCTTGCCCACGGCCTGCGGCAGCGGCACGCTCACCTTGGAGCCGTTCACGCCGGCGGTGGTCTGCGACCACACCGAGGACCAGGTCGCGCCGTTGTCCACGCTGACCTCGACGGTCGCCGTGGAGTTGCCGTACGGCTTGTAGTACGTCGCGAAGTCCAGCTCCGGGGCGGCGATCGCGGACAGGTCGGTGACCGGCGAGGTCAGATACGTGTCCTGCGAATTCCCCTGCCCCAGGTGGTCGCTGTCGATGATGGCGAACCCGCCGTCACCGGTGGTCAGGTTGCCGCGCTTGCCCGGGTCGTCGAACGCCCAGCCGCCGGAGGCGGTGTTGTTCGTCACGGTCCAGCCGGTCGGCGCCGTCGTGCCGTCGAACGTCTGGTACGCCCCGGTGTGCCCGACCTTGTAGCCGGCGGCCGTGCAGTTCGCGGAGTCCACCTTCACCGAGATCGGCTGGGACACCGCGGAGATCCCCACGGCCACCGAGGTGTCCGTGGTCTGATATCCCGGGTAGGCGGCCGCGGTGTGCAGCTGGTAGGTCTTGTCCACCGGCAGCTGGATCGTGTACGCGCCGGTCTTGGGGTTGGTGTACACCGGGCCGCCGGGCATGCCGTCGACCGTGATCGTCGCGTACAGCGGCCAGCCCTGGCCGGAGCCGTCGGTCACGGTGCCGGTCACCGCCACCCGGGCCACGGCCGCGAGGGTGAAGTTCTCCGCGACGGTGGCGCCGTCGGCGACCACCACGCCGGTCACCGACTGGTCGGCGTACCCGAAGGCACTGACGCCGACCGTGTAGGTGCCTGGTAGCACGTTCAATGTGTAGGTGCCGTCAGCGGCGGTCGTCGCGCTCGTCGAGCCGGCCGAGACCTTGGCGCCGGCGACCGGGTTGGTGCCGTCGGTGACCTTGCCGGAGACCACGCCGTGCGGGCCGCTGCTGAACGCCGCCAGGCCGTTGGGCGTGCCCAGGCCGGTCGGGCCGTCGTAGCCGGGGCCGGCGGTGCACAGGTACGACGGGGTGCAGGTGCTCGTCGAGCCCTGAGTCACGTCGTTGAGCGCCGAGGGCTTGGCGTAGGGGTAGGAGTTCGGGTACGTCCCGGCGGACGGTGCGCCGGCGTCGGCGTAGACCCCGGCGACCAGCGGCGTCGAGACGCTGGTACCGCCGTAGACCTGCCAGCCGGAGGCCTGGTAGGTGTCGTAGACCGAGACGCCGGTGGCCGGGTCGGCGACCGCCGAGACGTCCGCGAGCGCCCGCATCGCGCAGCCGGTGTCCTTCTGGAAGCTCGGCTTGGGCTCGTACAGCGAGCAGCCCGAGCCCGGGCCGCCGTAGGAGTTCGACCACACCGACTCCGACCAGCCGCGCGTGCTGGTGTCCTTGACCAGCGAGGTGCCGCCGACCGAGGTGACGTACTGCGAGGCGGCCGGGTAGGCCACGCCGTACCCGCCGTCGCCGGTGCTGGCCAGCACCGCCACGCCCGGGTGGTTGTAGTACGGGTCCATCGACGTGGTCTCCGACGGGTCCTCACCGCTGCCCGGCGTCGAGGTGTAGTTCGAGCCGTAGGAGTTGGAGACGTAGCCGGCGCCCAGCGTCACGGCCTCGTCGACGGCCGCACCCAGGTCGGTGAAGCTCGCCGAGGTGCCCTCGACCAGGATGATGTGGGCCTGCGGCGCGATCGCGCTGACCATGTCCAGGTCCAGCGAGATCTCCCCGGCCCAGCCGGAGTTCGGCGCCGGGTAGTTGGTGCCGCCGGTCTCGTCGACCTTCTTGAAGCAGCCGTTGGCGGTGGTGCACGCCGAGAGCCCGAACTGCGTCCGGTACAGCGCCAGGTCGCTCTCGGCGTTCGGGTCGTCGTAGGCGTCGACGATCGCGACCGTCGCCCCGGCCCCGCCGTTGGCCGGCAGGTTGTAGGCGCTGAGCAGGTCCGACGGCCCGAACCCGGCCGGGGTGCTCGCCGGCGCCAGGCCGGAGGCGCCTGCTATGTCAGTGCGCTGCAACGCGAAGCAGGTGAAGGTGCCCTTGGCCGCCGGCGGGCAGACCGAGCGCGCCTCGGGCTTGGCACCGGTCAGGCTTCCGGGTTTGGCGGCGGCGGCTCCGCCTCCGGCTCCGGCCGGGTGGACGGCGGCCGAAGCGGTGTTCGCAGAGGTCTGCGATGTCGCGGTCCGCAGCCCGACGTCGGCGGCGGCGCTGCCGACCCCGGTCGTTAACGCGAGTGCGGCGGCGAGGGCTACTACCTTGCCCAGACGTGGAGGAAGGGGGATGTGCACCTGCGGCTCCCTTGGGATGGCGGTGGCTGCCATGCCGTGGCGCCGCGGACACGGCGCCACGCTGCGCTGTGCCCTAGCAGAGGTGAGGATGTCCTGTGGTCAGGACGACCTGTTGTCAGCAGTCTGATCAGACTGTGAAGATGAGTGTGGCTCAAGGTAAAGGTTGTGTCTATACCCCGAAATCGGTGATGTCCTCGGTTTTTCCGCACTGACCTGGATATGCGCTTTAGTCGCTCATGGGTTGACGGCTTGATCGCGTGCGTTGAGGTTATGAGGTCGAGGCTTTGTGGGGTTAACGCTGCGCGGCGACCAGCACGGGACCGCCCGGAACGGTCGGGTACCGGCGCTCGTCACGGAAGCCTGCGGCCACCAGTGCTTCCTCAACGCTTGCGGTGTCCGATGAGCTGCCGCCGTTCAGTTCGGCGGTCCAGGCCGCCACGGCCCGGTGCAGCGGATGCTCCGGAGCCGGATTGGTGCCCGCGACGACCCAGCCGCCGGGTCGCAGGGCCCTGAAGACGCGTGGGATCGCGGACTGCAAAGCGGCGTCCGACAGGAACGGGGCCGGAAGCCAGACGAGGTCGTACGCGGCCTCCTCGGAGAGCGCGCCGACGTCCTCCAGACGCAGCGTGACGCGGCCGGCGGCAGCCGGATCCGCCTCGGCCAGCTCGGTCCCGGCCAGATCCAGCACCCGCCGCATCACGTCGATGCCCACGACCTCGACCGCCGGGAGCGCCGTGGCCAGCGCCAGCGCCAGTGCCGCGACGCCGGTGCCGACGTCCAGCACGCGGCTCCCGGGTCGGGCCAGGCGCTCGGCCAGCCCGGGCAGCGCCGGCACGATCCGCGTGGCCAGCGCGCGGCCGGTGCCGGCGGAGGCCCGGCCCTGGTTCAGCAGCACGTCGTCGTCGTGGCGCTCCCAGGCCGGTGCGGCGCCGGCGGTCTGCTCGGACGCCGCGACGGTGACCGCCTGTCGCAGGGCACTCAGACGCGCCGCGACGGCGCTGTGCGCGCTCGCGGCGTCGGCGACGTCCAGCACCGGGTCCACGGTGACGGCGTCCCCGTCGCGACGGACCAGCCCGGCGGCTTCCAGCACGGCCGTGCGGCGGGGATGCGCGGCGAGTACCTCGTCGAGGGGTGCCGTGGCCGCGTCCCGCATGGTGCCGATCATCGCGGCGAGCGCCCACGGTGTGGCTTCGAGGATAAGCGCCAGCTCGGTGCGGGGGTCCGGGGAGTCCGGGGAGTCATGGGCGGGGACGGTCATGGCGGGCCTTTCGTCAGCGATCCAGGTCGCCTTACTCTCCGGCATCGGCCGCGGTGGCCGCATCAGTCACATGAAGGCCAGTACCGCAGTACGACCCGAGGGTGGCACAACCCAGCACGACCCGGCGCGTCGGGTTAAGGTATCTCGCTTATGGAAGAGGCTACGTCTAAGGTCCATGTCCGGCTCGCCGTCGAGGACGGATGGCCGCCGGTCGCCTTCGAGGAGCTGGAGGCCAAGCCCCTGGGCGATCACAGGTACCGGCTCCTGTCCCCGCCGGCGTTCGCCGAGCAGCTGGCGATCGGGGACGTCGTCAGCGTTGAGCATCAGGAGTCGCCCGAACCGGAGCAGGTGTGGGTGGACTCGGTGATCGAGCCGAGCGGCCATTCGACGGTACGGGTGGTCTTCTTTCAGGCGGCCGGCCAGGAGTCCCAGTCGGGCCTGCGGCGCGACCTCGAAGGCCTCGGCGCGCAGGTCCACGACACCGGATTCCAGGGCCTGATCGCGGTGGACATTCCCGGTGAGGTCGACTACCGCGCCGTCCGGGAGGTCTTGGGCAAAGGAGAGTCGCAGGAGCTTTGGGACTTCGACGAAGGCGCGATCTCCCACCTGCACGACTACGAGTCGTAGCCGACGGGCCGCAATCTGTCGACTGCGGAACAGTAGGTGACCTTCGCCGGTCTCCAGGCCGTAAGCTTACGACTTAGGTAAGCCTAACTCCGGAGGTGTCCCCTTGGCCCGCACCCGCCACGACTTCGTCGTGCGCCGCACCGAGCGGCTGAACGACCACATGATCCGGGTCCATCTGGGCGGCCCGGGTTTCACGACCTTCCAGCCCAGCGAGTTCACCGACTCCTACGTCAAGCTGCTGTTCCCGGCGCCCGACGGCGAGGTCACGCGCACCTACACCGTGCGCGCGGTCGACGCCGCCGCCGAGACGATCGCCATCGACTTCGTCTACCACGGCGACGAGGGCCTGGCCGGCCCCTGGGCCGCTGCGGCCCAGCCCGGCGACGCCATCGGCCTGTTCGGCCCCGGCGGCGCCTACACCCCGCGCGCCGACGCGGACTGGCACCTGCTGGCCGGCGACAGCTCGGCGCTCCCGGCGATCTCCGCGGCGTGCGCAGCCCTGCCGGCCACCGCGGTCGGCCGGGTGTTCGTCGAAGTCCCGGGCCCCGCCGACGAGCTCGACATCGCCCGCCCGGACGGCGTGGAGCTCACCTGGGTCCACAACGACGGCGGCACGCCGGGGGAGGCGCTGGCGAAGGCTGTGCGCGCCGAACCGTGGCTCGACGGCCCGGTGCACGTCTTCATCCACGGCGAGGCGCAGTCGGTCATGCACGACCTGCGGCCCTACGTCCGCAAGGAGCGCGGGGTCCCGGCCGACTGGGCCTCGATCTCCGGCTACTGGCGTCCCGGGCGTACCGAGGAGGGCTTCCGGCAGTGGAAGCGGGAGCTCGCCGAGCGTGAGGAAGCGGCTGTCTGACAGCGTTTCTGACAGCTCTGTGCTTCTGACAGTTTTGTAGAGCAATGGCGGGGCCGACACCGTGATGGTGTCGGCCCCGCCAGCGCCGGTGTGTCGAGGATGAGCCGGAGTTCGGTAGCGTCCCGCTATGCCACATGAGCTTCCCGCGCACGTTGCCCCGCTGCCGGATCGGATCGGCCACGTCGGGGGCATTGAATCGCTCACTCTCGATGGGCGTCGTTACTACTTCGGGTTCGATTACCGGAGCGATGTCGTTGTCTCGCCGCTGATCGACGATCCGGGGGCGATGGCGGCGTTCGCGAGCGAGTACATGCGTCAGACCACTGGCAAGCACGACGTGGCGTACTGGGAGGAACTGGTCGCCAGCTGGGCCGAGGAGTCGTCGCTGACGGACGTCGACGCGCATCGGACGTTCTCCTCGGAGGAGCTGCGGGGTGGGTTGCCGGAGCCTGGTACCCACCTGCTCTACCTTCTGGGTGCGGCAACGGAGTGGGACACCTGGTTCGAGGAAGCGCCGGACATGAAGCGCGCCTACGACGGGCTCGGATTCGATGACGACGACTCGGAGTTTCTCGACCGCTGCCTTGAAGCGGTCGAGAAACACGGGGCGCGGGCACGGCCCGCCGAGTACGCGGTCGCGCGTTTTCACGTGGCGGCGGCTGCGGAGCATGCGCCGGGTAACTGGGGGATGCTATTCGGGCTGCTCGCGGAGGGGATTGCGAGTCAGGGCGAGGGATAAAACAGGATTCTGTCTATAGGCGGTGTCCGGCGGTGGTACGGTCGGCCGGTGTCTCGGACTCAATTGCCCGGTATTGCCGCGATGATCGCGGTTTTGTGTCTCGCTGCGGGATGTAGTTCTCATTCCGCGGCGGTGAATGGCGCCGGCGATCAGTCACATGTGATCGCTACGACGGCGTCGCCGAGCGCTTCTGGACGCGCTGTTTCTTCTTCGTCGCCTGCGTCCTCGCCCTCCTCAACTTCGCTTTCCTCGCCCTCACCTTCGCACTCGCGCTCCTCATCGGCGTCGTCTGCGTCGCCGTCGTCCTCCTCTTCGTCGTCATCGGCCCAGACTGCGTCGACGGCCGGCTGGCCCGACGCCAGCACCACCGGAGTCAAGCCGGGGTCGCATCTCGTGCCGAAGAAGGGCGAGATCCTGGTCAACGAGAACGGTGCCGTGGTCGAGAACATCGATCTGGTCGGCGACATCCGGGTCGAGGCTGACAATGTCGTTATTCGCAACGTGCGGATCTCGGCGCCGCAGAGTTCGGATATCGACCAGTGGGGGATTCTGCAGTGGGTCGGGCATACCGGCCTGACGGTCCAGGACAGCGAGATCGGCGGGCGGTCCGACACCGAACTGCGGCAGGCGGTGATGAACGACGGCGGAATGGTGACGGTGTCGCGCTGCAACATCCACGGGATGAGCAAGAAGGGTGTTTACACCAGCCAGGGCGACATCGAGGACAACTACATCCACGACCCCTACTGGTTCGCCGCCGCCGACGGCGAGATCGACATGATCCGCGTCGACGGCTCCCCGGACCCCGGCACCTCCCTGCTGGTCAAGCACAACGCCCTGATCGACACCACCACCACGAACAGCGCGCTCAGCCTCTTCGAGGCCGACGGCGGCACCCCCTCCCGCGTCACGGTCGAGGACAACTACATGGCCACCACCGGCTGGGCGATCTACGCCGGCGGCCAGACCGCCGCGACCAGCTACATCGTGGTGAAGGACAACGTCTTCGCGACGAAGTTCAAGGACGGCTACAGCTACGTCACGGAGTGGAATCCGAACGGGCCCGGGAACGTGTGGTCGGGGAACAAGTGGGCCAACGGCAAGGCGGCGCCGGTGCTGTCGTGAGGTCGCGGCGCCGCTGCACCGAACCTCGCGACGCTCTGGGCACACGCGAAAACCGCCGACCGGTCGTGACCGGATCGGCGGTTCCCAGATACCTCAACGTTCGCGCGCCTCGGGCCGGCGCGCGTTTTCAGCGCCGCGTACGCCTCGGGCCGGCGGGCGCGGCAGCAGCAGTCAGTGCTTGCGCGCGCCGACGGCCTTGGCCTTGCGGGAGGCGAACATCGCCGTGCCGCCCGCGCCGAAGAACGCCAGGGCGACCAGGCTGACCTCACCGACGTTGGCGCCGGTGTGCGCCAGGGTGGGGGTGCCGGGGGTGGT
>NZ_JAACYW010000377.1 GCF_015356825.1 Catenulispora rubra | reverse complement strand
GCGTACGACCTGGTGGTCGTCGGGGGCGGTCCGGCGGGGATGGCGGCGGCGGTGTACGGGGCCTCCGAAGGGCTGCGGACCGTGTTGGTGGAGCGCTGGGCGATCGGCGGGCAGTCCGGGCTCACGTCGCGGATCGAGAACTACCTCGGGTTCCCCGACGGCGTCTCCGGCGCCGAGCTCGCCGATCGGGCCCGGCGGCAGGCGGAGAAGTTCGGGGCCGAACTTGTGCTGACGCGCCATGCCAGCACACTGACCGGGACAGCGGCCGACGACGGTTTCACCATCGGCTTCTCCGACGGGGGCAGCGTCACCGCCCGCGCGGTCATCGTCGCCACCGGCGCCAACACCCGCACCCTGCACGCCCCCGGCGTCTCCGACTTCGTCGGCCGCGGCGTCTACTACTTCTCCGCGCTCACCGAGGCGCCGCTGTGCGCCGGCGCCGAGGTGTACATCGTCGGTGGCGCGAACTCGGCAGGGCAGGCCGCGATCTACTTCTCGGACTGCGCGCGCAAGGTGGTCCTGCTGGTGCGCGGGGAGTCGCTGGAGCAGGAGATGTCGACGTACCTGATCAAGCAGATCGCCGCCATCGCCTCGATCGAGGTCCGCACCCACACCGAGGTGGCGGGAGCGGCCGGCGACAGCCACCTGGAGCAGCTGACGCTGCGCGACACCCGCACCGACGCCACCGAAACAGTGGCCGCCACCTGGCTCTTCGCCTTCATCGGCGCCGCCCCCGACACCGCCTGGCTGGGCCCGCGCTTCCTGCGCGACGACTCCGGCTGCCTGGTCACCGGCAACGACATCGCGGCGCTCGGCACGCCGCAGCCCGCCTGGCCGCTGGCGCGCGCGCCGTACCACTTGGAGACCACGGTGCCGGGGGTCTTCGCCGCAGGCGACGTGCGGTCGTGGTCCGGGCGGAGGGTCGCTGCGGTGGTGGGGGAGGGGTCGATGGCGGTGATGTTGGTGCACAAGTATCTGGACGCGTGAGCGACGTGTGCGGATAAGCAGGCGTACTCGCTTGGATGCGCCGCCTGGACGTTTGACCGGCCGCGACCCCGCTGCGCCGAACCACGTTCGCTTCCGCGCGGCGTTACGCGGGCGTTCCGGCCATTCGATCGGCTGAGGCGCGCTCGGACTGTCGGATGCCCGAAGGTGGGGTTACCGAAGCGGTCATTCGTCCGAGAGGCGGTTCCTCCCATGTCTGGTTTCCCGCAGTGGTCTGATCACGAAGCGGTTCTCATCCGTACCGGCGCGCGTTCCGGGCTGCCGGTCGTCGTCGCCATGCATTCCTCGGTGCTCGGTCCGTCGGCCGGCGGGTGTCGGATCTGGCGGTATCCGCGGTGGCAGGACGGGTTGGAGGACGCGCTGCGGCTGTCGGCGGCGATGACGGCCAAGTTCGCGGCGGCCGGGTTGGCGCGGGGTGGCGGCAAGACGGTGGTGGCGATGCCGGAGGGGTATGAGCTCACGCCCGAGTGGAAGCGCGGCATCCTGCACGATGTCGCGGACGCCATCGAATCGCTCGACGGACGTTATGCGACCGGGCCCGACGTCGGTACCTCGCCGCAGGACATGGTCGTGATCGGGGAGCGGACCAGTTACGTGTTCTGCAAGCCCGCTGAATACGGCGGCAGTGGGGATTCCTCGCCTGCCACAGCCGAGGGCAGTGTCGCTGCGTTGCGGGCGGTCGCCGCGCAGTTGGGCGGCGGCAACGGCAACGGCAACGGCAACGGTAGCGGTAGCGGTACGGTGCGCGGCCTGCGCGTGGCAGTCGTCGGGCTCGGCAGCGTCGGCGCGCGTATCGCGGCTCTGCTTTCCGAAGCCGGCGCCGAGCTCGTGCTGAGTGACATCGATGCGAGTAAGAAGGACCTGGCTGACGGCCTCGGCGCGCAGTGGCACAGCAATCCGCACCAGGCGCTGACCGCGGACGTTGACATCGTCGTCCCGGCCGCGCTCGGCGGTGTGCTCACCGAGGACATCGTGCCCGATCTGCGGTGCCGGGCGATCGTGGGCCCGGCCAACAACCAGCTCGCGGTTCCGGATGTCGCCGACGCGCTGCACAAGCGCGGGATCGCCTGGGTCCCGGACTACATCGCCAGCGCCGGAGGCGTGATCCACGCGATCACCGTGGAGTTGGACAAGCGCTCGGAAGACGAGGCAGGGCAACGGGTTCGCGGTATCGAGGACACGGTCGCCGGGCTGCTACAGAGTGCTGATACGCGCGGTGTGACGCTCGCAGCCGTCGCGGAGGAGTCGGTGCGTGCCCGGCTCAGTGCCGCCACGGGTCGCTGAGCCCGCCCGGGCGCGGGAGTGCCAGGATCGGAGAATGGATCACCTCGACGCGGAGATCGTCCGCCTCCTGCAAGCCGACGCCCGCCGGTCGAACCGCGAACTGGCCCGCACCCTCGGCGTCGCCCCCTCGACCTGCCTGGAGCGCGTCAGGTCCCTGACGCGCCGCGGCGTGATCCGCGGCTACCACGCCGAGATCGACACCGCGGCCCTCAACCGGGGCGTCCAGGCGCTGGTCGCGGTGCAGATCAGGCCACTGAGCCGGAGCGTGATCGACGCCTTCTCCGACTTCGCCTCGGGGCTGCCGGAGGTGCTCAGCACGTTCGTGCTCTCCGGCGGCGACGACTTCGTCCTGCACGTCGGCGTCCCCGACCTGGACCGGCTGCACATGTTCCTGACCGACCGGATCGCCAAGCGGCGCGAGGTCACCGGGTTCCGGACCTCGGTGATCTTCAAGCAGGTGCACCAGGCGGTGCCGGAGCGGCTGCCGGACTGAAGCGCGGGCCCGCCTCGGGCCTCCGGCTAAGCTCCGCAGCTCAGTCCCGCAGCTCAGCCCAGCAGCGCGACGCAGATCGCAGTGCCGGCGAGCACGATCATGGCCAGGACGATCAGCATGATCTCCTTGGTGCTGACGGTGCTTATGTCGACGCTCTGCTGAGCCTTCGGCTTCTGGGACGCCATGCTTCATGCCTTTCGCAGGTCGATATCGCGGCAACAGTAGCCTGGCGACTTGTGGGGCTTGCAGTCGGGGCCGGGCCGGGCCGAGGTCACCGCGCCTTCCGTGCCTCCCGCCACACCTCGCTCTCGACGAAGAACGTGTCGAACCGCTCCTGCACAGCGCGCAGCGTCTCCGGCGGCTCCAGTCCGGCACGCGTCCGCACGACGAGGTGGAAGTAGTCGAAGCGCTGCACGCCCGGCGTGATCACGATCAGCGCCTCGGCGGTCGAGCCGGCGTGGGCGCCGAAGGCGTGGTTCAGGCCTGGCGGCACGACCAGCAGGTCACCGGCATTCGCGGTCTGCACCGAACTCCCGACCAGGACGTCGAGGCGGCCGTCGAGGATGTAGAAGAGCTCGGAGGAGCCGCTGTGGTAGTGCGGGACCGCGCTGTCCGCGCCGGTGGCCAGCGCGACGCGGTGGGTGCTCAGTGCGCCGCGGGTGGAGTCGGCGTCGGCGAGCAGGAAGTGGCCGATCGAGGCCAGGTGCTCGGCCTCGTCGGCGCGGATCAGGACCGGCGGGTAGAGGCCGGGGTTGTCGTCTGCGTGGTTCGTCATGGGTTCAGGGTCACGCCGCGTCGCATCATCGGTCCAACAGATGTTTCCGCTCATGTCCATGGCTACGATCGATACATGGAGCTCAGGCAGCTGGAGCAGTTCGTCGCGGTGGCCGAGGAGCGGCACTTCACCAGGGCCGCGGCGCGCGTGCACGTCGGCCAGTCCGGCCTGAGCGCCGCCATCGCCGCCCTGGAACACGAGCTCGGCGACGCCCTGTTCGTCCGCGACAACCGGCAGGTGACGCTGACCGCGGCCGGACAAGCCCTGCTCCCGGCAGCCCGGCGCGCGCTCGCCGCGGCGCAGGACGGCCGGGACGCGGTCGCGGGTGGGCGCGGCCGGAAGGTCGACCGCGCCGAAGGTCTGGATCGCGCCGACGTGCAGCCGGCCGTGCAGCACGCCGCGGACTCACGGTCACCGCTGGATGCCGGCGCTGGAAGGCGGTTACCTCGTCGAGTTCGTGGGGCACGGCGCCGGGTTGCGATCCTGCCGCCGCCGTCCCGGCGGGGGATCCGCTGGCGCGCGCCGCCGAGATCCGGCTCGACGATCCGGTGCTGCGCGATCGGGACTTCGTCGCCTACCGGCTGGATTCCGGGATGGAGGGCCAGATCTCCGCGGCGTGCGCGGCGGCGGGCCTGGCTCGGCGGGTGGTCGCCGAGGTAGTGAACCTTCAGTCGGGGGCGATCCCAGCGACCGCTAAGCAGCAGATCAGCATGCTCCCGATCGAGCCGCCGATCTATCGAGACCTGTGCGCGGTCGTGCCCGGCCGACGTCCGCCGACCGGGCCCGCGCAGGCGCTGCTCGATGCCGTGCTGGATGCCGTAGCCGCCGATGAGGACAGCGCTACTTCGAGCGCCGCGCCGTGATCAGCCGCTCCCGGTCGAACATCGGCGCGATGAGCCGGTACGCCCCGACGTCGAGCACCAGCAGCCCGACCGCGAACAGCAGCGCCACCCGGAACGTCGGCGTGATCACGTTGAACGCCATCAGCGCCGTGACCGCCAGCGGCGGCAGGCTGGCCAGCGTCCCGAGCTGCTGCGCGACCCGCACGTCGTTCGCCCGCACCGACACCGCGAGCCCGGCCCAGATCGCCCAGCCGGCCAGGAGCGGGACGAACAACACCTGCGCCAGGATCCGCGGGCCCTCCAGCGCGACGTCGGCGATCTGCTGGTGCGCGAAGAGCTTGACCATCAGCAGGAAGATGCCGAGCATCGCGTAGGCGATGCTCACCGCCGGGATCAGCGCCGCGAGGGCCTTGCCGATCAGCAGCTCCTCGCTCCGCACGGGCGTCGTCAGGACCGGCTCCAGCGTTCCTTGCTCGCGTTCGGTGACGATCGACGACGCCGCGATCGTGGCCGGCAGGATCACCGGGACCAGCAGCAGGAACAGCATCGTGGAGCCGACGCGGGCGTCCAGGGCGGTGCGCGAGACGTCGGTCGGCGCGGTGAAGATGTTGATGATCGGGTTGGCCAGGAAGACGATCGGCAGGACCGTCATCGTCCCCAGCACGAAGCGGTTGCGGCGGTAGTCGGTCACTTCCTTGCGCACCACCGCGCGCACGCGGGTGGGGTCGATGCGCCCGGATCGGACCGCCCGGATCGCTCTGATCGCTCTGATGGCTCTGATGGCGCTCATCGCTGCGTCGCCTCCACGTCCTCGTTGACCAGCTCCAGATAGACGTCCTCCAGCGAGTGCCGGGACTCGGCGACCGACAGCACGTCGGCCTGCGCGTGGACCAGGGCCCTGACGACCTCCGGCGCCGCGACGGCCGGGTCGCTGACCGCCAGGCGGTAGGAGCCCGGCGCGCCGCCCCGGGCGTCCGTGTCCCAGCTCTCGACGCCGGGCAGGCCGGCGAAGACCCGGCCGGGGTCGGCCAGCGGTGCGGCCGTGGCGACGAGCAGGCCCTTGTGGAACAGCTGCTCGCGCAGCTCGGAGGGCTTGCCGATGCTGCGCAGCGTGGTGTTGAGGATCGCGACGCGGTCGCACAGCGCCTCGGCCTCGGCCAGCCGGTGCGTGGTGAAGAAGATGGTGACGCCGCGGTCGCGCAGGCCGCTGATCAGGTCGTGGACGCCGCGGGCGGCGACCGGGTCCAGGCCGGAGGTGGGCTCGTCCAGGAACAGGATCTCGGGGTCGTTGAGCAGCGTGCGCGCCAGGCCGACGCGCTGGCGCAGGCCCTTGGACAGGCTGTTGCAGGTGTCCTGCGCGCGGTCGGTGAGGTTGACGGCCTCCAGCGCCCGCTTGATGCGCTGCTCGCCGTCGGACAGGTGGTAGAGCCCGACGAAGTACTGGAGGTTCTCGGTCACCGACAGCCGGCCGTATAGGCCCGGGGCCTCGGTCATGATCGCGATGCGCTCGCGGATCTCGACGGCGTTCGCGGCCTCCAGCGGGATGCCGGCGACGGTCGCGCGGCCGGAGGTCGGGGTGATCAGCGTGCCGAGGCTGCGCACGGTGGTGGTCTTGCCGGCGCCGTTGGGGCCGAGGAAGCCGAAGACCTCGCCGCGGCCGACGGTGAAGGAGACGTCGGCGTAGGCGGTGCGGGGGCCGAACTTCTTGGTGAGCTTGTCGACGACGAGAACGGGGTCTTCCCTGGTCGCGGTCATGGCTCCTCTTCGGGCTGACGGTCTGGTGTGGGTTCGGTGGGTTCGGTGGGTTCGGTGGGTTCGGGCTGGTCGGTCGGGTCGGTGGGTGCGGGTGGTTCGGAGAGTTCGGTCGCCTCGACCTCGTCCTCGGCCTTGGGCGGCCGCCCGCGCCGGGGCATCTTCCCGACGTTCGACGGCAGCCGCCCGGCCTGCGCCAGGGCCTGGCGCAGCACGTACTCGATCTGTGCCGTGGTGCTGCGCAACTCGTCCCCGGCCCAGCGCGCCAGGGCGTCGTGGACGGCCGGGTCAAGGCGCAGCAGGATCTGCTTGCGGTCGGCCATACGCGCGCCCGCGCCTACTGGTAGAGCGTGCCGGTGTTGATCACCGGCTGCGTGGACTGTTCGCTGCACAGCACGACGAGCAGGTTGCTGACCATGACGGCCTTGCGCTCCTCGTCGAGCTCGACGATGCCCTCGTCGCCGAGCTCGGTCAGCGCCGAGCGCACCATGCCCACGGCGCCCTGCACCATCCGCTGCCGCGCCGCGACGATCGCGTCGGCCTGCTGCCGGCGCAGCATGACCTGCGCGATCTCCGGGGCGTAGGCCAGCCGCGTGATGCGCGACTCGACGACCTCGATCCCGGCCAGCGTGACCCGCGCCGCGATCTCCCGCGACATCTGCGAGGTGATCTCCTCGGCGTGCTCGCGCAGCGAGATCTGGCCTTCGCCGCGTGCGTCGTAGGGGTAGCTGGTGGCGGTGTGCCGGACGGCGGTCTCGGCCTGGATGGCGACGAACTGCACGAAGTCGTCCACGGCGTACACGGCCTGCGCGGTGTCCCGCACCTGCCACACCACGACCGCGGCGATCTCGACCGGGTTGCCGTCGGCGTCGTTGACCTTGAGCGTCGCGGTCTCGTGGTTCCGCACCCGGGTGGAGACCTGGCGCCGCGTGGTCAGTGGGATGACCCAGCGCAGCCCGGTGGTCCGCACCGTCCCGGAGTAGCGGCCGAACAGCGCGACCACCCGCGCCCGGCCCGGCGCCACCGGCACGAGACCGAGCAGCATCACCACGGCGACGACGATGAGCGCGACGTGCGGCGCGGGGCCGCCGCTGCGCAGGGAGACGGCCGCGATGACCGCGGCGACGGCCACGATCAGCGGGAGCCAGCCGGGGATTTCCCAGGCGGCGTGCTCGGCGATCGGGGCCGCCGCGGCGGGGACCGGGAGCGGCGGGACCGGTGAGCCTGGTGAGTCCGGTGAGTCCGGTGAGTCCGGTGAGTCCGGTGAGTCCGGTGAGTCCGGTGAGTCCGGTGTGGTCGGCGGTGGCGGTGGTGTGACGGGGTTGGTGGACATGACGGACGTCTCCTTGAGCCCTGGGCCTCGGTGTTTCTCCAAAGAAAACTCTAGCAAAGTGATATCACTTTTCGCACCGAAGCATCTGCTTCGGGGTCGGGTTCGGCCCGCCCGGTGCCGCCGAGTAACGCAAGGTTCTGAGAAGATCGAGAGACCGAGAGCACGAGGGGGCATTGTGAGGATTCTGATCGTCGGCGCCGGTATCGCGGGGCTGAGCACGGCGCTGAGCCTGCACGACGCCGGTTTGGGCGGCGAGATCACGGTCATCGACGCGGTCGCCGAGCTGCGGCCGCTCGGCGTCGGCATCAACCTGCTGCCGCACGCCACGCGCGAGCTGATCGAGCTGGGTCTGGGGCCGGAGCTGGCGCGGATGGCGGTGCCGACGGCCGAAGTGGTCACGATGGACGTGCACGGGAACCAGATCTGGTCCGAGCCGCGCGGGATCGGGGCGGGCTACGACTGGCCGCAGTACTCGGTGCACCGGGGCGAGTTGCAGGCGGTGCTGCTCGCTGCCGTGCGCGAGCGGCTCGGGCCCGAGTGCGTGCGGACCTCCACCGGGCTGGCCGAGGTGCGGCAGGACGGCGACCGGGTGGTCAGCCGGTTGGTCGGACGGGACGGCGAAGACCTGGGGACGTTCGAGTCCGACATCGTGATCGGTGCCGACGGGCTGCACTCGGCGGTGCGCGCGCAGCTGCATCCTGGCGAGGGCCCGGCGCGCTGGAGTGGCATCACGATGTGGCGCGGGTGCGCCGAGAGCGAGCCGTTTCTCACCGGTCGGTCGATGATGTGGGGCGGGAGCAATCGGGCGGCGAAGTTCGTCGTGTACCCGATCTCCCCGCCGGGTGAGAATGGACGTGTCCTGATCAACTGGGTCGCCGAGGTGCGGGTCGAGCCGGCTGCGGTGCGTGCGCCGGACTGGAACCGTAGCGGTCGGTTGGCCGACGTCCTGCCGCACTATCAGGGGTGGAAGCTGGCCGGCGTGGACGTGTGCGAGCTGATGGCCGCCAGCCCGAAGATCCTGGAGTACCCCATGGTGGACCGGGATCCGCTGCCGTTCTGGGGTGCAGGCCGGGTCACGCTGGCCGGGGACGCGGCGCATCCGATGTATCCGATCGGCTCAAACGGCGGGTCGCAGGCCATTCTGGACGCGCGGCACCTGGCGTGTCAGCTGGCGCACCACACCGACGACCCGGCTGCGGGGCTGGCCGCGTACGAGGCCGTGCGGCGTCCGGCGACGGCCGCGATCGTGCGGATGAACCGGTCGTTTCCGATGGACCGGATCCTCAACCTGGTCGCCGATCGGGCTCCGGAGGGGTTCGACGCGATCGAGGACGTGTTGAGCGCGGCGGAGATGGCGGAGATCACCGCGGCGTTCCGGAGTACCACGGGGACCGACGCGGAGGAGTTGAATGCGCGCGCGTCCCTTTCGGTGCGAACCGAACGGGTGAACAATGTAGGGCGCTGATATCGGAGGTGGGGTGTGGAGCACTCGGAGCCGAATCTCGAACCTTCTGGGGTGCCTGCGGTGGTCCAACCCCTGGGGCGCAGTGACCCGGACTTCATCGGTCACTATCCGCTGGTCGGCGTCCTGGGCTCCGGCTGGTCCGGCCGGGTCTACCTGGCGCGCGACGCGCAGGGGCGGCCGATGGCGGTCAAGGTGATCCGGCCTCAGTACGCTGATTCGGCCGTGTTCCGGGCCCGGTTCCGGCGCGAGCTGGACGTGATCCGGCGGGTGCGCAGCGAGCGCGGGGCGCCGATCGTCGACGCCGACCCCGACGACGAGGCGCCGTGGCTGCGCCGGGACCGAGCTGTGTATCGATCCCGGGACGAGTGTCAGCAACCTGAGCGGCACCGCCAACACGAACGATCGGTGGGTCTGGATGTCGAACAACACAGCACCCTGCTGAGCTCTGCTTTCGTTATGCCGCCCCGACCGGCTGTGGCGTCTCGACCGCCACCGGCCGGGTGAACTCCCGCAGCTGCGGTGTCTTGACGACGATCACCGCGAGCGCCGCCAGGCAGAGCATGCCGCCGCTGACCAGCGCCACCTGTCCGGAGGTCGCGGCGGCGGTGAGGCCGGCGCGTAGGTTGCCGAGTTCGGGGCCGGCCTGGCCGGCGATCTGCTCGGCGGCGGCGACCCGGCCCAGCATCTCGTTGGGGGTGTTGAGCTGGACGACGGTGCTGCGGGAGACCACCGCCAGGGTGTCGGCGGCGCCGGCGACGGCCAGGCAGGCCAGGCCGAGCCAGGCGTTGGAGACCAGGCCGAGCATGAGCAGGGCCGCGGCCCAGACCGTGGAGCCGAGGAGCATGACCGCTCCGGGGCGGGGCAGGCGCGTGAACGTGCCGGAGAAGACCGACGCGACGACGCCGCCGACGGCGATGGCGGTCAGGAACAGGCCGAGCGTGCGCGGGTTGTTGCCGAAGCGCTCGGCGTTGAGGAGCGGGAAGAGGCTGATGGGCATCGTGAGGACGGTCGTGGCGAGGTCGGTGAGCAGCGCCCCGCGGACCGGCGCGGCGTGCATGAGGTAGCTGAGGCCGTCGGCCACACCCCGCAGGCCCGGCCGCGGCGCCTGCTCGGAGCGCATCGCCAGCCGAGGCAGCCGGAAGGCGCCGTAGAGCGCGACGGCGAAGGACAGCGTGTCGATCAGATAGCAGGTCCCGACCCCCGCCACCCCGATGACCAGCCCCCCGAG
>NZ_JAACYW010000376.1 GCF_015356825.1 Catenulispora rubra | reverse complement strand
GATCTGGATCCAGTTCAGTTCGAACACTGACTGGTCGATCGGCGCGGCGAAGTCCTGGGGGTTCAGGGTCCGGGTGGTGAGGTGGGTGGTCAGGATGGGTGCGTTGTCGGAGCCGGTGATGGTGATGGTGTGGGTGGCGCCCTCGGTCGTGGTGTAGATGCCGACGGTGGTGGGGGCGGCCAGGCGCCGGTGGATTGTGGTGTCGGTGAAGGTGAACGGGAGCTGCGGGGCAGCGTTGAGCTGGTCGGTGTCGGTGGTGAGGAAGACGGTGTGCAGTGCGGCGTCCAGCAGCGCGGGATGCAGCAGGAACCCGTCGACGGCGGCAACTGCGGGCAGGGTCGCGGTGGCCCAGGCCTGGTGACCGTGGTGTCGGATATCGGTAAGCCCTTGGAACACCGGGCCGTAGTGGTAGCCGCGGTCGTAAAGATCCGCATAGAACGTCGCAGGTGCAGTGGCCCTCGCACCCTGCTTCGGCGGAGACACTGCGGCTGTTCCCGAGGGTTCGGCGGTGAGGACGGCTGTGGCGTGATGCGTCCACGCGGTCGGCTCGTCGGAGTCGGCCGGGCGGGTGTGGACGGTGGCAGTGGCGGTGTCGGTGTCGGGTCGGTAGGTGATGTTCAGCTGGAACCGGTGGTCTTCCGGCAGGATCAGCGGGGCGTACAACGTGAGTTCTTGCAGATGGGGGTGCTCGGTGCCGGCTGCGATGTTCAGGACCAGTTCCAGCAACGCGGCGCCCGGAAGCACGACCGTGTCATACAGTGCGTGATCACGAATCCACGCACTCCGATCCGCAGTCAATACCGCGGTTCCGGTGATGCTGCCATCGGGGTGGGCGACCATCGCGTCCAGCAACGGATGCCTACCAGGATCCTGGCCCAACGCCTCGGCGCTACCCCCGGCAGCCGGAGCCAGCCAGTAGCGGGAGTGTTGGAAGGCGTAGGTCGGGAGGTCGGGCAGCGACTCAGGAACCGGGTTGGTACTGGTGCCGGGTGGGATCAACGGTGCGCCGTGGACGTGGGCTCGGGCGGCGTTGCCCAGCAGCTGTCGCAAACCGTCGTGGTCACGGCGTAGCGAGCCGATGACCACTGTCTCGAAGTCCTCGAAGCTGTGTTCCAGGGCGGGGACCAGCACCGGGTGCGGGCTGGACTCGATGAACATGCCGAAGCCGTCGGCGTGCAGCGCCAGAACCGTGTCGTGGAATCGAACCGGGCGACGCAGATTCTGCCACCAATAGGCGGCATCGAGCACAGTGGTATCGGTGACGCGGGCGGCGGTGACCGTGGAATAGAAAGGGATCCGCCCCTGGCTCGGGCTGATTTTCAGCTCCGCCAGCACCGAGTGCAGACTCTCGATATGGACACTGTGTGAGGCGTAGTCGACATCAATCAGCCGGGCACGAACATCGCGAGCCTGATACTCCGCCACAACATCAGCCACCACAGCTGCCGGGCCCGCGATTACGGTATGCCGAGGCCCATTGATTGCGGCGATCTCCAGCCCCGCAGGCAAATCGGCGGCCGGCAGCGGCACCGAAGCCATCGCGCCTGTACCCGACAGCCCGGATAGCGCTCGGGCCCGCAGAGCACACAACCGGGCGCCGTCCTCCAGCGACAGCACCCCCGCAGTCACAGCTGCCGCGATCTCACCTTGCGAATGGCCTACCACCGCATCTGGGACAACACCCAGGTCGTGCCAGGCAGCAGTGATCCCCAACATCACCGCGAACAACGCCGGCTGCACCACATCTGTCCGCGACCATTCCCCAGAACCTGATGTCAACATCTCCAGCACGGGCCAGTCCACAAACGGCTGCAAGGCCTCAGCACACTCCTGCAGCCGCGCCGCGAATGCCGAATTCGAACCGTAAAGAGCAGCAGCCATGCCCGGCCACTGCGAACCCTGACCCGGATACACGAACACACACCGCGGCCGATCTGAGCCGGCAAAGCCGATGGTCAAACCCTCATGCTCATGGCCCTCAGCCAACGCCTGCAAGCCCGTCGTCAACTCTGACCGAGACCCGCACAACACCGCGCGATGCTCCAAACGAGCCCGACCGGCCAATGCCCTACCGACCCCGGCCACATCGAGGCCGCTGGGCTGATCCAGCACCTCGGCCAACCGACCGCCCTGAGCTCGCAACGCCCCCGCCGAACGCCCCGACACCACCCACACAGCAAGAGCGTCCTCACCAGCAACATCAGCCGAAGCCGGCTCGGGAGCCTGCTCCAAGATCACATGGGCGTTGGTGCCGCTGATGCCGAAAGAGGAGACCGCGGCCCTGCGTGGGCGTCCGGTCTCGGGCCAAGGCCTGGTCTCCGTCAGCAGGCTCACCCCGCTGCCGGCCCAGTCCACGTGCGGGCTGGGGGCGTCGACGTGCAGTGTCTTCGGCAGCACCCCGGCGCGCATCGCCATCACGGCCTTGATCACACCGCCGACCCCCGCAGCAGCCTGGGCATGACCGATGTTCGACTTCAACGAACCCAGATACACCGGATCTGCAACGGCTCGATTCCGGCCATAGGTCGCGGCCACGGCTTGGGCCTCGATCGGATCACCCAATACGGTGCCGGTCCCGTGGCCTTCTATCAGGTCCACATCTGCCGCGACCAAACCGGCGTTCGCCAAAGCCTGGGCGATCACACGCTCCTGAGACGGGCCATTCGGCGCCGTCAAACCATTACTCGCCCCATCCTGATTGACCGCACTCCCCCGAACCACCGCCCACACCCGACGTCCAGCACGCGCCGCATCAGACAACCGCTCCAGCACCAACAGGCCGACACCTTCGCTGAAGCCCGTGCCGTCGGCAGCGGCGGCAAAGGCCTTACATCGTCCGTCCCGCGACAGTCCCCGCTGCCGGCTGAAGTCGACGAACAAACCCGGTCCGGCCATCACCGTCACGCCACCGGCCAGTGCCAGGTCGCACTCCCCGGCCCGCAGCGCCTGCCCCGCCAAATGCAACGCCACCAACGACGACGAACACGCGGTATCCACGGAAACCGCGGGACCCTCCAACCCCAACACATACGAAACACGGCCCGACGCGACGCTGATACTGCCGCCAGTAAGCAGATATCCGCCCAGGTTGTCAGAAGACGCGCTCAAGCCCGGGCCGTATTCCTGTGTCATCGCACCGGTGAAGACCCCTGTTCGGGTGCCGCGCAATGCCGTCGGATCCAGCCCCGACCGCTCCACCGCCTCCCACGCCGTCTCCAACAACAACCGCTGCTGCGGATCCATCGCCAACGCCTCACGCGGACTGATCCCGAAAAACTCCGCATCAAACCCGCCAGCATCAAACAAGAAGCCACCCGATCGCGTATACGAAAACCCCACCCGATCCGGATCCGGATCATAAAGACCCTGCACATCCCACCCACGATCCGTGGGAAAAGTCCCAACCGCGTCCCGCTCACCGAGAACCAGATCCCACAAATCCTCCGGCGAACCCACACCCCCAGGAAACCGACACGCCATACCCACCACGGCCAACGGCTCGGCGAGGTCGATTCCGGTGGCGCTTCTCAGCACCGAGTCCGTACCGCTGCCCAGAATCCGCGCGCGAAGATGGACGACCAGCTCCGTGGGCGTCGGATAGTTGAAGAGAACGGTCGAGGGAACCGGCACGCCTGTCGCATTCGCAAGGCGGGCAGACAGATCGACCGCCCCCAGGGAGTCGAGTCCGAGGCTCTTGAACGTCTGCTCGTTGGTGATGGACGCCAGCGAATCGTGACCGAGGACTGCTGCCGCGTGCCGGCGGACCATCGCCAGGAGATGGGCGTCTTGCTCGACAGGGGTGAGCCCGCCCAAGAGCACGGCGAGGGCGTTCACCTCGTCGGTCTCTAGCGGAACGGAGTCGAGGTCGAGGTCGAGATCGTTGGACCTCGACTCGCCGGACTCCGCCATCGGGCCGAAGGGAAGAGGGAACAGCTTGTGTTGAAAGGGGTAGGTCGGCAGGTCCGGTAGTAGATCAGGGCTTTGAGGTGAGCTGGTGCCGGGTGGGATGAAGGGTGCGCCGTGGACGTGGGCTCGGGCGGCGTTGCCCAGCAGTTGTCGCAAGCCGTCGTGGTCGCGGCGTAGCGAGCCGATGACCACCGTGTCGAAGTCCTCGAAGCTGTGCTCCAGGGCGGGGACCAGCACCGGGTGCGGGCTGGATTCGATGAACATGCCGAAGCCGTCGGCGTGCAGCGCCTGAACGGTGTCGTGGAACCGGACCGGCTGCCGAAGGTTCCGCCACCAATAGGCGGCATCAAGCACAGTGGTATCGGAGATGCGTGCGGCGGTGACCGTGGAATAGAACGGGATCCGCCCCTGGCTCGGGCTGATTTTCAGCTCCGCCAGCACCGAGTGCAGACTCTCGATATGAACGCTGTGTGAGGCGTAGTCGACGTCAATCAGCCGGGCACGAACATCACGTGCCTGACATTCCGCTACAAAATCAGCCACCACAGCCGCCGGGCCCGCGATTACGGTGTGCCGAGGCCCGTTGACTGCAGCGATCTCCAGCCGCGTGGGCAGATCAGATGTCAGGTCAGCGGCTGGCAACGGCACCGAAGCCATCGCGCCAGTGCCTGACAGCCCGGATAGTGCCCGGGCCCGTAGCGCACACAACCGGGCGCCGTCTTCCAGCGACAACACCCCGGCAGCCACCGCCGCCGCGATCTCACCCTGCGAGTGACCGACCACCGCATCCGGGACAACACCCAGGTCCTGCCAGGCAGCAGTGATCCCCAACATCACCGCGAACAACGCCGGCTGCACCACATCAGTCCGGGACCATTCCCCAGAACCCGACGTCAACATCTCCAGCACCGGCCAATCCACAAACGGCTGCAACGCCCTAGCACACTCCTGCAACCGCGCGGCGAACGCCTGACTCGAGCCGTATAGAGCAGCAGCCATGCCGGGCCACTGCGAACCCTGGCCTGGATACACGAACACACACCGCGGCCGAGCCGCTCCGGCAAAACCGACGGTCAGCCCCTCGTGCTCGCGCCCATCAGCCAACGCCTGCAGACCCGCCGCCAACTCCATCCCAGACCCACACAGCACCGCGCGATGCTCCAGACGAGCCCGACCGGCCAACACCCGACCGACTCCGTTCACATCGACGCCAGCAGCCTGATCCAGCGCCCCGGCCAACCGACCACCCTGAGCCCGCAACGCCCCCACCGAACGCCCCGACAGCACCCACACGCAAAAAGCATCCTGATCAGCGTCACCAGAACCGGTGGAACCGGCGACATCGGCGGAATACGGCTCGGGAGCCTGCTCGAGAATCACATGCGCGTTGGTGCCGCCCATCCCGAACGAGGACACGCCCGCGATCAGCGGCCTGCTCTCGTCCGGCCACGGCCCGGCCTCCCGCTGGACCCGGAGGTTCAGCTCGCCGAGCGGGATGTGCGGGTTGGGCGTGTCGAAGTGCAGGCTGGCCGGCAGTTCCCGGTGCTTGAGGCTCAGCACGGTCTTCATCAGGCCCGCGATTCCCGCGGCCGCCTCGAGGTGCCCGATGTTCGTCTTGACGGAGCCCACGGCCAGTGGTGGGGAGTCGGCTTCGCGGGGCTTGCCGAGGGCGTTGCCGAGCGCCTCGGCTTCGACGGGGTCGCCGACCTTGGTGCCGGTGCCGTGCAGTTCGACGTACTGGACCTGGTGGGGCGGCACGCCGGCGGCGCGGCAGGCGGCGCGGATCACGGCCTCCTGGGCCTGGCTGCTGGGGGTGGTCAGGCCGGTGCCGCCGCCGTCGTTGTTGACGGCGCTGCCGCGGATGACGGCGTGGATCCGGTCCCCGTCGTCGAGTGCGGCCCGGAGCGGTTTGAGGACGACCAGGCCCGCGCCTTCGGCACGGACGTAGCCGTTGGCGCGGGCATCGAACGTGTAGCAGTGTCCGTCGGGGGAGAACCCGGCGAGCTTGCCCGCGGTGATGTGGCTCTCGCCCGCCAGGGCCAGGTTGACGCCGCCGGCGAGGGCGAGCACGCTCTCGCCGCGCCGCAGGCTCTCGCAGGCGAGGTGGACCGCCACCAGGGAGGAAGACTGTCCGGTGTCGACGACCAGGCTCGGCCCCCGCAGGCCGTGGAAGAACGAGATGCGGTTGGCGATGATGCCGCGGTGGGTGCCGGTGAGCGCGTGCCTGCCGATCCGGTCGACGCCGCCGCGGTTGAGAAGGGTCGCGAAGTCGCTCCAGATGGACCCCACGAACACCCCGACGGATGCCGCGTCGCCGGGGTCGGCCGGCCCGAGACCGGTGAGCGGGTCGATCCGCGCGTCCTCGAAGGCCTCCCAGCTCAGCTCCAGCATGATGCGCTGCTGGGGATCCATCTGACGCGCCTCGCGCGGACTGATCCCGAAGAATGCGGCGTCGAAACCGAGGACGGTGTCGCGGTCGAGGTAGCCGCCGTGGCGCGAGTTGACCTTGCCCGGCGCCGACACGTCGGCGTCGTAGAGCTCTTCCATCGGCCAGCGGTCATCAGGGGTCTGACTGACGGCGTCGACGCCGTCGCGCAGCAACTGCCAGAACCGCGCGGGATCCTCAGCCCCGGGCAGCCTGCAGGCCATTCCGATGACGGCGATGGGGTCGGTTGCGTCGGAGCCGTGCGCACGGTCCGTCGGGTCGCTCGTCATCGTGGTGATCCGTCCCTCCGGCCCGCTTTGCTCGAGTGCGTCCATGCTCGGCAGGACGGCTAAGGACGGGCTTGGCACGTTCTAAATCCAAACCGCCTCAAGCGGCCCCGTGGCCTGGTCGAACCGCGGCCGGCGATACCGCCGCCGATAGGATGACCGCCGTGTTCCGCAGGACACGAAGGATTCGGAGGCCCCATGAAAAGGACATGCCGACCGAACGAGCCGAGCACGACCGCAGGCCGAGCCGAACCGCCCGCGCACTCGGCGTCCACACGCCTTCTGGAGCGTGAGAGTCAGGTCTGTGCCATACACCGGGTACTCGCGGAGGCCGGTGCCGGGAACGTGAGCACGGCGGCGGCCCAGGGGGCCGCCGGATGTGGGAAGTCCGCACTGATGCGCCTGGGCGTGCAGAAAGCAGAGGCGGACGGGGCGGCGGTTCTGTGGTTCGACGGCGGATCGCTGTCCGGGTGGCTGACCGTCGCCGGAGAGCGCCGACTGTTCACGCTGGACGACGCGGTCGCGCAGCTTTCGCCCGACGCGATCGGGCGGCGTCCGCTGGCGGCCTGTATCGACGACGTACACCTGGTCGGCTCCAACGAGCTCGACCGCCTGCTGCCGATACTCGAGGGGATCTCGGCGCACGGTCTCGCGTTGCTGTTCACCAGGGCGTCGACCAGCGATCCGGACCGCAACCGCCTGAGCTCCGTGCTGGTGCGGCAGCCGCGGGTACGGGTGATCCCCGTCGGCGCGCTGGGACGGTCGGCGACGAAGCGTCTGGTCACAGACTTTCGGAGCACGCAGACGGCAATCGCGAGCCAGGCGGACGCCGCAGGCCTGACAGGGAGCGCCGATCTGGCAGAGCACGTCTATGAGCTCTGCGGTGGCAATCCTCTACTTGCCCAAGCCCTGATGGATGAGTGTCTCGGACCGGCCACTCCGTCCGCTGCACCCGGGCCGTGGACGGAGCCGGCCGAAGGGGGGTTGTTCGGCCAAGTCGTGCTCACCTGTCTGGAGCGCAGTGGCCGCGAAGCGGCGGAGACGGCGCTGGGCCTGGCTGTACTGGGAGCGGAGGCGGCCGAGGACGCCGTGGGCGTCCTGCTCCGGCGGGACGTGTCCGCGGTTCGGCGGGGACTGCGCGTCCTGAACGAAGTGGGCGTGGTGGACGGCCTGCGGTTCCGGCACCCGGTCATGGCACCGACGATCCTCGGTGCGCAACCGCCCGGACGCCGGGTGGAACTGCACGAGCGGGCCGCACACTCACTGCACGCGGTGGGTGCCGAGTCGGTGGTGATCGCCCGCCATCTGGTGGCCGCCCGGCGCACGGCCGGAAGCTGGGGAATCAGTGTGCTGCGTGACGCCGCCGCGCAGGCGGTCGCCGCGGACCACGCACAGGAGGCGCTGCAGATCCTCGGTCTCATCGCACATCAGGACCCTGACGAACATCTGCGCACCGCGACCCTGGTCGGGATCGCCGCGATCACCGCACGACATGACCCGTGTACGGCCGAGCAGTCGCTCCGTGAGGCGCTCGACACGTCCAGGCCGGTATCGGCCGGACCGCGGGAAGCGGCGCAGTTGATCACCTGGGCTCTGCTCAACGCGTGGAACGAAGAGGGTGACGAGGCCGGAGAACAGCTCGCACCCCCCGCGGACAGCCGCGGCTCGACGATCGTCAGCACCTTGGCGGAGCAGTGGTGGGAACGGACGCTGCTGCTGCGCCCCCGGCCGATCGCGGGCGCCCGACAGGCATATCCGGCGCTGCTGCCCGCGTCGGTGGCGTGGTTCGGCTCGGGTCACGGAGCCGATGACGCTGAAGACCTGGAGCTGGTCCAGGAACGACTCCGGGGTTCGGCACTCACCGAGGAGACGCTGCCGGAGATACTCAACTCCCTGCGAGTGCTCGCGGCGGCCGACCGGCCGCACATCGCCATGTCCCACGCCCGGGAACTCGCCGTGGACGCCGAACGCCGGAACGCGCCGGGCTGGCACGCACTGCTGCTCGCCGCCATGGCGGAGTTCGCGTTGGCCCAGGGCGGTTTCCAGGAGGCGGAGGCCCTCGCGCGGCAGGCGGCGGAGGCGACCCGCCTGCGCACCGACACCTTGTTCGACATCGGCCTGCGCATCAGCAGAATCCTCGCCTGGACGGAGATGGGCCAATATCAGAAGGCAGACAGGCTGCTCGCCCTGCCGGTGCCGGACAGCCTGCACGACAGCCTGCGCAGCCTGGGGTATCTCCGCGCCCGGGGGCGGTTTCTGCTGGCCACCGGGGATCCGGACCGGGCGCTGGCGGCGTTCACCCGGATCGGCGAACGCGCCGCCGGCTGGGGGGTGGACCGCCCGGCACTGATGCCGTGGAGACTGGAGCTGACCGAAGCCCTCATCCGGGTCGGCGATCTGTCCGGCGCTCGGGCCGCCGTCGCCGTGCAGAGCCGAGATCTGGACCGCAGCAGCCGGAGCGTGCGCGGCGCCACGCTGCGTATTCAAGCCCTCCTGGCCGACGGCGCGGAGCGAACCGGCCTCCTGCACGCAGCGGTCGAGGAGCTGGCCGGCAGTGCGGACCGGTACGAGGCGGCGCGGGCGATGGCGGATCTGGGAGCCGCGCACGGGGCCGCGGGCGACGCGGCGAGCGCACGCCGGATCCGGCGGCGTGCCTGGCGCCTGGCCGAGGAGTGCCACGCGCTGGCGCTGTGCGAGCAGATCCAGCCCGGGCTCGAGCCGGCCGAGGGTGATTCCGAACTCCTGTCGGAGGCGTCGCTGGACCGGCTCACCGCCTCGGAGCGGCGCGTGGCCCATCTGGTGGGCCGGGGCGAGTCCAACCGCGATGTGGCGGCCCGCCTGTTCCTCACGGTGAGCACGGTGGAGCAGCATCTGACGCGGATCTACCGGAAGCTGGGCATCTCCGGCCGCCAGGGGCTCGAGTGGCTTTTCACGGCCGTCGAGACGGACGGCCGGACCGACGGCTAGACGGGCATCCGGTTCCTGGGCGGCGATGCGCGGCGGGGCCGGGGACCGGTCGCGCCGTGCGTCACCGCGTCGGCGGCCGTCGCCGCGTGCCGGCGTGGGCGTCGGCCCTGCTCATTGCCGAGGATGCGCTGCTGGAGTTCCTGCAGGGAGTCACAGGGTTCCAAGCCCAATTCGTCGTGGAGCCGCCGTCGGGCCGACCGGTAGACGTCCAGGGCCTCGGCGCGCCGCTCCGAGTAGAAGAGCGCGAGCATCAGCAGGCAGTAGAAGTCTTCGCGGAGCGGGTGGTCCATGATCAGGGCCTGGAGCCGGCTGATCACCTCGCGGTGCCGTCCCAGGGCCATGTAGCACTCGATCATCATCCCCATGCAGTCGATCTTCGCCGCTTCCAGCCAGGTGGCGAACGCGTGCAGGATCGGGCCGTCCCGCAGGTCCTCCAGCACGGGGCCGCGCCACAGAGCCAGGGCGCCCTCGAAGGTGAGGATGGCCCGCTCGTGGTCACCGGCGGCGGCGGTGGCGGGAAGCTGAACCCGAAACACCCGTCCGACCATGACGTGCACCTGGCGTTCGCCTCAGTGAACATGCACGGCGAAGTGAAATCCTTCTACACCGGCACGGACGGCGTCGAGGA
>NZ_JAACYW010000375.1 GCF_015356825.1 Catenulispora rubra | reverse complement strand
GTCGGGGACGGGGCCGGGGGTGTGGTCGAGTACCGAGACGACGGTGACGCCGATGGGGCCGGAGACTGGGCCGCCGACCGGACCGGCGACCGGGCCATCCGCTTCGACATCGGCCCTGGGAAGCGGCAGCCGGATCGTGGACTGCACCGGCACCTTCGTCGCGGACGGCTCCCAGGCCAAGGCACAGGCGGACTGCCGCCGTGCCGAGCCGCTGTGGCAGGCGGTCTTTCCGGGGCTCGCGGTCGGCGGGGCGCGGAATCCAGACTCCCAGCAGGTCGCGAACGGTTTCCTGGCGCGAATCCTGGCGCAGGACGTGACAGCGCCGGCGCTTTACGGTCGTCCTCAGCCGCAGGTCGTTCAGGACTGGACCGAGGCCCTGCGAGCGGCTGAAAACGTCGGCCCTCAGACCTGGTCGGGCTTCGACATCGCGACCGCACAGGGGACGATGACCGTTCAGTCCGACTACCGATCGGGCGCGGACAACAGCACCCACCTGCCGTGCTTGGGGGACAGCCCTTGCGATTCCGTGCCGCTCGGCGACGATTCGGTGGCGGAGGTTTCCGACACCGGCGACGGGCACCGCGGTGTGGTGACGGTACGGGCGCCCGGCGGTGGTGCCTACCGCATCTCCTTCACGACCCAATACGGCGGCCGCTACGCCGACGTGCCCTGCTCGGCGCCCGACCGCCGCTGCTACGCCGACCTCACCGACGGCTCCATCCGTCCCGGCATGGTCCCCAACCCCGACCCCGCCACCGACACCCCGTCGATCACCCGCGCGATGCTCACCGACATCCTGACCAGGCCTGCGTTCGCCGCCCTGGTGCAGGGGTACTTCGCCGGCAAGCTGGGGCAGCCCGGCTAAGCCCGTCCCACCACGATCGCCGACCCGTGCCCGAACAACCCCTGGTTCACCGCCACCCCGACCCGGGCCCCCGCGACCTGCCGCGCCCCGGCGTCGCCGCGCAGCTGCCAGGTCAGCTCGCACACCTGCGCGATGGCCTGCGCCGGGATCGCCTCGCCGAAGGAGCTCAGGCCGCCGCTCGGGTTCACCGGCACCCGGCCGCCCAAGGACGTCGCACCGTCGTGCAGCAGCTTCTCGGCGTCGCCGGGGTCGCAGAGCCCGATCTCCTCGTACCAGTCCAGTTCCATCGCCGTCGTCAGGTCGTAGACCTCCGCGAGGTCCATGTCCTGCGGTCCGAGCCCGGCGGCCTCGTACGCCGCGTGTGCTAGTGACTCGCGGAAGCTGCGGGGCGCTGGTTCCGTGGCGGCCATCGCGTCCGAGGCGAGGTACGGGAAGTCCGGGACGGTTCGCGGGTACGTCGGGGTCGGCGCGGAGACGGCGCGGATGCGGACCGCGTCCTTGTTCAGCCTTCTGGCGTAGTCCTCGGAGGTCAGAACGACTGCCGCGCCGCCGTCGCTCGTCGCGCAGATCTGCAACAGGCGCAGCGGGTCGCTCACCATCGGCGAGTTCAGCACGGTCTCCGCGTCCACCTCCGCGCGGAATCGTGCGTTCGGATTCAGGGATCCGGCCCGGGCGTTCTTCACCTTCACCGCCGCGAAGTCGTTCTCCGTCGAGCCGCGCAGGGCCATCCGGCGGCGCGCGTAGAGGCCGAAGTACGCCGGGTTCGTCGCGCCGAGCAGGCGGAAGCGCAGCCAGTCCGGGTCGTCGGGGCGGTCGCCGCCGACCGGGGCGAAGAAGCCCTTCGGGGTGGTGTCCGCGCCGACCACCAGGACCACGTCGGCCAAGCCGGCCAGGATGTGCGCGCGGGCCGTGGACAGGGCCTGCGCCCCGGTCGCGCAAGCCGCGTAGCAGCTCGCCACCGGCGCGCCCTGCCAGCCCAGCGCCTGGGACAGTGCCGAGCCCGCGACGAAGCCCGGGTAGCCGTTGCGGATCGTCTCGCCGCCGACCACCAGCTGCACGTCGCGCCAGCCGAGGCCGGCGTCGGCCAGGGCGGCGCGCGCCGCGACCGAGGCGTACTCGACGAAGGGTTTTCCCCACGCACCCCAGGGGTGCATCCCGACGCCGGCCACGGCGACGGAGTCCGTCCGGCTCATGCGTGCGCCTCCCCGGTGTATGCGGCGTATGCCGCAGCATCGGTGGTGGATTCTTCGGATGGTCCGATCGGGCGCCAGTTCCAGACCCTTTCCTCAACTCCTGCAGAGGAGACGAGGGTTCCGGGGACCAGCTCCATGGTCATGCCGACGTGCAGGGACTCCGCGGGGACGTCCGGGGGGACCTGTCCGAGCACGATCATGCGCTCGGCGGCCAGTTCGACGGCGGCCAGCGCGTAGGGGGAGAACTCGGAGTCAGGGGGCCGCGGGTAGGGCGGCGGGGGAGCGTAGCGGGCGTCCGTGTACGACCACAGGGTTCCGCGGGTCGACAGCGGCTCAGGGCTCTGCTCCAGACCCTCGCAGTCGGGGTCGGGGCAGCCCGGGACGGTCCGCGGGGGGAAGCTCAGGGCGCCGCACGCGGTGCAGCGGCCGGCCAGCAGGGCGAAGCCCTCCGGACCTTCGCGGAACCATGCGTCGGTTCCCGGAGCGGCCGGTATGCCGTCAGTCATGGATCTGACGGTATATCAGATTCGCCGCTCCGGGAACGTCGGTCCGCGGGTGGATCAGGGGATGGATCGGTGTCGCGCCCGGCGCCCGTCACCGGGAAAGAGCCGGTGGGACAGAGCCGGTGAAGAGAAGGTGGCGTTCTCGCACGGTGTGCGGTTGCGCTGTGCGCTTGCGCGCCGTTCGGAGCCTGCTAGGCGGGCTCGGTGGACGCCGCCGGGTCTCAGTCGTCGACGCGACGGCGGCTGCCGCGCTGGTCGTCGAGCCGGCCGAGCACCCCGGGGAGCCGCTCGAGCAGCCCGACCAGCTGGTCGAACTCCTCGTCGGTGTAGGAGCGGCGCAGCGAGCGGTCCAGGGCCCGCACCCGGCGCTTGGCGGCCTCGTAGGCCTCCTTGCCGCGTGCGGTGACCTCCGCGTCGATGACGCGGCCGGCCCCGCGGCCGAACTCGCGGGTGATGTAGCCCTTGCGCTCCAGCGCGGCCACCAGCCCGACCATGGCCTGCGGAGTCACCGAGACCGAGCGGGCCAGCGTCGCCGAGGAGGCCCGGCGCAGGTGGACCAGTGCCTGCAGGACGCCGTACTGGGCCTCGGTGAGGTCGAGTTCGGCGAGCAGGCGTGTCATGTGCCGGGCGAGCTCACGGTCGCACATCGTGAGCAGCCACGGCAGGTAGCCCGTGGAGGGCCGGTACCGGACCGGGCGATGGCCGCGGCCGGCGAGTGATCCGCCGGTGGCGGGGACCAGTTCCTGGTCGTCCTCGTCCTCGTGCTCGGCGGTGTGTGCAGATGTGTGTTCTGACACAGCGGGTCTTCCCCCCTTGCGTGTTGGTGCCACTCCCACTGCCACGTTCCCGCCAACGTGGTGACAGCGCTCATGTTGCGTGTCGAGTGGAATGGACTTGTTCAAGCCCATCATATTCACGGAATGGGCACTACGACAGCAGGTCTTCGCTGTAGATCTGTGTACGCAGATTTACGGATGTTGAGAACAGCCGATTGAGGGTATAAGCGCAGGGCACGCCAAGGGCGCCGTCACCCGGCGTGACCCGGGCGCGGCGCAGCGCGAAACAGGGCTCTGAGGTGCACACACAGCACGCTCGGAACCGGTTCGGACTCCATTGCGGGGGGTGCGGAGTCCGGACAAAGGGGAGTGTGTTCGGTTGTCCGCAGGCGGATACGGACGCTCCACCCGCGCTGCCGGATCACCTGGGGGGAGAGGGAGACAGGGCGCGGGTGGAGCGGTTTCGTACTCGGCGACACCGTGCGGGCTGGTGCGGTGGGTCGGCCGGTCCTGCATCACTGAGGCTACCGCGCGGACACGCTGAGTTGACGATCATGGCGTACTTCTTGAACCAGACTTTGCCGTTTCTTGGTACAACCCCCGGCGGACGTGTACGGATGTCCCAGGCCCAGCCCCTGATCGCCTATCGTTGCTGTTTGTGAATCGAGGCAGGGCGGGCGACTACGACGACGGGTACGGCTACGAGCATGACCCCGATGCCACGGTCAACATCAACGACTACGGCGAGGAGTTCGCCGACGGGTCGTACGAGGACGACGGCTACTACGCCGAGGGCGACGGGTACGACGACGGGGGTTACGAGGACCACGGTGGCTACGGCTACGAGGACCACGGCTACGACGAGGGCGCCGACGGGTACGGCGACGGCGTCGAGCTCGGCGAGGACGGCCTCCCGGTCTCCAACCGCGTCCTGACCGTCCCGAACCTGATCAGCCTGGCCCGGCTGGCCGGCGTCCCGCTGTTCCTGGGCCTGGTCCTGTCGCCCTACTACGGCGGCCCGAAGTACGACGTCTGGGCCCTGGTGATCCTGGCGCTGTCCGGGTTCTCCGACTGGCTGGACGGCAAGCTGGCCCGGCGCTGGAACCAGATGACCAAGTTCGGCGCGATGATCGACCCGCTGGCCGACCGGCTGTACATCCTGGCCACCCTGGTCGGGCTGACGATGCGGCAGATCATCCCGCTGTGGCTGCCGATCCTGCTGGTCGGGCGGGATGTGGCGATGCTCGTCCTGATCTCGCCCAAACTGCGCAAGGCCGGCTACGGCGTGGCGCTGCCGGTGCACTTCCTGGGCAAGGCCGCGACGTTCAACCTGCTCTACGCCTTCCCGCTGCTGCTGCTCGGGCAGATCAGCGAGAAGCCGAACCACCTGACCGACATCGCGAACATCTTCGGCTGGGCGTTCGTCGGCTGGGGGACCGCGCTGTACTTGTTGGCCGGCGGGATGTACTTCGTGCAGGCCCGGCAGCTCACCCGCGACGTCGGGCGCTGAGGCGCGCGTCGGCAGAAGCTGGGGGGACATGTCAAGATGGCCTCCATGCCCACGCCGCCCGACGCCCGGAACAGCGCGCGCCGCGACGCCTCGATGTCGCTGCTGACCAGCCTGCTCAACGACACGCTGGACCCCGGGTACGCCGAGACCGCGGCGCGGCGCAAGGCCAAGGGCGAGGACGCCGGGGGCAGCCACTGGACCCGGCGTCCGTCGCCGACCGTGCTGCTCGGGGTGGCCGCCGTCGCGCTGGTGCTGGTGATCGCCGCGATCCAGACGCACCGCCAGGCGCCGTCCGCCGAGCGGGAGCGGCAGCAGCTGATCTCACGGGTGCAGGACGCGGAGCGGAAGAACTCCGCCGACGAGTCCATGATCTCCACGGTGCGCGGGCAGTTGCAGGCCGCGCAGGCCGAGGCGCTGGGACCGGAGCAGGGCAAGGCGTTCACCGCGATGTCGGTGGCGACCGGGGCCTCGCCGGTGACCGGGCCGGGGCTGGAGGTCGTGCTCAACGACGCCGCCGGGGCCGACAACCCCTCCAGCACCGACCCGCGGCAGAACGGCACCAACCAGAGCCGGGTGCTGGACCTGGACCTGCAGCACGCGACGAACGGCCTGTGGGCCGCCGGCGCCGAGGCCGTGGCGATCAACGGGCAGCGGCTCACGGCGCTGTCCGCGATCCGGACCGCGGGGTCGGCGATCATGGTGGACTTCCGGCCGCTGTCGCCGCCGTACACGCTGCAGGCGATCGGGGATCCGAAGTCGATGGCGGCGAAGTTCGCGGACGGGGCGGACGGCCGGTACCTGTTCGAGCTGAAGTCGCAGTACGGGATCGGCTTCGCGACGAGCACCAAGAACAAACTGAGCCTGCCGGCGGCCACGCAGCTGACGCTGACCGACGCGGTGCCGGCGCCTTGAGGGGCGTTTCGAGCGGCGCCTTGAGGGGTGCCTTGAGTGCCGGTGGCCCGAGCCTCCTCAGGGGTTCGGTACGGTGGCCCCAGCAGTTTTCCGAATCAGGTCACGGGCGCACCACGCGCCGCGACGAGCAGGGCCTGGTCAAGGCCGGGATGACTGAGACCGAGATGACTGGGACTACCGAGATGACTTGGAGGGCGTCGTGATCGCGGCGATCGGACTGGTGATCGGCGTGATCGCGGGGGTGGTCTTCCACCCCACGGTGCCCGCGGGACTGGCCCCCTACCTGCCGATCGCGGTGGTGGCGGCGCTGGACGCGGTGTTCGGCGGCGTGCGCGCCCTGCTGGACGGGATCTTCGACGACAAGGTGTTCGTGGTCTCCTTCGTCTCCAACGTGCTGGTGGCCGCGCTGATCGTGTACCTCGGCGACCAGCTGGGCGTCGGCTCGCAGCTGACCACCGGCGTGGTGGTCGTGCTCGGCATCCGCATCTTCTCCAACGCCGCGGCCATCCGCCGGCACATCTTCCACGCCTGAGAAGGAGCGCTGGGTGCAGACGCGGCCGGGGAACGAACCGGAGCCGGATCCGCAGGATTCGGCTGACGGCGCCGAGGCGGCGGAACGGGATCCGTTCACGCCGAAGGTGCCGCCGGTCGGCGAGGACCGGGACAAGGGCGAGGCTGAGGCCGACGAGGCCGAGGCTGAGTCCGGCGCGGATCTCGCCGAGACTATGGACCTCCGAAGCCTGCCTGAGGAGCCCGAGGTCAAGAATGTGCCTCGGCGACCTAAGAAGCATGCCGGGCAGATGTCTTCCGAGACGGTGAAAAAGCCGATCGGCGAGAGCGACGACGAGCCTGACCAGCCGGAGCCACCGGCGGGCGAGCAGGAGACTGCCGAGCCGGTCCCGGTCGCTGACAGTCGCGATGAGTCTGACCGGCCGGAGAAGCCTGCTGAGCCGGCGCTCGACGAGACAGTGAGTCTTGAGGGCTCGGCGCAGGAGCAGTCGGCCGCTGCAAGCGATGATGAGGCTGCCGGCGAGCGCGAGCCGTCGGAGAAGCCCGCCGAGACGGTCGATCTCCGCGAGCTGTTTCCGGAAGAGCCGGCTGCCACTGAGCCTGAGGCTGAGCCCGATCGCCCGGAGCTCGCCGCGACGGTGAATCTCCGGGATCTACTTCCCGAGGGCCCTGAGGACAAGAGTTCCGGCGAGCAACCAGCCGAGCCCGAACCCGAGCCCCCGCTCCGCCGCCGCACGCCTCCCGAGGGCGAGCCGCTTCGCCGTCGCCCCGTGCCCGGCGGCCAGCCGCCGCGGCGTCCGGGGCCGGGCCAGGACCCGCGCCGCGGGCCCGGACATCCGCACACCAACGAGTCGGGTCCCCGGCGTCGTCCGCCGTCCGAGCACGCTCCGGACGGTCCCAGCCGCCGCCCCGTGACAGAGTCGCGTCCGGCCGCAGCTGCCGCCTCCGGCCCCGCGGCGCCCGCGAAGCCCGCCAAGCCGGCCTCCGTCTCCCTCGGCCGCCGACGCCTGCTCGCGGCGTTCTGGCCGCCGCGCATGTCGCGCAACCAGGCCGTGGTCGGCGTGCTGCTCGGGGCGCTCGGCGCGGCCCTGGCGATCCAGGTGCACGCCACCAACACCTCCGACGAGATCCTGCGCGGCGCGCGCAGCGACGACCTGGTCAACATCCTCGACGAGGTGACCTCGCGGGGGCAGAGCCTCGACGCCGAGCTGCGCAACCTGGAGACGCAGAACGCGGCGATCCGGGACAGTGCGGACAAGGCGCAGGCGGCGTTGGCGCAGGCCCAGCAGAAAGCCAAGGACCTGCAGATCCTGGCCGGCACGGTCAAGGCCAAGGGCTCCGGCATCACCCTGACCATCACCGATCCGCAGCACCAGCTGAAGTCGGCGACCCTGCTCAACGCGCTGGAGGAGCTGCGGGCGGCCGGGGCCGAGGTGGTGCAGGTGGACGACGTGCGGGTGGTCGTCTCCTCGTCCTTCGTGGACACCGCCGACGGCGGGATCGCGCTGGACGGCCGCGAGCTGACCCAGCCCTTCGTCTACAAGGTGATCGGCGACCCGAACACGCTCGGGCCCGCCATGCAGATCCCCGGGGGCGTGGTGGCGACCGTGAAGTCCTCTCCGGGGGCCAACGCGACGATCGCTCCCGGGCAGGTGCTGATCGACGCCGTGGTGCCGGTGCCGAACCCGGACTACGCCAAGGCCGGATGAGGCGTGCCGGGGCCGGTGGGCCCCGGGGCCCGCCATGGTCCAGAATATGAGCGCGGGCCCACCGGCCCGTGGCGGCCGCCGCGCCGTCGACACCGTGTGAGGAAAGGGCGGCAAGGAAGCCGATGACCCCCGAAGAGCTGAAGTACACCGCCGAGCACGAGTGGGTCCGCTCCGGCGACGCCGACAGCGTCCGCGTCGGGATCACCGACTACGCCCAGGAGCAGTTGGGCGACATCGTCTTCGTGCAGCTGCCCGAGGTGGGCGCCAAGATCACCGCCGGCGAGCCGTGCGGCGAGCTGGAGTCCACCAAGAGCGTCAGCGACCTCTACGCGCCGCTGACCGGCACCGTCACCGCCGTCAACGCCGAGCTGGACTCCTCGCCCGAGCTGGTCAACTCCGACCCCTACGGCGAGGGGTGGATCTTCGACGTCCAGCCCGACGACGCCTCCGAGGTCGACGCGCTGCTGGACTCCAAGGGCTACGAGGCCACCATCGCCGAGTGAGCCCTGCGGCCGCCCCGCGGCGGCCGTGCGCCGCCGATGGTCCGGGACCGGTCCGATCCGGTTGCCGGACCATCGTGTCCGCGCCGTGTCCGCGCCGTGTTCGCGTCCGGCGCCGAGCGCGTCCGGCCGGGCTGATTCGAAGGCTGATACGACGTAGTCTGGGTGGATGGCGTGGATGTCAGAGCACGAAAGACACGTCATCTCGGCGCGTTCCGGTTGACCTCGACAAGAGGCGCCCCATAAGTTGCGACCAACGCAGGCGGCAGCCACAACCGCCACAGTGAATACTCCGGGAGGCCCACGACATGCCGTTCTGCACCAGGTGCGGGAACGCCAACCAAGCGGGGAGCCGCTTCTGCTCGCACTGCGGCACCGCATTGGCCGAGTCCCCGCTGCCGGGTGACCCCCTGGTGCCCGAGGGGGCGGCGGAGCGGACCTCGACGATGTCTCTGGTCAGCGTGGAGGCCGCCGCGGAAGCGGAGGTCGGCGGCGGCGGGGAGGAGACCGAGCGGATCGGTCTGGGCCCGGCCGACCGCGAGGCGCTGGCCGCGCTCCCGGCCGGCTCGGCGCTGCTGGTGGTGCGGCGCGGCCCGAACGCCGGCAGCCGGTTCCTGCTGGACGCCGACGTCACCACCGTCGGGCGCAGCCCGGACAGCGACATCTTCCTGGACGACGTCACCGTCTCCCGCCGGCACGCCGAGTTCGTGCGCAGCGCGCAGGGGTTCCTGGTGCGCGACGTCGGGAGTCTGAACGGCACCTACGTGGACCGCAACCTGATCCAGGAGGCGCTGCTGCGCGACGGCGACGAGGTGCAGGTCGGCAAGTACCGCCTGGTGTTCCACGCGGGCTGAGTCGACCGGCGGCGGCCCGCGCGGCGGCCGTGCTCGCGCAGACGGTCAAGCTGGGGGGCCGGCAGGAGAGGCAGGAATGCGGCGTGTCCGGCGAGGCGCTCACCATCGGCGAAGTCATCGGCCGGCTGGCCGCCGACTTCCCGGACCTGACCGTGTCCAAGATCCGCTACCTCGAGAGCGGCGGCCTGATCAGCCCCGGCCGGACCCCGGCCGGGTACCGCCGCTTCAGCGAGGAAGACGTCGAGAAGCTGCGCTGGGTGCTGGCCGCGCAGCGCGACCAGTACCTGCCGCTGAAGGTGATCCGGCAGCACCTGGCGGCCGACGGGCCGCGGGTGACGCTCGGGGACGCCGACGCCATAGTGGCCGCGCTGACCTCGGGGGCGGATCTGGCCTTCGCGCCGGATCCGGACGCGGAGACGCTGGCTGATCAGGACAATGCTGATCAGGACGACGCGGCACTGCCTCTCACGGCCACGCTGACTCCGCCGTTGCCGCCGCTGCCCCGGACGCGTGCGGCGACGGTCGCCGATCCGGAGTTCTATCGGGTCACCCAAGCGGATGTGGGAGAGCTGCATCTGGGGCGTGAGGCGTTGGCCAGGACGGCGGGTGTGTCCGAGTCCTTCCTCGACGAGCTGATGACCTATGGCCTGCTGCCGAACGTCGAGGCCTACGGCGGCGACGCGGTCTTCATCGTGCGGGCCGCCGCGGCGCTGACCGAATACGGGCTCGACCCCCGGCACCTGCGGCCGTTGTTGCTCGGCGCGCGCAATACCGCCGGGCTGCTCGGCACGCTGCTGCCGACGCGGCGCCACGACGGCGTCACCGGCTCCGGACGGCAGGCGGCGGCGTCCCGGGCGTCCTCGCGCACCGCGGAAGCCTCAGCGGCGGCTGTGAAGCTCTACGCGGCCCTGCTGCGGGCGGAGCTGGCCGCGGGCAACGCTCCGGTCGCGCACGTTCAGCAGGCCGCCTCCGCGAGCCGCAGCGCTTCGGTGCCAGCCCCGGCACCCGAGCCAGAACCCCAGCCCACCGCTGTTG
>NZ_JAACYW010000374.1 GCF_015356825.1 Catenulispora rubra | reverse complement strand
GCCCCCAGATCTCCTCCCAGCCCTCGCGCAGCTCGCCGTCCGGCCGCCACAGCGGCCGCGGCACGATCCCGGGCTCGATCAGCTCCGTCCCCGCGAACAGGGCCCGGATCTCCGCCTCGTCGCGCATGTACATCTTCGACGTCGCCTGGTCCCAGGCCCGCACCGCCGCCTCGGCCTGCACCGGACGGCCGCCGTCGGTGATGTGCGAGACCACCAGCGCGCTGCCGGCCGGGACCGCGGCCAGGAACCCGGCCACGATGCCGTGCGGGTCGTCCTCCGGCGCGATGAAGTGCAGCAGCGAGTTCATCACGATCGCCACCGGCTGCTCCAGGTCCAGCACCCGGCGCAGTTCCGGGTCGGCCAGCACCTCGGCCGGGCGGCGGACGTCGGCCTCCACCACCGCCGTGTGCGCCGGGTCGGCGGCGGCCACCAGGGCCCGGCCGTGCACGGCGACCATCGGGTCGTAGTCGACGAACACGATGCGCGCCTCCGGATGGGCCCGCCGCGCCACGTCGCCGATGTTGTCGCTGCCGGGCAGGCCGCTGCCGAGGTCGAGGAACTGGGTGATGCCGGAGGCGGCCAGGAACCGGGTCGCGCGGTTGAGGAAGGCGCGGTTCTCCCGCAGGATCTCGCGGGCCTGCGGCACGTGCCGCAGCGCGGTCTCGGCGGCCTCGCGGTCCACGTCGAAGTAGTGCATGCCGCCAAGCAGGTACTCGTAGATGCGCGCGGTGTGCGCCTTCGTCGTGTCCAGTTCCGGCGGGACCCAGCCGGGGATCAGCGTGGCGTCGATGCTCTCGACGCCGTCCGCCGAGGTCACGGCGGACTCGGGGAGTCCGCCGGTCTTCGGGGCCTGATGTTCGTCAACCACCTGCGAGAGCCTAGCGGACGCATCCAAGAACCGACCCTTAGGGAAAAGTGCGGCGATCGGCCCTTGACACGCGGCGACTTTTGGTTTCTGGACGCCTGTCACTGTCCCGATACGCCTTGGACCCTACTTGTACGTCGTAATGTCGCCCCACAGCTGGTAGAAATTTTGGTCATGTCGAAGAATGCCAGGGCCCGACGAGTCCGCCGCCGCCTGATAGCCGGAGTGGCGGTGTCCACCATGGTCAGCGCGGCCTCGATGGCGGCCACCGTCAGCGCACAGGCCGACACGACCCCGTCCGGTGGTCAGTCGCCCGTGGCTGCTCCGTCGACGTCGTCGAGCCAGCCCAGCCAGCCGGATCCGACGTCGGCCACGACGAGCACGACGCCGACACCCACGCCGACCCCCACTCCGACGCCGACACCGACTCCCACCCCGACGCCGACGCCGACTCCTCCGGCCACGACGCCTCCCTCGTCGTCCGCGCCGTCCCCGACGTCGGACCCGACCCAGCCGCCGCCGACGCCGACCGCGCCGCCGACGACCAAGCCGGTCCCGTCCGCACCCTCGACGGTGCCGCCGACGCCGGTACCCACCAAGGCCACTCCGGGCCAGCCGGGCCAGCCCGTGCAGCCCGTCCAGCCGGCCCCGACGACGCCGAACCCGGCGCCGTACATCCCGCCGCCGGACCCGGTGCCGGTGCCGGTGCACCCGCCGGCGGGCGCGGGCCAGTTCGACAACTCGCTGGTCGCCACCACCGCGCTGGCCTACGTCGGCCGCTGGGGCGGCCAGGCCTGCGTGGACGCCAACCGCTTCCGCTCCGGCCAATGCCGCGAGTTCGTGGACTGCGTGGTGTCGCTGGCCAGCGGCGGGAAGATCTGGCCGGTCGACCCGGGCGGGAACTACCAGGTCGGGTTCAGCTCGGCCGGCGCGGTACCGGTGGCGCCGGCCGCGGCCGTCGAGGGCGACATCATCCAGATCGGCGACCACGACGACTCCAACCCGCTGCACACCGCGATCGTGCTGACCAACCACGGCGACGGCACGTACACCGTCGTGGACTCGAACTGGGTCGGCGAGCCGCTGATCAAGGAACTGGTCGGCGTGCACGACTGGACCCCGCCGGCCGCCGCGCAGTTCTGGCGCCTGGGCGCGGTCAACCCGAACAACCCCGGCTGGAAGATGCCGAAGAACGGCGTCACCGGCGGCTACAACCTGAGCGGCTACCAGCCCCCGGACACGGCGATCAACCCGGCGCCGCCGGCCCCGACCGCGAGCACGAACACCGTGAACGGCCTGGCGTCCGGGACCATCACGGTACGCTCGGCGGACGCCGACCCGACCCACCCCGCGGTCCGCATGCAGTACTGGATCGACGGCAAGTCCGCGCAGGCCATCGACAACGCCCCCGGCGGCGCGCTGCTGCCGCTGGACACCACGAAGCTGACCGACGGCCCGCACGTGATCACCACCCAGGCGATGGCGGACGACGGCGCCATCTCGCAGCTGTCGGCGCCGGTCACCGTCAACGTCACCAACCACCAGCTGACCGTCGCCGTCGCGGCCCCGAACGCGCCGCTGCTGTCGGGCACGGTGCCGCTGGGCATCGGCGCGGCCCCGGCCTCGGACCTGGCCACGGAGACGCTGACGCTGGACGGCGTGGCCATGGCGCAGCCGATGACCACCAGCAACCAGCTGAACCTGGACACCACGGCCCTGACCGCCGGCCAGCACCAGATCAAAGTCGCGGTGACCAACCGCGAGGGCAAGACCGTGACGTGGGGGCCGGTGAACGTGACCGTCACCGGCGCGGCCACCGGGCCCCGGGCGGTCCTGCCCTCGGCCACCGCCGGGCACGCCGACCTGGTCGCGGTCGACGCGACCGGCCGGCTGCTGCGGTACCCGTGGATCGCCGACGGGACGTTCGGCGTCCCGGTGCCGGTCGCGAACGGCTTCGGGGACGTCACCGCGCTCGTGGCGGGGCGCTTCACGGGCCCGGCCGGCGCGGTGCAGCTGCTCGCCGTGAAGAAGGACGGCAGTGCGCACCTCTACGGGTTCGACGCCACCGGCAAGGCCGTGGATCAGGGTGCTGTCAGCGGGCCGAAGTGGAACACCTTCCCGCGACTGTTCGCCGGGGCGTTCACCAAGGCCGGGCACGACGACCTGGTCGGGATCGACGCCGCCGGGCACGCGCAGCTGATCACGCTCTCGGTTCCGCCGGCGGGGACTCCCGCGACTCCCACCGCGGCCAATGCGACGGCCACCCCGACCGGGTCGCTGCCCGGATCGGGGACCACGGCCCTCGCGGGTTCCGACGTCATGCCCCTGTCCGGCCCCGGTGCCGATCACACGGTCGTGCCGGCCGCCGCGATCGCGGTGAAGCCCGCCTTCACCGCCGCGCTGAAGGCGCTGCCGCAGAACCCGACGCTCGCCGGAGCGGTGGCCATCGAGGCCGTTCCGGGCGCCGACGGGATCGACCAGCTGGTGTCCGCGGACGGCACCGGCGCGGTGGTGACGTTCACGTTCACCGCCGCGCAGGGATTCGTGCCGGTGAAGACCGCGCCGGGGGCACCGGCCGTACCCGCCGTGCGGCTGCCGGCTCCGGCCACCACGCCGGTGGACGCCGCGTTCGTCGGGAGCGACACGCAGATCCTGGTCACCGGGGCCGACGGCCAGACCTGGATCATGTCGCTGGCGCACCCCGACCGACCGGCTCAGGGTGCTGCGTTCCAGTCGGACATCGTGGTTCCGAACACGCAGCCCGCCCAGGGGCAGCACCGGCTGGCTCAGCCCCAGGGCTGATCGCACAGGCCGCGTCGGCACACGAAGCCGACGCGGCACTCGGCCCTGGCAGTCAGCGTGGCAGTCAGCGTGGCAATCGGCGTGGCAGCCGATACGGCATTCGCCGGAGAAATGGTGACAGCCGCCCGGGAACTGGGAGGTCTCCCGGGCGGCCGTCTACGCCTTGTCTATCAGGTTCGCCGATCCGGCGCCACGGTCCCGGGCTCACCGAGGGCCGACGCCGGGGGCACGGCGACTCCGCTCGCGCCCTCCCCGCCGTGCTCCTTGCGATCGTCCGCACAACGGTCCGTCAGCCGGAGGACCAGCACGATGTTCGCCAGCACGAGGACGGCGACGAGGGTGGCCAGCACGGACGAAAGGGACATGCGCACTCCTTGCCGAGCACCGCGGCCGAGGGACCGGCGCTTAAGGGTGATCAGGTGCGGATGCTAGCAAAGTCGGACCCGCGCGGGTAAGAGTGTGATTCCCCGGACGGCCCGTTTCCCTGGGCGAAGTATCTCAGGGTGTTCAGACAGTCACTCTCCGCAGTCGGATCCGCCGCGCGCGCCGCGCGCCGCAGCCTGCTGAACTCTGCAGGCCGCGGCGCTGACAACGATCGGAGAGCTGTTCGGCATCGTCGCTCCGAGCGTGGGGGATTTGCTTAGGAGCAAAAGCCCTCAGTACCGATAGTGCTCGGCCTTGTAAGGGCCCTCAATCGGTACGCCCAGGTACTCGGCCTGGTCCGCCGACAGCTCGGTCAGCTGCACCCCGAGGGCGTCGAGGTGCAGCCGCGCGACCTTCTCGTCCAGGTGCTTGGGCAGCCGGTACACGTCCTCCGTGTACTGGTCCTGGTTCGTGAACAGCTCGATCTGGGCCAGGACCTGGTTCGCGAACGACGCCGACATCACGAAGCTCGGGTGGCCGGTGGCGTTGCCGAGGTTGAACAGCCGGCCCTCGGAGAGCACGAGCACCGCGTGCCCGTCCGCGAACGTCCACTGGTGCACCTGCGGCTTGATCTCAAGCTTGGTCACGCCGGGCTGCGCGGCCAGGCCGGCCAGGTCGATCTCGGTGTCGAAGTGGCCGACGTTGCCCACGATCGCGTTGTGCCGCATGCGCGCCAGGTGCTCCACGCGGATCGCGCCGGTGCCGCCGGTCGCGGTGACGAACAGGTGCGCGTCCTCGACGACCTGGTCCAGCCGCGCCACCTGGAAGCCGTCCATCGCCGCCTGGAGGGCGTTGATGGGGTCGATCTCCGTCACCACGACGCGGGCGCCCTGGCCGCGCAGCGCCTCGGCCGCGCCCTTGCCGACGTCGCCGTAGCCGCAGACCACGGCCGTCTTGCCGCCGAGCATGACGTCGGTGGCGCGGTTCAGGCCGTCGGGCAGGGAGTGGCGGATGCCGTACTTGTTGTCGAACTTCGACTTGGTGACCGAGTCGTTGACGTTGATCGCCGGGAACAGCAGGCGACCCTCGCGGGCCAGCTTGTACAGCCGCGCGACGCCGTTGGTCGTCTCCTCCGACACCCCGCGCAGCACGGCGGCGATGCGGGTGAAGCGGGTGTCGTCCTCGGTGAAGCTGTCGGCCAGCAGACCCAGGATCTGGCGACGCTCCTCGTGGTCGCCCGGCTCCGGTTCCGGGACCCGGCCGGCCGTCTCGTACTCGGCACCGAGGTGGACCAGCAGGGTGGCGTCGCCGCCGTCGTCCACGAGCAGGTCCGGTCCGCGCCCCTCGCCGAAGTCGAAGAGCTGGCGGGTGCACCACCAGTACTCCTCCAGCGTCTCGCCCTTCCAGGCGAACACGGAGGTGCCGGTGGGCTTGTCGGGGGTGCCGTCGGGGCCGACGACGACCGCGGCGGCCGCCTCGTCCTGGGTGGAGAAGATGTTGCAGGACACCCATCGGACCTCGGCGCCGAGCGCTACGAGGGTCTCGATGAGGACCGCGGTCTGCACGGTCATGTGCAGGGAGCCGGCGATCCGGGCGCCGCGCAGCGGCTGGGCCGCGGCGTGCTCGGCGCGCAGCGCCATGAGGCCGGGCATCTCGTGCTCGGCCAGCTTGATCTGACGGCGGCCGTACTCGGCCAGTTCGAGGTCGGCGACGGCGAACCGTAGGCCGTCGATCTCCTGACTGTGGTGCTTCATGCTCGCTTTCCCGTCTTCGCATGAGGTGGTGGAACCCCGGGGAAGCACGAAGCGCGCCTCCACGAGGGAGGCGCCCTTGGGAAAGTCGTCGGGACCGAGCGTGGCGGATTCCAGGATCCGTTGCAGCGCCTCTCAGCTCCGGCGGCGCCGTGGTAAGTGGCGCCCAATAAATGTAGCGCGCGAGAGCCGGCTGTTCACAGCTGGCGTGTGAAGACCACCTTGGGGTCGCCCGGTCCGGCGTAGTCGTCGACGACCTCTGCGGCGAAGCCGATGGCGGTGTGGAAGGCGACGCTGTTGGTGTTCGCCACGCTGGTGATCGCCTTCAGGCTGGTGGCGCCCTGCGCCGCGGCCAGCCGGGCGAACTCCGCGTGCAGCCGGCGGCCCAGGCCGGTGCCGCGGGTGTCGTCGCGGGTGGCGATGAAGTGGACGTAGCCGACGTGGTCCTGGTTCACCCAGCCCATCAGGTAGCCGCGGATGCCGTCCGGGGAGTCGGCGACCACGCACGTCGGGCCGAACTCGTGGACCAGCGGGTAGTGGTGGCCCGCGCGCATGTCGCGTTCGCCCCAGTAGCGCGGCATGTCGGCGAGGATCTGGTGCAGGTCCGCGACGGTCATCGGGCGCATCGTCTCGCTCATGGGGAGATCTTGACACAGCACGAAGACGGGCCCGGAACCGGCGGGGCGAGCGCCGGTTCCGGGCCCTGTGGCGGGTCTGGTTGGTCTGGTTGGTCTGGCTGGTCTGGCTGATCTGGCGTGTCGGTCAGCGCACCACGTTCAGGAAACTCATCATGCCGTTGTCTTCGTGGGCACCGATGTGGCAGTGGAACATCCAGCGACCGGGATAGTCCTGGATCGGGATGCGGATGACGACTTTGCCCGGGACGCCGCTCACCGCGTGCGGAACCGGGACGACGTCCTGCATGTGGGTGTAGGGCACGGCCGTGCCGTTCACCGACATCTCCTGGAATGTGCTGGTGTGCAGGTGGAACGGATGGTCCTCGCCGCTCTCGTTGAGGATCGTCCACTCCTCGACGGTCCCGAGCTTGGCCGGGTCGGGGAAGACCGAGGTGGTCGGGTCGAACTGCTTTCCGTTGATGAAAAAGCTGAGCCCGTCGGGGCTCTCGCTCAGGTCGACGGTGCGCTGCTGCGCGATCTTGGCGTCGGCCAGGCTCGCGGGAGCGGTCTTGATCCCGCCGGTGAGGGCCGGGAGGCGGTTGACCGCGGTGCCGTAGACGTCCAGCTGCGCCAGGGTGGTGTCCGGGTACTGATCCCCTTGCGGGCCGTTGCTGTAGGCGGTGGTGCGCAGCCAGCTGTCGCCGGGGGTGCTGTTCGCCGTCACCAGGACTTCGTAGCGCTTGGCCGGGGGCAGGAGCAGGGTGTCCACGGTGCTGACGCCGGCGACCGGGACGCCGTCTTCGCCGACCACGGTGAACTTGTAGCCGTCCAGGCGCAGGCGGTAGAAGATGTCGGCTCCGGCGTTGATCAGGCGCCACAGCTGGGTCTCGTCGGGCTGCATGCCGACGACCGGCCGGAGCTGGCCGTTGACCAGGCGGATGGTCGGGGCGTTGGAGTCGATCTTCGAGGTCGCGGTGTTCTGGGTGATGGTGCCGTTGGCGTCGATCTGGGCGTCTTTGAGCACGAAGGTGTGCGCGACGACGTGCTGATAGGCGGCCGGGAGCAGGGTTCTGTCGTCGCCGACGATCAGGGCGCCGGACAGGCCGGCGAAGATCTGGTTCTCGACGTCGCCCGGCATGCTCGTCATGCCGGTGTTGCCCGCCGCGCCGTTGATCGGGCCGGTGACGCCACCGGGGCACATGGTGCCCATGGCGTGCGAGTGGTACCAGTACGTGCCCTGAGGATGGTCGGCAGGGATCGCGAGATGGTACGTGTAGGTGTCGCCCGGGGCGATGCACAGGAAGTCGTCGTCCGAATGGCTCATCGGGTCGATGTGCAGGCCGTGGAAGTGCACATTGGTGGCCACCGGAAGGTGGTTCACCACTCGGACGTCAACGTGGGCGCCGGGATTGAAGGTGATCGTCGGCGCGATGTAGGAGCCGTTGTAGGACTGGCCGTTAGCGGTCTTCCCGGCCAGGTCGAACCGGGTGTTGTGGGCGTCGAGCGTGACAGTCAGGTCCCCGTCGGCACCGGCGGCCATGACCGCGGTCGGCGGGTCCTGGAACGGCGCGCCGGAGACCATGCCCTGCTCCTGGTCGGTCACCGCCGGCGGCGCGTTCAACGTCCCTGTCGAGGACGCCAACGCGACCGCGCCGGTGGCGGCGGAGAGGATGGCCAGGACCGTGATCAGGAGCACGGCGCGGCCGGCTATCAGGGCTCTCAGAGGATCGTCGCGATTTCCTTTTCCAGGCGCGCGAAAGCGCCATCGAAGAGCAGCGGCCACGGCGGGTGTCCTTCCTGGGTTACCGGAACGAGAGGTGGCGGAGCCGGGTGACGCTGTGAATCCAAACCTGTGAATCCAAACCCTGCGCTTAAACGCTGTAGCGGATGGTCTGTCCGAGCAAGAATCTAAAACCTGCGGGGCTCTTGGTCCAGGGGACCACGACATGGACGCACCGCCGGGGCCCGGAAGTTGCGCCTGATGAGGGGGCGTAAGGGTGGCGAATTCGAGTCTGGGTGCCCGGCGCCTTGACGGCAACCCGGCGCCGACAGGGCAGGGTCACGCGTGCTGTCTGGGGTCGGTCATCAGGTAGGTGGCGAGCACGCCGGCCCCGAAGGCCAGGCTGTCGGTGAGGACGTGCTCGTCGATGCCGTGGACGTAGCGCCAGGCGTCGAAGCCCGCAGGCGTGTGCCCCGGGACGAAGCCGAAGCCGGGGATGCCGATCCTGGCGAAGGCCTTGGCGTCGGTGCCGCCGGTCATACAGAAGGGCAGCACGATCGCCTCGGGGTCGAAGGCGCGGAGCGCGGCGGCCATCGCGGTGAAGTCCGGGGCGGTGAAGTCGGCGCTGACCGGCGGGTTGTGGTAGCCGGTGCGGGTGGCGTCGGGGCCGAGGAGGGCGTCGACGGTCGCGAAGAACTCGGCCTCGGTACCGGGCAGCACGCGGCCGTCCAGGGCCACGCCGGCCTCCGACGGGACGACGTTGTGCTTGTAGCCGGCGCGCAGCATCGTGGGGTTGACCGAGTTGCGCAGCGTGTCGGCCAGCAGCGGCGCGGCGGCTCCCAGGGCACTCAGGTCGTCCGGGGTGATCTCGCGGCCGAAGTGCTCGGACAGGCCGTCCAGCAGGGCCCTGACGATCGGCACCACCCGCACCGGCCACTGGTACTCGGCGAAGCGGGTGACCAGCGCGGCCAGCTTGGCGATCGCGTTGTCGTCGTTGCGGCGCGAACCGTGGCCGGCGGTGCCGCGCATCGTGACGGTCAGCCACGCGCTGCCGCGCTCCCCCGCCGCGATCGGGTACAGGCGCGCGCCGTCGGATAAGTGCACCGAGTGGCCGCCGGACTCGCTGATCGCGGTGTCCACGCCCTCGAACAGGTCGCGGTGCTCACGGATCAGGAAGCCCGCGCCGAAGTCGCCGGTGTCCTCCTCGTCGGCGACGAAGGCCATGACGATGTCACGCGGGGGGCGCTGTCCGGTGCGGCACAGGTGCTGCACGAACGCGAGCATCATCGCGTCCATGTCCTTCATGTCCAGCGCGCCGCGGCCCCAGACGGCGCCGTCGCGGACCTCGCCGGAGAAGGGGTGGGACTGCCAGTCGGCGGGTTCGGCGGGGACGACGTCGAGGTGGCCGTGCACCAGCAGGGCCGGCGCGCCGGGGTCGGTGCCGGGGATGCGGACCACGGTGTTGGCACGGCGGGGCCCGGACTCCAGGACGACGGGGCTGAAGCCGGCGTCGGTGATCTGCTCGGCGACCCATTCGGCGCAGGCGCGCTCGCCGCGGCTCTCGCCGGCGCCGAAGTTGCTGGTGTCGAAGCGGATCAGGCGGGAGCAGGCGGCAACCGCGTCGGCGGCGAGCTTTTCGAGGTCGGAGTCGGTGGCGCGGGGTGCGGCGCCGGCACTCGTCTCAGAGGTCTCGGTCATCTGGTAGTCGTTCATGTCAGGCTCCGAGGACGCTCGCGTACAGGTCGAGTTCGGCTTGCAGGCAGACTGCCATGGTCTGGTCCTTGCGGAAGCCGTGCCCCTCTCCGGGGAAGCGGTGGTGGGCCCGGCACAGCCCGGGGTTGGCCGCCTCGACGGCCTTGACCAGGCGGTCGGCCTGGTCGGGGCGGCAGATCACGTCGTCCTCGCCCTGCAGCATGATGAACGGCGCGGTGATCTCGGCGGCGTGCGCCAGCGGCGAGACCCGGGCGAAGCGGTCGGCGTCCTTCTCGGGGTCGCCGACCAGGTAGTGGATGTAGCGGCTCTCGAAGTCGTGGGTCTGTTCGTCGTACCAGGTCGCGGGGTCGCTGATCGGGAAGTAGACGGCGCCGCAGGCGAAGTAGTCGCTGTGCGCGAGCGCCGCCAGGGTGGCCCAGCCGCCGGCCGAGCCGCCGCGGATGCCGGTGCGCCGCGGGTCGGCGAGTCCGGCGGCGGCCAGGGCGCGCGCCACAGCGACGGGATCTTCGACGTCGGTGATGCCCCAGGTGTGGCGCAGGCGGTCGCGGTAGGCGCGGCCGTAGCCGGTGGAACCGCCGTAGTCGACCGAGGCGACGGCGTAGCCGCGGGAGGTGAACAGCGCGAAGGTGAGGTGGCGGGTGGCGACGGTGCTGCTGGTCGGGCCGCCGTGGACGTCGATCAGCAGGGGCGGCGGGGTGTCGGAG
>NZ_JAACYW010000373.1 GCF_015356825.1 Catenulispora rubra | reverse complement strand
ATCCAGATGCGGAAACAACACCAGGTACTTGTCGGCCAGCCCCGCCGCGAACTCCTCCACAGATATGCCCATACCACAACAACGATCCCCAGACCCGAAGGCTACGGGTTAATCCTCTGCGAGCCCTAAAATCGCCTGTAAACCACACACCAACCGCACCCCGCCCCGCACCAGCACCCACTCGCGCTGTTCGGAAGCGCCGATCGGCAACCGAGGCTGCACATCTCTCACCCAGACACCGCCTCGCTCCTGCACTGCCTGCCGGAGTGCCGGGAATGGCGTCGAGATGGTGCGCAGAGTCGCGGACGACGGACAGTCATGGCTGTTCGCGATCAACCACACGGAGGTCGATGTTCCGCTGCCGGCGCCCGGAACCGACCTGCTCTCCGGCAAGTTCGCAGCGCTCGTGCCGGCAGGCGGCGTGACCGTGTTCGAGGTCGAGGTCGAGGTCGTGACCGAGGCCGAGGACAGCCAGCGGCCCGTCCAACAAAAAACAGCGGCTCGCAGGCCATTCCAACCAAGCGCATCCACCGCGCGGTGCACCACGCCGTGGACCGCCTGACCGGACACCGGGGACGACCGGTGAGCCTGCGAGCCGGGTGACTGTTGGAGATTAGCCCGCCGCCCCGGACCTGCCGGGCGAGGCACCGAAGCCTCGTTCGCGGGCGGGGCGGCTAGCTGCCAGCCACCTCACGCGTCCTGGTACTACTCAACTCAGGATCACCTCCTTTCATGTGTGCGATCACGATAGGCACGCCGACCTCGACTGTGCAATGGATTTGCGGGCGATTTCGATGCGGTGCACGTCAGCGGGCTGCGGAGGGGGTCCGAGCCGGCGCCGCTTGCCGCCCGGAAGCCCGATGTGATCTCGTGGACGCAGCATCGCGTGCCGGTGGCGGACTGCGTCAGGCATGGAGGTGTCGGATCGAAGGGACCGCCATCCGTGGCTTCCCCCGGAGGCGACCGCGCCGTCGCCTTGAGCTTGCAACTCGCCCAGGCACATCAACGGCTTCGTGACCAGATCGCCGAGGTCAGGGCGGGTCTCGGGCACCGTCGGCTGAGCGACGACACCCTCGCGACCCACTGCCTGGCCTTCTGTGACGCGCTGACTTCGCACCACCGCAGCGAGGACGAGGGGATGTTCTCGGACTTGCTGCGCGAACGCCCGGACCTCGCCCCGACGATCGCGAAACTGATCGAGGACCACGAGCTGATCGCGGGGATCCTCTCAAGCATCCGCAAGCTGGCCGACAAGGCTGTCGATTCGGGAAACGAGAGCGCCGAGGCGATCGGACGCGAGCTCGACGGACTCGCGGCGATCATGGAATCCCACTTCCGCTACGAAGAGCGGACCATCAGCCAGGCGTTCAGCCAGTAAATCGAAGTCGGGCCACGTCTGGCAGCTCAGGTGGCCTGAGCGGAGCCAGCTCAGGTCGCCAGAAGCGCACGCGCCGCGCGCGCCGCGGCGTCGAAGGGTTCGATGTCGCCGACGGCTCGGCACACCACCTGCGCGCCTTCCAGCATGCTGATCAGCAGTGCCGCGGTATCCGCCGCCTTCCTCTTCGGCAGGCCGGCCGCCGCGAATCGGTCCGTCAGCTCCCGCAGCCACGCGGTGAACGCCCCCCCGGCGGTGCGGCGCAGCTCGTCGTCGTCGCTCGAACCGACGCTGGCAGCGGCGACCGCGCAGCTGTAGCCGCTGATCGAGGCCTGCACCACGGGACGCACCGCCGTCACGAAGGCCTCGACGACGGCCTGCGGGTCGGCGCCGTCCAGCTCGCCCAGGGCGCCGCGGACCTGGTCGCCGAAGCGCTCGGCGGCCTCGGCGACGAGCTGGTTCTTGCCCTGCGGGAAGTGGTGGTAGATCGCGCCGCGGGCGGCGCCGCTGGTCTGCAGGATCTCGGTGAACGACATGCCCGCGACGCCGTGCCGGCTCAGGGCGTCGACGGTCGCGTCGATCATGCGGTCGCGGGTGTCTGAGGCCATCGTCCCGTCGTCTCTCTTCTGCTGCGCGTCTTCTCTGCTGCGCGCTTGACTAGTACGCACATCCTAGTCGAGACTGGCGGTCGAGAGCTAGTACGCACGTACTAGCTAGTCAATAGCCCGTCCGAGAGGGGAACACCCATGCCCATCACCGTGACCGCACCGCGCGGCGTCCTGACGCCGACCGGCGAGCGCGCCATCCTGCCGCGGCTGACCGAGGCGCTGATCGAGGTCTCCGGCCTGACCGGCAACGAGTTCTTCACCAGCGTGGTCGGTGGGACCGTGCACATCCTGGAGCCGCACGACATCTACGCCGGCGGCGTCAACCGGCCGGTCGTCATGGTCGAGCTGAAGCTGCCGAACATCGGCCTGGCCGACCAGCCGGCGCGCGCCGCCTTCATCGCGGCCGCGACGGACATCGTCGCCGACCTCGCGGGGCCGGAGCACCGGCGCGAGGACACGTGGGTCAACATCCTGAACGCCCCGGACGGCGCCTGGGGGCTCGGCGGGAAGGCCTACACCGGTGAGGCGCTGATCGCCGCGGTTACCGGGGCCGCCGGGTAGTCGGAGATCGGGGATATACCGCAGGCGGGTTCGGCCGCCGTACTGCATGGCGTCCGAACCCGCGCGGCGTTCAAGCCGGTAGGAAACCTCAGCTCTAGCGCGTGTAGATCAGCCCGAGCTTGTCGACCTCGGTGGCGGAACGGCCGTAGAACCCGGCGAGCTGCCAGCCGGTCGGGGTGGTGTACGTAGCGCAGTCGGACGTGACCGTCCCACCGGCCAGCACCCGGCCGGCGTCCGTCGTGTACTTCGCATAGAACAACCGCTCGCCGCCGTTGTACTGGCCCTCGCACAGTTCGACCGATGCGACGCGTTCCCCGCTGTTCAGCGTCAGCGACGCCGGGGTGCCGCCGGTGCCGCCGTGGGTGAACGACGTGCCGTTCACCAGCGTCAGCCCGACCTGGTCGACGCGGTTGCCGGCGCTGAGCGCGACCGTCGTCGCTCCGACGCCCGCCGGGATGGCGGCGCCGTCGGTGAACGACGTGCCGCCGTTGCCGCCGAACAGGTCGCTCTGCCGGTAGTCAGGGTTCTGCGACCAGCTGAAGTCGGTGAGGATCGGGTCCATGTCCGACAGCATCGCGCCGGCGGAGTCCAGGAACTTGGCGTGCTCGTTGTTGTACGCGGTGGCGGCCAGGGTGATCTGCTTGCTGCTGCGATAGAGGGTCTTGTTCGTGACCTCGCAGGTGTTGGTGATCGCCGTCTCGTCGCACATCAGCGGCGGCGCGCCGGCCGGCGGGGCGACGCCGCCCTGCTCCAGCTGCACCCAGGAGTCGGTGAGGCCGTTGGCCGCGACGAAGTTCGCCAGCTGGTCGTCGCCGCGCGTGTAGCGGCTGTTGGTGTCCCCTGCCACGATCACGGCGTCGCCGGCGGAGTTGGCCTGCATGAACGCCGTCAGCTGCTGCCACTCGTTCTGCCGCGCGGTCTCGTCGCTGCTGCTGGTCCCGGCGTTCAGGTGCAGGTTGTAGTAGTCCACGTACACACCCGGCGCCAACCGCAGCCGCATCACCGAGAACCCCTTGGGCGTGAAGCAGTCGCCGTTGTCGGGGTAGCAGCTGGACCACTTCGTCCGGCTGAACTCGCTGAACTGGTCGTCGGCGACCGTGTTCAGCCCGTCGCCGAACCCTGCCGCACCGCTGGTCGCGGTGCGGTTGGCGTGGTTGTCGCCGGCGTAGATGTAGGCGTGGTAGTTGAAGTCCTCCTGCATGTTGACCACGTCGTAGGGCTGGATACGCTGCCCGATCTGGGACGCGGCGTCCTCCATCGACAGCTTCGTCGGCGGCTCGTGCACCACCGGCAGCCCGGCCACGTTGTAGTTCAGCAGCGAGAACGTGCCGGAGGCCGCAGCGGCGGAGTGCGCGGCCGGGGCGCTGACGGCGACCGTGACGCCGAACGGGACGACACCGGCGATCAACGCGGCGGCGACGGTGCGGATCTTCCTCATGATTGTCCTGTCTCCTTGCATCAGTGGTTGGAGCGGATGCGGACGGTGAGGCCGGAAGCGGAATAGCGGGGTTCGGCGCGGAAGCCGGGAGTGGAGACGGTGATCGAACGGAACACGCCACGCAGGTCGCAGGCCTCGATCACGCGGAAGGTGCGATCGGCGCGCCGCACATCGCGGGCCGACATATCGCAGGCCGTCACATCGAGGAGCAGAGAGCTCTGCTCCCCCACGCGCGCCAGACCCGAGATGCGCAGCGCCGGACCGTCGTCGACGAGCTTCACGCCGAGCGTGCCGTCGGCGACGTGCAGGTCTCCGGTGCCCAGAGCCGTACGAGAGGCTGCGATGAGGGCGCCACCACTGATCGTCGTGCCGCCGCTGTACTCGTTGTCGCCGGACAGAGTGAGCGTCCCGGTGCCGGACTTGGTCAGGCGGCCGTGGCCGTCGATGTCGTTGCGCCAAGCGTCGGCGGCGTGGAATCCGCCGGCGGAGGCGTTCATGACGATGCGCACGTCCTGCGCGAACGAGCCATACCCGTCGGCAGCGGCGAACAGGTTCAGCCGACCCCACAGTTCAGGGCCGTCCAGTACCGGATGCCCCGACGGCAGCGCCGTCGTCCGCAGCACCTCACGACGCTGCGCCGCGTCGAGGTACGGAAGCCGGGTCTCCACCAGGACCTCGGCGCCTTGGGGCACGGTCATGGGCTGACGGCTTGAGGCCCGACCCGCAGGCAGGCCGTAGGTGAAGAAGCCCTTGAGCGCAGCGGCATTCGCCTCGCGGTCGGCGTAAGGGTCAGTCGAGCGCGCGGCAGAGTGTGCGTACGCGAACAAAGTCTCGGGCGTCGTCCCGGTGTGGGCCGTGAAGTAGGCGAGAGCCTGAGCGCGCGCCGCGCTCTTCGCCGCAGCGTTGGCCGGGTCGCCGAGGATGGCGGCGGCCAGAGCGGTGCCCAGGATGCGGCCGCCGATGACGTCGACCGCCGAGTGCATGCCGGCGACGATCCGTGAGTTGGCCAGCTCGAACGCCCGGGTGACCAGCTCCTGGAACCGTTCGGGCACCGCGTAGGCGTAGGCCAGGCCAGCCAGGAAGAAGGCGTTGGTGTGGCCGCTCGGAAACCCACCGTCAGTGGCCGGGGTCATGCTGCGCTGACGCAGCAGCTGCGGAGCGACGATGACGTCCGACTTGTAGACGGGATAGCCGAACGCATCGGTAGCGCCGGTGTCGACGACAGTACTGTCCTCGGTCATGCGCCACGGCCGCGGATAGCTATAGGACGCCTTCGACGGGTTGCCCGAGGAATAGTTACCGCGCAGCGTCTGCTCCAACGCGACCACAGCACCGAGGTCGGACGCGGTCGAGCCCGGCCCGGTGGCCGAACCGGCCGGCGCATCCGGCGGGACGACATCGTTGATCGTGGTCGGCGGAGTCCCGTCCGGAGCCGAGGTGATGCTGGTGACCGCCTTGGCGCCGGTCTTGTAGAACGACGCGAGCGGGCCCAGGCCGTCGATCATGCCGTAGCTCTGGTCCTGCCGGTCGTGGATGAACGCCTGCTTCGCCTGCTCCTCGGTGCGGTGCTTGGTGATGCGTGCGCTGTGCCGCATGTTCGCGTGCAGGACATGCGCGTCCAGGACAGTGCCGGTATTCCACGCGGTGCCCGGTGCCCACAGCCGCGCCATGCCCGCCAGGATCCGCACGGCGGCGTTGTCGTCGGCGGTCACGTTGGTCGAGACGTTGGTGGTGTAGTGCTCGACGAACGGCGACAGCGCGCTACCGGCAGTCGTGGCGGCGGCCGCACGCCCCGCGAAGACCAGGGACTCGATCGTCGGCGCGGCGATCAGAGCCGCCGCGGTACCGGCCGAACCGGTCAGAAACCGGCGTCGGCCCAGGGTGCTGGCTGTTCTCATGGCGTCCATTCCGTAGCGGGGCACGGCTTCGGGGCGAGCCGGTGGCACGGAATGTAGAGAACGAACACGGCACTGCTGGGCACGATCGGCTGAATAGTACTGGTCGGTAGTGTTAACGGTCACACCGTACTGCGGACGGGGATCCGCGGATACCGCGAATCCCCACGCCGCTTACTGCACGGCCTACAACACCGCGCCTACAACCCCCCGAGCCCGTTAGGCGTACCGACACCGGTCGGCGCGTCGTAACCGGGCCCCGCGACGCACAGGTAGTCCCCGTCGCAGTCCCAGTCGGCGTTCGTACCGCTGGTGACGTCGAAGAAGTCTGCGGCATGCGAGTAGACGTACTGCGCACTCGGCAACGCCGAGGAGTTGCCCGCGAGCGCGATCATCGCGGCGATGATCGGCGACGAGGCGCTGGTGCCGCCGAACACGCCCCAGCTGCCCTCGACATACACCGCGACACCCGTGTTGGGATCGGCGACCGCCGACAGGTCGGCGACAGTGCGGTTCGGGCAGTGCGTGTCGTGCTGCCACGCCGGCTTCGCGATGTAGGCCGAGCAGCCGGATCCGCCGCCCTTCCACGCCGTCTCACTCCAACCCCGCGCCGACGAGGTCGCCTTCGTGAGGCTGGTTCCGCCGACCGCGATCACCGTGTTCAGCGACGCCGGCCAGGCTCCCTCGATGAAGCCCTGGTCGCCGCTGGAGACCGTCACCGCGACGCCCGGATGCTGGAACGCGGAGTTCAGATCCTGGTCCGGCGTGCTCTCGTCACCGCCCCAGCTGTTCGACACCGCCACGGCGCCGGAGCCGGTCGCGGTCCGCTCGGCGGTGGCCATGGACGTCGAATCCGTGGTGTCGGACTCGACGAGCTCGATGCGGCAGGCCGGGCAGATCGCCGAGACCATGTCCAGGTCGAGCGAGACCTCGGGGTTCCAGTCGTCGGGGTTGTGCGCGGGCAGCGGCGAGGCCTGGCCGTGCTCGTTGACCTTCGTGAAGCAGCCGTTGGCCGTCGTGCACGCCGGCAGACCGTAGGTGCTGCGGTAGACGGCCAGATCGGACTCGGCCTGCGGGTCGTCGTAGGCGTCGACGATCGCGACCGTCCGCCCCGCGCCGCCGGTGGTCGGCAGCGTGTAGGCGGAGAGCAGGTCGGCGCGGGCGAAGCCGTCGGGCTTGGCGGCCTTGGCGGCCTTGGCGGCCTTGGCGCCCTTGGCCGGGCTGCTCGTCGGACTCTTCGTGTCCGAGACCAGCGCGAAGCACCGCACGTGGCCGGTCGCGGCGGTTGGGCAGACGGCGTGCGCCCCGGCGCTCCCTCCCGAGCCCGAGCCCCCTGAGCCCGAGCCTCCGGACCCGCTCACCGCGATCCCGCCGGGAGCGTTGACCAGCGCGGCGTGATGCACCGTCTCTTCCAGCGTGGCTCCGGCGGCGTCGGTCGCGCTCATCTTCAGCGCCAGGTAGCCCGCCTTGGTGCTCGCCGGGACCGGCCAGGTCGCCGACACGTGACGGCCGTCGCCGAGCGCGACCGTCGTCGGCTGCCATGTGGTGCCGTCGTCGTAGGAGACTGAGACGCTCGCCTTCTTCACCGCGCTGCTCGCGACGCCGGACTGGTGTTGGAACGTGACGTCGAGGGTGCCGGTCCCGGTCGGCACGGAGTCGTGGCCGTCGGTGACGAACCGGGCCTGCGCATACAGGATCGGGACGGGAGCTGAGGCGGCGGTCTTCGCCGAGTCGAAGCCCCACGAGATCTGCGTGTGCGTCGACAGTGCCGTCGTGGCGGCGTCGTGGGTGGTGTCGAGTGAGTAGACGTAGTGGTGCTTCGCGGCCGGAAGTGTCTGCGTGAACAGCTGTCCTTCGGTGCCGCCGCTGTAGATCTGTTTGCCATCCTGGGTGATCGTCGTCGGTCCGTCGCTCCACTGCCCGACGTCGCCGGAGCCGTCGGTGTCCATCTCGTCGACGCCGTTGAGGGTGTTGCCGCTGCGGCAGAGGAAGCAGGGTCCGTCGAACGTTGCGGGCGCCGGAGTGATGACCGTTCCCCGCCAGGCGAGCGTCAGGTGCTCCCCGGCGCTCGGGACGAAGTCCCGTTCCAACTCGCCGTCGAGGGAACCTCCGGTGGTGGTCGGAAGCATGAGGCCTTCATAGGAGACGCCTGCGACCGCCGATATGTACTGCCGGCCCGTGGACGGAGCGTGCACGGTGACCGCGGGCAGATCAGGGAACGCCGGTCCGGACGAGCCGACGCGGTTCCACAAGTCGCTCATGGTCAGGTCCTGCTGCGGCTCGTCGGTGGCGTAGGTCGAGTCGACGGTGGCCAGCGCTCCGGCGTTGTAGGTCTGCGAGGCGGGGACCTGGTCGTAGTTCGGGAACGCCAACAGGTAGCTCGCCGATCCGGTGGTCTGCCGGCCGAACACCGAGAAGTTCAGGGTGCCGTAGGTCGCCTTCGCGGCGCTGCCGACGTAGAAGCGCGTGCCGGCCAGCGCGCCGATGTCGAGGAAGTCCATGTGCGCCGCCGTCCCGCGGTCCCAGCCCACGACCGCTGCGGCGAAGGTGCTCGCGTGCGGGGTCGTGAACGCGACCTGCTGCGCGGTCCGCGCATCCAGCGCGACGGCGGTGCCGGCGGCCAGGACGGTGACGTCGGTGACCGAGAGGACGTCGGTCTCGGTGGAGTTGCCGGCGGAGTCGGTCTCGAACGCGGCGACCGCGACGCTGTAGTGGCCGGCCGGGACTTCGACGCGCGCGTCGCCGGCGGTCATGATGCCGTCCCAGTTCGCCTTCGCCGGATCGTCGGTGTTCACCGCGATCACCTCGGCGGCCTGGACGGGCTGGCCGGCGTGGTCGAGCGCTGTGATGTGCAGCGCGGTCATCGCGTAATAGGGCCTCGCGGCGGCGGCGGTCGCGGCTGCCGGCCCGACCTGGAAGGCGTCCAGGGACGAGAGCTTCGCGATCTGCGACACCGGGACGACGGTGATCCGGCCGTCGACGTTCGAAGTCACGGCGGCCGCGGAATGGCCTGCCGCGGGAAGGAAATCGGCCCGCGCACTCTGGCCGGATCCGGTGACCCGCACGTGGTCGCCGGTCGGGAGCGGGTAGATGTGCTCTGCGGACCTTGCCGGGGTGGCAGCGGCGGCAGAGGTGGCGGTGGCGGCCGCGACCACGGCCGGCGCCACGGCGACCGCACCACCGACCAGGGCAGCGGCCACCGCGAGGCAGACCCGCCGTCGTATCAGACGTCGCACTTCGGAATCCTCCAGACACGGACGGGAATCAGGCATCGAAGAATCTAGAAGCGGATCATGAATCGAGTCAAGATACTTAACCAGATTCCGTCTGGTTTTCGGCGCCCGGGCCGCCGCCAAACCGTCGGACGCGCGGGTAGCCCATGTCGCTCAACCGAACTGCGTCACCCCGCGAGGCCACCAAACCGTCCGCGAAGCCGTCAAAAAACGCCTGTAAACCACCCACCAACCGCACCCGCCCGACACCAGCACCCACACCCAACGCAGCGGCGCCTCAAATGAGCACCCGAAATCAGGGGCCTGCGAGCGAGGATGGTCCCATGCAGCTCGACGCGCGCCAGTGGTCGGCGCTCACCGCCATCTGTGACACCTTCGCTCCGGGGGACGGCGCCGGGATTCCGCCGGCGAGCGGGGTCGGGGCGGTGGTCGTCGCCGACGGGTTGATTCGCGGGCTTCCGGAGGGCCGGGAGCGGAAGTTGTTGCTGAACCTGCTCTCGCAGTGGGACTCGCCGTTCGCGGGCTTGTTCCTCGGTACGGGAGGGCGGCGGTTCTCGCGGCTGTCGCCGGAGGAGCGCGAGAAGCTGATGCTCAAGCTCGGGGACTCCTCGTCGGGGCGCAAGCGGGTGCTGTTCCAGGCGTTGCGGGGTTTGGCGACGTCGTCGTACCTGCTGGCGCCCGGGGATTCTGGGACGTCAGCGGTTTGGGATGCCATCGGGTACCCGGGGCCGCTGGGGAAGCGTGTCGATGACGCTCGTCCTCGGCTGGCGCCGGTGTCGCCGAGTACTGATATGGCGTTCGACTGCGATGTCGTGGTGGTCGGGTCCGGTGCCGGCGGAGGGACGGCGGCTGCGGTGCTGGCCTCGGCCGGGCTGGCGGTCGTCGTGCTGGAGCGCGGCGGCTACTACGACGACGCCGACTTCGACGGTTCCGAGTACTCCGGCCTGCGGAACCTGTACGCGTCCACCCCCACGAGTACCGCAGAAGGCCAGGTCAGGTTGGTCGCAGGGTCCTGTCTCGGGGGCGGGACGGTCGTCAACTGGACGACATCTTTCCCGACGCCTGCGGAGGTCCGCGCGGAGTGGGCCGCTCTGGGCGCGACGCAGTTCGCAGGGGACGAATACAGCGGCGCGATCGAGGCGGTGATGCACCGGCTGTCGGTGAACCGGGACCACAGTCTCGCCTCGGCGCGGGACGTGGTGCTGGAGCGGGGGCTGCGTGCGCTGGGATGGCAGGTCGACGCGATGCCGCGCAACGTCGTGGGCTGCGATATGGGGATCGAGTGCGGACGCTGCGGATACGGCTGCCGGCTGGGGGCCAAGCAGTCGGTGGTGAAGACCTGGCTCGCCGATGCCGAGGCTGCCGGGGCGCGGCTGATCGTCGACACCGATGCGCGCAGCATCGAGATGCAGCGGGGGCGGGCGGTCGGGGTGCAGGG
>NZ_JAACYW010000372.1 GCF_015356825.1 Catenulispora rubra | reverse complement strand
GTCAAGGGCCGGCCGCGCGAAACCTCGCGCGGCCGGCCCTTCGCGTGTTCTGAAGACCTAAGCGGTCGCCACGCCCCCGCTGTCGCCGCCGGGCTGCACCGAAATCGCCCCCGACAGCACCGCCTGCGCCTCCGGATGCCCCGCAGCCGCCGCGGCCTCGAACCACGGCAGCGCGGCCTCGGTCTTCCCGCTCTGCTGCAACAGCACCGCCGAGTTCCACATCGCCGGCACGTGTCCGGCGTTGGCGGCGGCCAGGAACAGTCGCTCGGCGTCGATCAAGGCGCCGGTCTGAGCCGCCACCACACCGAGCGCGTACGCGCCCGACGGGTCTCCGGCGTTCATCGCGCGCTGGAAGGCCTCCGCAGCGCCCTGCTGGTCGCCGGTCGCCAGCAGCACCTGGCCGTAGACGACCTCCGCGCCCGGGGCGTCGGACTGGCGTCCGCGCTCGGCCGCCGCCAGGGCCTCCTCGACCTCGCCGCGTGCGAGGGACAGCAGGGCGAAGTTCACCTGCGCGTGGCCGTCACCGTCCTCGGCGCCGCGCCGGAAGCAGTCCATCGCCTCCTCGACCTCGCCCTGCATCAGCAGGACGTTGCCGAGGTTGTTCACCGCGCGGACCTCGCCGGCCTCCACCGCCTTGCGGTACCACTCGGCGGCCTGCGCCAGGTCGCCGCGGCGCTGGGCCAGGACGCCGATGTTCGCCATCGCCGAGCCGACGTCGGCCTCGGCGCCGCGGCGGTACCAGAACTCGGCCTCGGCCGGGTTGTCCCAGTGGTTCATGCGCCCCAGGTTCACCGCGGCCTCCGACGAGCCCAGCGCGACCGCCTGGCTCAGCCAGGCCACCGCGGCGTCGTTCTCGCCGCGCACCGCCAGCAGCGTGCCCAGGTTGTTCGCCGCCTCGGCCTCGCCGAGTTCGGCCGCCGCCGCGTACCAGCGGACCGCCTGGTCGAAGTCGTCACGGGCCTGATACACCAGGCCCAGGCCGAACATCGCCGCGCGGCTGCCGCCGCCGGCCGCCGGGGCGAACACGCCCTCGGCCGCCTCCAGGTCCCCGGCCTCGAAGGCCACGAACCCCGCCGCCACCACCGGGTCGGCGTCGAACGCCGCGGACGGCGCCTGCGTCTCCAGTTCCGTCACCGCATCGGCGCCACCGACCTGGAGCCCGTCGGCCTCATCCGCCCCGCCGCCGAACTGCTGCTCTACCTCGGCCACGCTAGCCTCTCCCAAAATTCGAGCCACTATCCCCACCCGGCGACCCTCGCCGAGGAACCACCAAAGAAAATCACACCGGCCGACAACCGGACGACAACGGGAGTATCCGGCACTACCCCCGCCGCACGCCAGTCACCACACCGGACCGAGTCCGTACGGCGACCCCCGCGCGACCGACCCGCGTCCCACCTGGACCTTCGCCGACCCTCGCGACGGCACCTCATCCGAAGCCTCAAGTACCGCCGGGTCACGCCCTGGACATCAATCGGTCGCATACCCGAAACCCGCGCGACATGCCTCGGTCGGCCGGTGCCGCCGCGGTCCCCCGCCGACCCCGCCCAGCGCCCTCGACCGGTCCCCGAACCAGCGCTCTGACCTGCGCCGTCACCCCGCAAGAGTGCCAACCTGTCGTGTCGCACGACGAAGACCGTCAGGTCGTGGATGATATGCGCATGCGTTCCCCCGTCACGCTCCACGGCAACCTGTGCCGCCTGGAGCTCATGCGACCGGACCACATCGACGGCCTGCTGTTCGCGGCCATCGCCGACCGGTCCACCTACGACTTCACCTACGTGCCGCGCGACCACGACGCAGTCGCCCGGTACGTGGCCCTGGCGACCTCGGACTTCGCCGCCGGTGTCGCCGTCCCCTTCACCACCATCGCGATCGATCCGCTGACCGGCGAGGAACGCATCGTGGGCACCTCCCGCCTGCGCGAACTCGAGTACTGGCGGGCCGGGGTCTGGCCGCCCCGGCACGGGCACCTCAACCCCGACGGCCGCCCGGACGCCGCCGAGATCGGCTCGACCTGGCTGCACCCCTCGGCCCAGCGCACCGGCGTCAACACCGAGGCCAAGCTGATGATGCTCACCTACGCCTTCGAGACCTGGGACGTGCACCGCGTCAGCCTCAAGACCGACGTGCGCAACACCCGCAGCCGGGCCGCGATCAGCGCCCTGGGCGCGCAGTTCGAGGGCATCAAGCGGGCGCACTTCCCGGCCGCCGACGGAGGCGTGCGCGACAGCGCCCTGTTCTCCATCGTCCGCGCCGAGTGGCCGGCCGCCAAGGCCAACCTGGAGGCGCGCCTGCAGCGCTACCTGGACCGCGCCACCACCGCGGCCCTGGAGCCGACGATGGAGCCGGCCCCCGCGGTCACGACCGTCGAGCCGCACCTGGTCGAACCGCTGCCGCTGGACACCGCGGCCGAGACCGCCCCGGTCGCCCCGGTAGTACAAGCGCCAGCCATTCCGGCGGCTTAGAGCTCGACGCACCAGCAGTAAGACCGGCGAGCCTCACAGAGGTCCGTCGACCGAACCGCGAGCCTCAGACAGGCTCGTAGACGACCACCGACCACCCATCCGGCCCGGTCACCGAGAACCGCACCTCATGCGGACCGGCGACCGGGCCGACGACGTCGTAGCCGGCCTCTGCCAGCCGCTCGGCGGTCCCCGCCGCGTCCGCGACCTTCACCATCACCTGCGCCGCCCCCGACGACTCAGCCCCGGAGGCGAGCGCCAGGCGCGCGCCGCCCAGGTCGAACTGGGCCCAGCGCTCGCCGTCCACGAAGGTCGGGTCGATGCCCAGCACCGCCGCCAGGAACCGCACGCCGTCCTCCAGCCGCGCCGCCGGGAACACCGACGCCACGCTCAGGGCCTTCTCGTCCGCCATCGCACTCTCCCTTTCTGACGGTGCGTCAGATTAGCTGAACCGGCGTCACTTCGGAGCCCCCGGGATCCCGAGATAGTGCGCCCAGTACAGCCATCCGACGAAGGTCACGCTGTCGATCAGCCCGTGCGCCACCACCAGCGGCATGACCCGGCCCCAGCGCCGGTAGGCGCGGCAGAAGATCAGTCCCATGACGAAGTTCCCGACGAACCCGCCGAAGCCCTGGTAGAGGTGGTACGACCCGCGCACCAGCGAGGACATGATCTCCGACCGGGTCCGGGAGAACCCCAGCTGCTCGAACCGGCGCAGCAGGTACCCCAGGACCACGACCTCCTCGGTGACCCCGTTCCGGAACGCGTCCAGCAGCAGCACCGGCACCCGCCACCACACGTCCGGCAGCGTGGTCGGGATCACCGTCGCGTTGAGGTTCAGGGCGTGCGCGACCACGTAAAGCCCGAGCCCCGCCGAGCCGATCCCGGCCGCCACCACCGCGCCGCGGGCCCAGTCCCGCCAGCCGCCGGCCAGGTCGAACCCGAGGGTGCGCAGCGAGGCGTTGTCCCGCAGCAGCAGATACGCCACCAGCGCCACGATCGCGACGCTGAACCCGAGGTCGAGCAGCTGGTAGGTGAAGTCCAGCCAGGGCCGCGAGGACTGCGAGGCGTTCAGCCCGGCCGCCTGCTGGTTCAGCGCCTGCCGCGCGGTCAGCTTGGCGATGATCGACACGAAGGAGTACACCGCGGACTGGCCGAACGACAGCGCCAGCACCACCAGGACCTCGAACCGCAGCAGCGTCCGCCACCGCGCCTCGGACATCGGCCCGCCCCCCGTGGGCACCACGCCCTCGTCCACCACCGCCACGCCGGCTCCTCACCCTCGTCCGCTGCGTCGTCTTCGACTGACGTTCTCGACTGACGTCTTCGACCGCCGTAACGCATCATCGCAGCCGAAGCGCTGAACGAGTCCGAACGGGCCGGCGGCCGTGATCGGTAGACCTGACGTCACCGCTTCCGGACCCACGGTTACCTCGAAGTAACAAAGTGGGCGCGGACAACCGGTAAAACCCGCTGTCTCTTGTCCGCCGGTTCACGGCCGAACTACTGTTCCGCAGCAGCGGCGCATATGCGGACGCACACCCCTTGACTAAAGCTCTGACCACGGCCTTGACCACACCGAAAGACCAGATGAAAGGCGCACCGATGCGGCGGCGACGGCGAACCGGCCCGGACCCGGGCTCAGCCCAGCGTCCAGGTGTGCGCCGGCGCGCCGGTGAGCATCAGGTCCGAATAGGCGATCGTCAGCCGTTCCAGGGCCGTGGCGCGCTCCACGCCCTCGTCGTCGACCAGCCGGTGGAACTCCCCGGACAGCCAGGTCGCCCCGTTGCGTCCGGTGACGCACCGGCCCTCGATGATCCCCAGGAACTCGTCCCGGTCCCGCGGATCGATGCCCAGGGCGTCCAGCCCGCGCCGCGCCGCCGGCAGCAGCTCGGTGAGCACCAGCTCCCGCACCGGAACCGGGCCGCTGTACCGGTCCTGGCGCCAGGCGAGCTCGGCGGCCAGGCCGAAGCGCGCCGCGTGGTGCAGGTTGCGCGCGGCGTCGGCGAAGTCCAGATGGCCCCACACCGGATCGGGGTCCTCCATCAACGCCTTCACGCAGCCGTAGAAGAACGCGGCGTTGGCCAGCACGTCCACGACCGTCGGGCCGGCCGGCAGCACCCGGTTCTCCACCCGCAGGTGCGGCTTGCCGCGCGCCACGTCGTAGACCGGCCGGTTCCAGCGGTACACGGTGCCGTTGTGCAGCTTCAGCTCCGGCAGATGCGGAATCCCGCCCTCGGCCAGCACCTTCTCGGGATCCTCGTCGGAGGACACCGGCAGCAGTGCCGTGAAATACCGCAGGTTCTCCTCGAACAGGTCCAGCGGCGAGGAGATCCAGCGCTCCCCGAACCACACCCGCGGCCGCACGCCCTGCGCCGCCAGCTCCTCCACCCGGAAGTCGGTGGCCTGCTCGAACAGCGGGATCCGGGTCTCGGCCCACAGCTCCCGGCCGAACAGGAACGGCGAGTTCGCGCCCAGCGCCACCTGCACTCCGGCCAGCGCCTGCGCGGCGTTCCAGGCCGGGGCGAAGGTCTCCGGCGAGACCTGCAGGTGGAACTGCACCGAGGTGTTGCAGGCCTCCGGCATGATCGAGGCGAACGTGGTGCGCAGCCGCTCCACGCCGTCGATCTGGACCAGGAAGTCCTCGCCGCGGACCTGCGCGATCTCGTCGTTGAGCAGGAAGTAGCGGTCCTCGGCGGAGAAGTTCTCGACCACCATGTGCGCCTCGTCCAGGGTCGGCAATATGCCGATCATCAGGATCCTGGCGCCGGCGGCGCGCGCCTGGCGGTCGGCGTAGGCCAGCGAGGTGCGCAGCTCCTCGGCCAGCTCGGAGAACACCGTGCCGACCAGCTTGTGCGGGGCGATGTTCACCTCCAGGTTGAACTGGCCCAGCTCGGTCTGGAAGTCGCGGCTGGCGATGCGCGAGAGCACGTCCTCGTTCACCATCACCGGCCGGCCGATCGGATCGACCAGGTCCAGCTCCAGCTCCACGCCCATCAGTGTGCGGCCGCGCTCGAACCGGTCCTCGGCGAGCATGCGGCGGAACACTTCGAAGCCTGCGCGCAACCGTTCCCGGAATCTCGTCCGATCCGCCCCGGTGAATTCGGTCGCGACCACACGCTCGCCCACAGGCGCGCCCCTTTGCCGTCCAGGCCCGCGGTCCACGCGCGGGACGCCCTATTCACACCGACATGCCAACTCAAAAACTCAGACTACTGTCGGACATTCAGCAACGAAAGGGATCGTGACCCCCGTGGCAGGCAGGCACCGGTCCTATGAGGGCCCCAGCAACTCCTCCCGCGGCCGCGGGGGCGGCTCCGGCGGATCGTCGTTCCCGACCGGGCTGGTCGCGCTCGGGGCGGCGCTCGTGCTCGCCGCCGGCGGCGGGTACGTGCTCTACACCAAGAAGCACAACTCCACGAGCAACGCCGGCGGCGGGCACCCCCCGGCGACCTCCAACAGCTCGTGCGGGACGCCGACGACGCTGAACGTGGACGCCAACCCCGACGTGTACACCGCGGTCAAGGCGGTCGCGGACGGGATGTCGGACCCCTGCGTGCACGTCAACGTCACCAGCGCCGAGGCCTCGGCCGTGGCGGCGTTCCTGGCCGGCACCGCCAAGGGCGGGGACGTCACCAGCGCGCCGGACGTGTGGATCCCGGACAGCAGCATGTGGATCGACGTGGCGCACGGCAACGGCGTGAAGTCGCTCGCGGCCAACCCGACGCCGATCGCGACCAGCCCGCTGGTGATCGGCATGCCCAAGCCGGTGGCCGCCGCGAACGGCTGGCCCGCCAAGCCCTTCGGCTGGAGCGACCTGCTCGCCAACTTCAAGAGCAACAAGCTCCAGACCGCCGTCTCGGACCCGACCACCTCAGGGCCCGGTCTCGCCGCGATCACCATGCTGCGCGCCGCCGTCCTGGGCCCGGCCGGGGCCGACAAGGCCAAGCAGGCGCAGGCGTTGCAGAACCTCACCCTGGTCTACCGGGTCATGAGCACCTCGGTCTCCAGCTCAATGAGCGCGCTGCTCACCAGCCTGCCGTCGGACGTCGCGACCGCCGCGGGCGCCGGCGGCGTGGCGGCCTTCCCGTCCACCGAGCAGAAGATCGCCGCCTACAACACGGCCAGCCCGGCCACCCCGCTGGTCGCGCTGTATCCCGCGGATCCGGGTCTGGGCACGATGATGATGGATTATCCGTACACCGTCAGCTCCAACCTGGACGGCGGGCACGCCAAGGCCGCGGCCGAGTTCCAGGGCGTGCTGCAGAGCCCGGCGGCCGTCAACACCCTGCAGAAGGCCGGGTTCCGGGACCCGAAGGGCGCCGCGGCCGGCATCCTGACCGCCGCGAACGGCGTCAACCCGGCGGTGCCCGCGCTAGCGCCGGCCGACTCCACGCACACCGCGGCCGGCACCTCGCTGTCGGTGTGGAACGTGACCAGCGAGCAGACCCGCGGCCTGGTGGTCATGGACGTCTCCGGCTCGATGGGGGTGGCCGTGCCCGGCCAGGTCGACCCGAACACCCAGACCCCGCTGACCCGGCTGCAGATCACGGCCGCGGCCTGCCTGGCCGGGCTGCCGCTGTTCGGCGACAGCTCCCAGCTGGGCCTGTGGACGTTCACCACCAAGAGCACCGCCGACGGCGGCGGCACGGTGCACAACGAGCTGGTCCCGTTGGGCCCGCTGTCGGCGCCGGTGGGCACCTACCCGAACCGGCGCGCGGCGCTGAACGCGGCGCTGCAGCAGGTCGCGATCCAGCCGGGCAGCCGCAACGGGCTGTACGACACCGTCCTGGACGCCTACAAGACGGTGCTGAACGGCTGGACGCCGAACGAGTCCAACGCGATCGTGGTGTTCACCGACGGCAAGGACGACGGCCTGAACTCGATGACCGCCGACCAGCTCATCGCCAAGCTCAACGCGCTCAAGACGGCCAACCCGAACCACCCGGTCCGGGTCATGGTCGTGGCGCTGGGCAGCGGCGTGGACCTCACCACCCTGTCGAGGATCACCGCGGCCGCCAACGGCCAGGCGCTGCACGCCGCCACGCCGGCGGACATCGGCTCGGCGGTCATCGCGGGCTTCGCGGGCCGGCTGTCGGACCAGTGAGCCACCCCGGCGTGTCCCCGGATGAGCCATCTGGGGACACGCCGGGTGTCCGTCAGATAACCCAGGATCACCCTTAGGGAAGCCGTCCCTAAGAGCAAACACCGACCGGCAGGAAGCTCAAAGACAGCTCAGAGCGACGAACCGCTGACAGCTGGCTCGCGTCTAGTCAGTAGTGACTACGTGACCGGGCTCCGGCGCCACACCAGAGCACTACATTCCCCGAATGCCCGAGTCACCTCACCGGATTTCCCTGCGCCGAGCCGTGTGACGCGCGACACTAGGAGCACTGGTTCAGACCACAGGCGAAAACCGAGGTTCAGACCACACCACGGCGGCCCCACCGCAAGGCCGCCCCGAGGACGAAGAAGAACCACCATGACGACGATGACCGCCTCCCGACCCGGCTCCGCGCACGCGTGCCACCACCATCCCTGCTGTCCCGGCGCCGCCGCCAGCGACCGGGACGCCGCGCTGATCGTGGTCGCGCACCCGGAGCAGGGCTGGTCGCTGCTGTGCAACGGGATCGTGCTGTTCGACGACACCGGCGAACTGCTCCCCGACGGCCAGGCGATCGCGCCGCACCGCCCGACGGACCGCTCCGCGGCCTGAGGCCGCGTCGATCGCGGCCCGTTCCCCGCTCGACCCATAGCTCGACCCAGCTCACGACAGCTCGTTCCAGAGCACGGATCTCCTCGGGGACAACCGGGTCCGGCCAGCGGCGGACCCGCGGCGCCCCCGATCGGGATCACACACCCTTCGAGGCCGCGCCCGGGGCTCGACGCGTTGTTCGCTCGCCCTGTGGACCTGTGAACCTGTGAACCTGTGAACCCGTGAACCGCTCATCTCTGGCACACCGCCGACCTCGCCCGGCAGCGGGCCAAGGCCGAGGGCAGCCTCTCCGGCCTATAGAGAATCAGACTTCTTCATGGCGCCCTCAAGCACGGCGTGATGCCGCTTGAGGTAAGCGATGTTCCCCAGGTAGTAGCGGTCGTGGCCCTCGGCGACGTGCCGGGAGAACGCCGGATGGCCTGCGGCAGCCTGGCGGCGCATGAAGCCGACAAGGTGCTCCAGGCGGGCGATGACAGTATCGAGCAAGACCGCCCGATCGCGCGCGCCGAGGCCGTAGGCGTCGACGAAGAGCGCCAGGCGCCTGGCCTGCTCCTCAGGAGGTGCGCCGTCTTCGACGAGCTGGACGAAGCGGTAGGCCGCGTAGGCGACGTCCCAGACGCGCGGCGCGGGATGTGCGGTGTCGAAGTCGATCAAGGCCACCGGACGGCCGTCGCGGAAGACGGTGTTGTAGGGGGCCACGTCCCCGTGGCAGATCACCTCGGACGGCTCGCGGGGCTCGAAGTACCAGGTGGCTCCGCTCGGCGGGACGAAGTCGGCGGTCGCGTCGTGCAGGCCGCGCAGCAGGGCTCCGACCTCGGCCAACGCTTCGTCGGAGACGACGGTCTCGGAGCCCGGGACGTCGCCGGGCACGAAATCGACGATCTCGCGTCCTTCGGCGTCGAAGCCGTGGGCCCGGGGCGCTCCGTTGAAGTCCTTGGCGGCCAGGTGCTCCAGCACAGCGTGCACGGTCGGCGTCCACTCCCCTGCCGGTCGGTGCACGCGGTCGCCGATGCGCAGGACCGTGTTCACGCCGCCTGTCATCGGTTCGCCGGTCATTCCAAGATCGTGCCACAGTGCTGAGCCGCGGCCCGGCGAGTTTGCCGCCACGAGCAAAAGCATTCGCTTCGCCGCCGCGGTTCGCTATCATCAGCACCATGTTCCACACCTCATGTGCGTAAGGACCCACGTCGATCGCCGCGGCCACCGGCCGTGACGCGGTCCGTCGGCGTCCCTGCACATGATCTCCCGGTGAGGAACCACTCCCTTGTCTTCGTACATGGCGGTACTCCGCCTGCCCTTTGCCGCGCGCACTTTCGCCACGGCTCTCATCGGACGGCTGTCCTACGGCACGGTCGTCCTGTCCATGACCCTCGCTCTGGCGTCCGGCCACGGCTCGGTGAGCCGTGCCGGTGCGGTGGTGGCGGTCTTCGCGCTGTCGGTCGCGGCCCTGGCACCGGTCCGTGCCCGACTTATTGACCGCCACGGCATCCGCCCCGCCCTGCTCCCCCTGGCGTTGTCGTACGCCGGAGCGCTGCTGGGCCTGACAGCCGCCACGTGGCGCCCCGGCGCCCCGCTGTGGCTCCTGGAAGCCCTGGCCCTAGCTGCCGGCGCCACGGCTCCGCCGCTCGGCCCGACGATGCGCACGCTGTGGCGCACGATGTGCGGCGACGACCAGGCGCTGGTGCAGCGCGCGTTCAGCCTGGACACCGTCGCCGAGGAGGTGATCGGCGTCAGCGGGCCGCTGCTGGTCGGGGTACTGATCCTGATCGCGAACCCGGCGTTCGGCGTGCTGCTGAGCGCGGTGCTGGTCGCGGTCGGCACGGTGGCGCTGATGACGTCCCCGGTGATCGGCACCGTGGCGGCACAGGCCACTGCCGCCAACCCGTCCGAGCCCGCCGACGCGCCGCGAATCGGTCGGGCGGGCCGGCGCCGACGTGGCCAGCGCCAAGGCGGCCGGCCTCAGCGCGGCGAGCGCCATGCCCTGTCCCGCATCGCCGAGCCCGTATTCGCCGCCACCGGCGTCGGCCTGGGCCTCGGTGCGCAGAGCCTGGCCATCGTGGCGTTCGCGATGCGCCACCACCAACCGTCGGCGATCGCCTGGGCCGACGCCGGCATGTCCGTCGGCAGCATCCTCGGCGGCCTCGCCTACGGCACCATCAGCTGGCGCATCCCCAGCCGCACCCGCCTGCCCCTGCTGACCGCCGCCCTCGGCCTGAGCGTGGCGGCAGCAGCCCTGGCGCCTAACATCTGGGTCCTGACGGCCATCACCACCGCCTCAGGCATCTTCGTCTCACCACTGATGACCTGCGCCTACCTCGTCGCCGACGAACTCGCCACCACCGACACCCGCACCAGCGCCGGCATGTGGGTCAACAACGCCTTCAACGCCGGCTCCTCCGCCGGCTACGCCGCGATGGGGCCGGCCCTGGCC
>NZ_JAACYW010000371.1 GCF_015356825.1 Catenulispora rubra | reverse complement strand
GTGCTTGGGCCGGGGTCGGTGGCGGTGGCGGTATTCGCAGGGCGGCCCTGGTTCGGCGGAGTGTGAGGTGGCTGAGTCTGGGGCCTGATGCGCTCTTCGGCCGTCGGGCTCGGCTGTGGCTGGCGCGGCGCGGGTTCGGGATCTTCGCGCTCGGGAGTGGTGGCGAACGGCGACTGCCTCGGACTGGAGATCGGGCCTGGGATCGGGCCTGGGCCGGGTCCCGGGCTCGCCGACGAAGGCGCTCCGGAGGTGTTGACCCGCAGGAAGCCGAAGTCCGCGGAACGCGCCGCGCCGGCTGCAACCGCCGCTGCGGGCTCGTCGCAGCGGACCGGGATCCCCAGCGCCTCATGGAGCTGCGCCGCGAGGTCGGGTGTCGCGCCGGCTCCGGCGAGCAGGACGGCGTCCAGGTCGTCCAGGACCGCCCCGCCGACGGCCGCACCCGCCGTACGGACCGCGTCGATCAAGCTCGCGGCGTTCTGGGGCACGCGGACGACGTCCACCAGGTACTCGCGGACCCGCAACGCGCAGATCTGCGGCCCCGCCGCGTCGACGATGCAGACCACGAGGTTCTGGGCGATGCCTTCGCCGATCGCTTCATAGTGCATGCAGACAGCGATCGGCGCGAGCACGGTGCCCCGGACCGCCAGCCCGGCCTCGTCGGCGGCGCGGCGCTGCGCGGCGATCGGCGCCACGCCGAGCTCGACCGGCGTGGCCAGGGCCACGTCGCGCACCGTGCCGCCGGTCGCGGCCCGGGCCCGGTCGGCGAGCTCGGACAGCACCCGGGCCGCCACCCACTCCGGCGAATACGTGCGTTCGAAGGCCTGGACGTCGGCGTCGAGGACGTCTGCGGACCGGGCCAGCAGGTCGGACACCGACGGGATGAAGGGTCCTGATCCGCCCGGCGGCGCGGCCAGCGCGGGTTCTCCGACCAGGACCTCGTCCGGGCCGGCGAAGCGGACCGCCGGCGGGATCGCCGCCGAGCCCGCCGCGCCGGCTCCGGCCGGGAGCCAGGCGATGCACGCCTGGCTCCGTCCGAGGTCGATGCCGAACACCGTCATACGCCTCTCCCGTCAGGGTTCCAGTCCGCAGTGCCATTCATGGTCGGGGTGCCGATCGGATCCGCGCCGGCGATGTCGAACACGCCGTCCGCACTGACGCCAACCCGCAATCGGCTCCCCTCGGCCGGGTTCGTCTCGACGACGTACCCCGCGAGCGCGACGCGCAGACCCTCCAGCTCGTTGCGGATCTGCCGGCCGCCGTACCGGGCGTTCTCCGGCAGCTGCATCCGGGCCAGAATCCACGCGCACAGCCCCGGCCGATCGAGGTCGAGCACGATCTTGCGGTCCTCCAGCGCCGACTCGGCCAGCTGGTCCAGCAGCCGGTTGGCGATGCCGGTGACGTACTGCGAGCGCAGCAGGTCGAAGACCACGACGCCGGGCTTGAGCCGGCCGAAGATCTCCGGCCGGTGCATGGCCTGGAACGCGGCCTCCACCTCGCGCATGAAGTGTTCCTGGATCCGCTCGTACGGCAGGTCGTCGGCCGCGCCCCGGACCAGGTCCCACATCGCGTCGGCGCCGGTGTTGGAGGTGAAGATGACCAGCGTCTGGGAGAAGTAGGCGGTCTGGCCGCGGCCGTCGGTGAGCCGGCCGTCTTCGATGATCTGCAGGAACTTGTCGAGGACGACCGGATGCGCCTTCTCGATCTCGTCGAAGAGCAGGACGCTGAAAGGCCGCTCCTGGACCCGCCGGGTCAGCTCGCCGCCCTGCTCGTAGCCGACGTATCCGGGCGGCGCACCGGCCAGCCGCTCCGCCGCGTGCTCCTCGCGGTACTCGCTCATGTCGAAGCGCGCGAACGCCGCCTCGTCGCCGAACAGCAGCCAGGTGACGGCCTTGGCCAGCTCGGTCTTGCCGACACCGGTCGGCCCGACGAAGAAGAACACGCCGCGCGGCCGGGCCGTGCCGGAGCTGCCGAACTCGACCCCCGCGTAGGCGGTGTTCAACGCGTCCGCGACGGCCGTGACGGCCGCCTGCTGGCCGATGACCTTCGTGCCGAGCGCTGCCGCGCTGTCGGCGATGACGGTGCGGTCCAGCCTCTCCCAGGGGTTGGTCCGGACGTTGAACCGCAGCTCGTTCAGGAGTTTGGCCGGATGGTCGGCCGGGATGCCGCGCAGCATCGAGGTGCGGACCAGGGCGTCGAGCTCCCAGCCGGCCAGGCCGTCGGTGGCGCGGACCAGCGGTTCGAGGTCGGTGCCGGCATCGACGCCGTGCAGCCCGGGCCGCAGCTGGCCCAGCCACCACCGCCGCTCGTCCTGGTCCGGCCGGTTGACGCGGAGCGGGACGACGCGCGGGTCCTCGGTGTTCAGCCAGTCCGGCAGCCGCGCCAGGTTCCCGGTCACGGCGAGCACGGCGTTGCGCCGGAACGGCTCCTTGCCCGCCGCCTGGAGCGGGGCCACGGCGCCGGCCATCGCCGCACGCAGCCGCAGATAGCCCTCCGCGCTGGTCGGATCGCCGGTCGGCAGCGCGGCGTCGAGGTCCTGGAAGACGAACGCGGTGGCCGCCAGCGGGCTGGCCACGACGCGCCGTGCGAGGTCGAGCGCTTCGTTGATGTCTGTGGGCAGCGCCGCCCGCGACCCGCGCGGGGCGAGCACCCGGCGGCCCGCGCGTTCCGAGGCGGCTCGGCGGGAGCCGGGGCGTGCGGCTTGTTCGGTGTCAGGGTCCTGTTGGTAAGGGTTCTGTGGGTTCTGGTTCTGGTCGCTCTGGTGCTCGTCCTCGACAGGCGGTTCACCGACCGCACCCACGTCGGCACGGCCGAGGTTGAGCAGCAGCTCCGCGAAGCGCTCGTGGTGTCCGGGGCGCGGGAACGTCATCCCGTCGAGCGGATCCCACCAGACGACGACCTCGGCGCCGGTGACCTCCAAGTACTCGGACAGCACGTCCCGGAAGCTGGCGGGCCGTTGCCAGATCCAGTACCGGTCGTTGACCTCGCCGTGCAGGATCACCTGACGGCCGCGGCGCAGCTCCCAGCCCAGCACCACAACCCACAGCGGCAGTTCTCCGGTGGACTTGGCGGCGACGGCGCCGGCCGAGGCAGGCGAGCCGGGCCGTATGTCGGCGCTCTGGTCAGTCACCGGTCAGGCCCCCGCTCACGCTGCTTGGCCTGCTGGGGAGGATTGGCCTGCTTCTTGGCAGGCTTTTTCGCCGACTTCCCCGTCTCCTGGTTCTCGACCACCACTTCGGAGACCGGCAAGTCCTGCTCGATCGAATCAGGGCCCGGCTGCTTGGGCTGCCCCGACCAGAACAGCTGACCGGCGCGGTAGTCCTCGCTCAGGCTCCCGTGCACCCGGTCCAGCAGGGCGGCGGTGGCGTCGCAGACCCGGTCGGCGGCCACGGTGATCTCGGACTCCTCCGCGACGTCGGGCTCGCCGGCGATGCGGTAGGTCAGGACGGCGCCGCCGCCCCCGGGGCCGCTGTCCTCGATGTGGGTCCAGTACACCGCGCCGTTCGAGCGCTGGAAGTTCATCGTCAGGCTGCTGCCGTGGTCCTGGCCGCCGAGATACAGCAGGCCCTGGCTCGCCATCGCGCCCTTGAGGACGTCGGCCAGCGCCACCCGCTGCTCCGCGGCCACTGCCAACTCGTCCAGCCGCGCCTCGGTCTCGGCGGTCCGGCGCTCGAGGTCGTCCAGCAGCGCCGCGGCCCGCGATGCCGGACCGCTGAGCAGCGCCTGGTCGACCGCCGTGAGCGCCGCGTGCAGCGGTTCGCCGATGTCGTCCGCGGCGAAGCCGACGGCGTCGGACACCGCGGTCTCGACACGCTCGGTCATGGCGGCCAGGCGGGCCTGGGCCTCGCCGCGCTCGCGCTTCTCGGTCCGCTCGCGCTCGGCCGCTTCGGCGGCGGCCAGCAGCGCGCGGTTCACGGCGGCCTCGGCCGTGCCGCGCCGGACGTCGAAGGCGAAGCCGTCGGCCCCGGCGACCGTGCCCTGGAGCCGGTCGAGTTCTTCGCGCGCGCGGCTGATCTGCATGGCGGCGTCGGCGTCATGGTTCAGCTCGGCGGCGTTCAGGGCCGCGCGCAACGTGCCGACCACTTCCGTCCGCTTCGCGACGCCTTCGGCCACCGCCATTTGCACCCGCAGATCGGACAGCTCCCGCCGCACCTGCCCGGCCTTCTGGACGATGTCGTTCTGCTCGGCCAGCGTGGCGGCGGCGATGCGCCCCGTCAGGGTGCTGATCCGCTCCTCCAACACCCGCAGGTTGCTCTCGAAGCCGGCGCTCACGTTCGTACGCAGCTCGCCGGCCAACTCCCGGCACGGCGAGAGCGCGGCGTGGGCCGACTGCCGCGCCGCGGCGGTCAGCTGCTCGACACGCTCCCGCTCACGCTCCTGCCGGCGCCGCTCCTGATCTCGGCGCGCCTGCTCCCGGCGGGCACGCGCCTGCGCCGCCCGCTCGATCGCGCGCGGGTTGTATGTCACGACACTGTATTTCGGGGATCCGCTCACGATCCGCCCCCTCCCCATCGACTGACGTCGTCGCGCCGAGATCTTATCTGCGTTCTGATTCCCCTCGTGAACGTTCCGCGTGATCAGAGCGCGGTTCACTGCGGAAAGCAGTCCACACCGATCTTGCGCACATCGCACCAAGGGCACCAAGGGATATCTGACGGATAGCAATGGGTGGCGATGACAGAGCACTGCTTAAGCACGCGTGGTGCGGCGCAGTCGGACAGGGTGTCAAACCATTCCCGGGCCGCCGGGCGTGATCGCGGGCCGCCGCTGCCGGGGTCGAAGCACCGTTTCAGGAGGTCGCGGACCGGTCGGGGCAGCGCGGACAGCGGAGGGGTACCCGGCGCGACGCGTACCGAGGCCGGATCGAGCAGGCGGGAGCGGCGGCGCGCGGCGTTGTCGTCCAGGCCCCGGTAGTCGCCGTCCGGGCCGACGCCGGCGAACGGGTGCGCGCCGCACATCAGCAGCTGGTGCACCAGGACGCCGAGGGCGAAGGTGTCGGTGTGCTCGTCCGGCAGGCGGTCGGGCGAGGCGGTCAGCTCGGGGGCGATGTAGCCGTCGGAGCGCACGCGGCAGGCGAAGAACGCTTCGCCGTCGGTGAACTGGAAGGAGTCGGCGTCGCTGATCGCGACCGCGCCTTCGCGGTTCAGCCACAGGTTCCCGGCTTTGAGGTCGCCGATGACGTAGTTCTCGGCGTGCAGGTCCGCCACCAGGGCGCTCAGGTCGCGCGCGGCGGTGAGGGCGAGCGCCCAGGTGATGCCGGGGAAGGCGGCGTGGCGGGACTGCGGGGAGAAGAAGACGTCGAAGGACCGGTACCAGGCGGTCAGGTCGATCATGAGGAAGCCGACGACGCGGCCGTTGCGGGTGGCGATACGGACGAGTGGCCAGGCGGCGCGTGGTGGTGCTCCGGTTTCGGCTCGGGTTCCGCCGAGGAGTTTCACGGTGCGCGGGGCCCGGCTGTGGCGGACCATGCGGTCCAGCTTGCGGGCGGTCGGCGAGGTGTCGTCGGCGCCGATGATCAGCTTGGCGAGCAACGGGGATCCGGCGACCCGGAAGACGCCGCCCTGCGCGCCGACGCCGACGCGCTCGGTGAGCGTCAGGGCGCGGCCGTCCGCGGTGACGACGTCGATCGGCATGTATTCAGTGCCCACCAGCGAGGGCACAGACAACGGTGATGTCGTCGGCAGAGCGGCCGGGTGCGCCGGTGCGGAGCAGGTCGGCGAGAGCTGCGGAACCGTTGTCGGCGCGGATCCCGCGCGCGACTTCGTCGAAGAACGCAGGGGCAGGTTGCGGACCGACGGTCGCCGGGAGTCCAAGCGTCTCGGGGCGTTCCAGAGCCAGCGGCATGCAGCCGTCGGTGGCGAGGAGGACTGCGGTCAGGTCGGGATCCCAGAGAGCGAAGGCCCGGGTCAACGCGGTCGGCGGCAGAACCAGGTGCCAGGTCGGCGGGGTAGAACTGGCCGGGGAGGTCTGCACCGCGCCGAAGCAGTCGCCGATGGCGGCGAAACCTGCCCACGGTCCGTGGAGCACCGCTGCGGCCATGGTCCTCGACAGTTCGGCGGGATCGGAGTCGGGTGTCAGGGCCATGACACACCGGCGGAGCTCGTCGGTGATCGCTGTGGCTGCCGCGCGTATCCAGTCTGTCCAGATCGCCGCCGACGCGCCCGGGTCGGGGACGTCGCGGGCCAGGATCCGGCAGGCGACGTCGACGGCGAGGTGCGCGCCGAGGGCGCTGCGGTGCCGGGATCCGACGCCGTCGGCTACGGCGATGACGAGCGGGGCGTCGTCGTTTCCGTCCTGCGCCTGGCGTATGAGGAAGGCGTCCTGGGCCTGTCGGCCGCGCGCCACGTGAGACGTACCGGTCTGGGTCCAACCGGCTACCGGTCCCCAGGGCCTCACATCCCGTTCTCCAGGTCCTGGATCTTCTTCAGCTTCTCCAGCAGGCCGTAGTCGGCGTCGGGGTTGCCGCCGGTGGCGCGCATCTCGACGCTGGCGGTGATGATGTCCACGACGCGTCCGATGTCGAAGTCGCCGACCGCGAAGTGCGACTTCGGTGCCAGCGTCGCGAGCAGGTCCAGGTCGGCGCCGCCGACGCCGACCGCTACGAACCGGCTGCCGTTCGCCTCGGCCACGCGGAGCTCCTTCGCGACCAGGGCGCAGTCGCGGTCGGTCTGGAGCTCGCCGTTGCCGTCGGTGGGCGCGCCGTCGGTGATCAGGCAGACGACCGGGTGGCGGCACAGGACGTTCGCGCTCACCAGGGCACTGCGATGGTCCTCGCCGAGGCGCAGCGCGCGCCAGATCGCGGGCAGCATGACCGAGTGGCCGCCGGCGGTCAGCGGCGGCACCACGACGTCGCCGACCGGGTGGAAGCCGCCGCCGGGCTCCTCGATGCTGGAGGCGAACAGGACGAAGGCGACATCGACGCGCGCCGCGTGCGCGGGGTCGGCGCGCAGGCCGGCGAGGAGCCGGGACAGCGCGTCCTTGAGCTGGACGATGCGGGGCGCGTTCGCCGGGCGGCCCATCGAGGCGGAGGTGTCCAGGACGAGGATCAGGGGGATGCGCTCGTGGTAGCCGTGGCGGGCGAAAGTCGAGGGGTCGGCGGTCATGCGGCCACCAGGCGGGCGGAGGCGGGGTCAGCAGGGTCGGCGGCGGGGTCGGCGTCAACTCCGGCGCCGGCGTCGTAGCGGATCTGCACGGTGTCGCCGGGTCCGGGCAGCAGTGTGCCGGGCTGCGGTGTCTGCGGTGTCGCGCGGACGGCGAGGCCGTCGATCATCACGAACATCTCCGGGGACGGCACGGTGAGCACGACGCCCGGCATGCCGTCGACCGACGCCCAGACGTCCTGGGGCTCGGTCCCGCGCCGGCTGCGTCGCAGACTCCTTCGAAAGGGACCCGGTGTCACGACTCGCACGCTACCGCCTCGTCGGCGGGTTCGGAATAGGATCTTCATTCTTCGCGACGGCAGGGTGGCGTTCGGGGTAAATCGTGTTGAACGTCCGCTAAGGGACTTCCGTGCGCGAAACTCGTGACATGGGATTCGACCTCGCCGAACTACTCGCCGCGCGCCGAGGCGAGGGATACGGGCTGCACGCCGAGTACGGCAACCCCCAGCTGGCCCGGATGCTGCGCACCATCGGGTTCGACACCGTCTACGAGCAGGCCGAGGGCGCTTTCCTGGTGGGTGCCGACGGGCAGCGGTACCTGGACTTCCTGAGCGGGTTCGGGGTGTTCGGGCTCGGGCGCGACCATCCGGTGGTGCGGCAGGCGTTGCATCAGTACCTGGACACGGGGTTCGCGGACCTCGTGCAGTTCGACTGTGCGCTGCCGGCCGGGCTGCTGGCCGAGCAGTTGGTGGGGAAGGCGCCGGGGATGGAGCGGGCGTACTTCGCCAACAGCGGGACGGAGGCGGTCGAGACCGCGCTGAAGTTCGCGCGGTGTGCGACCGGGAAGGCGCGGGTGCTGTATGCCGACCACGCGTTCCACGGGCTGACGGCCGGGTCGTTGTCGGTGAACGGGGCCCGGGAGTTCCGGGACGGGTTCGGGCCGTTGCTGCCCGGGGCCGCGGTGGCGTTCGGGGATCTGGGGGCGTTGGAGGCGGAGCTTCGCAAGGGCGATGTCGCGGCCTTCATCGTGGAGCCGATCCAGGGCAAGGGGGTGTTCCTGCCGCCTGCCGGCTATCTGGTGCAGGCCCAGGAGCTGGTGCGGAAGTACAAGGCGCTGCTGATCTGCGACGAGGTGCAGACCGGGCTGGGGCGGACCGGCACGTTCTTCGCGTATGAGAGCGAGGGGCTGGAGCCGGACCTGGTGACGGTCGCCAAGACGCTGTCCGGGGGGTTCGTGCCGGTCGGCGCGACGCTCGGGAAGGAGTGGATCTTCCAGAAGGTCTACTCCTCGATGGACCGGGTGCTGGTGCACGATTCCACGTTCGGGTCGATGGGGATGGCCATGACCGCGGGGCTGGCCACGTTGTCGGTGTTGGAGGACGAGGAGCTGACGGCGAACGCCGCGCGGGCCGGGGACCAGCTCATGACGGGGCTGCGGGAGATGATCGGACGATACGAGATGCTCGCGGACGTCCGGGGGCGCGGGCTGATGATCGGGATCGAGTTCGGGAAGGCGTCGTCGCTGAAGCTGAAGGCCGGGTGGTCGATGCTGCAGGCGGCGCGCAAGGGGTTGTTCGCGCAGATGATCGTGATGGCGCTGTATCGGCGGCACCGGATTCTGACGCAGGTGTCGGGGGACTACCTGGAGGTGGTGAAGCTGCTGCCGCCGCTGACGATCGGGGAGCGGGAGGTCGAGGAGTTCCTGGCCGCCTTCGCGGACGTCATGGAGGACGCGCACAAGGGGACGGGGATGATGTGGGACTTCGGGAAGACCCTGATGAAGCAGGCCCGGTCGGCTTGAGGGGTCGCGTTCGCGGCTTTCTCAGTAGCTTGTTACGCCGCTCGCTGGAGCTCCACTAGAACGAGTTCGCGCAGGTGCTCCAGCCGAACGCCTTCGTCGGTGAGGATCCGGGCGGCCAGGCCTTGGCCTTCGCGGATCAGGCCCAGCAGGATGTGCTCGGTTCCGATGTAGCCGTGCTTCAGGGCGAGGGCTTCGCGGAGCGAGAGTTCCAGGACCTTCTTGGCGCGCGGCGAGAAGGGGATGTGGCCGCGTGGTGAGCCGGTGTTCCGCGTCTGCGGTTCCCGGCCGTGCCGCCGACGCCACCACGGGCCCAGACTTCCGTCGCGGTGCGCGGCACCACCTTCCAGCGCGCCGGGTCCGAACGACTCCTCGACGGCGGCGCGTACGGCGTCGAGGTCGATGCCGATGGTGCGCAGCGCCGCGGCGTCCTTCTCGACCAGATCGCGCTCCGGCTCCTGCCGCGCCTGCTCGATCCGCTCGATGTCGGCGAGCACGCGCTCCCGCGTGACCCCGACCCCGGCGAGCACCCGCCCCGCGACACTGGTGGCGCTCTGCACGAGCCCGAGCAAAACGTGCTCGGTCCCTATGTGGCGATCCCCCAGAAAACGCGCCGAATCCTGAGCGACGACGACAGTCGCCCGCGCCTCACCCGTGAACCGTTCGAACATCACAACTCCCGTCCGGACGTCGGCACGGACGCACCCCGCGCCCGCCCCGCATGCTTCTTGTGCACAGCCTGCTTACTGACGCCGAGCTCATCGGCGATCTCCTGCCACGACCAGCCCTTGGCCCGGGCATGGTGCACCTGGAGCGACTCCAGCGATTCGAGCAACCGGCCCAACGCCGCCACCGCGCGAAGTCCCTCGCCCGGGTCGGTGCTGCCGGCTGCGGCAGCCAGATCTGTTGCTTCGGTCATGGCGTCAATGTAGGTTGACGGATGACGAGTTGTCAACCGGAGTTGACAGACAGGCGGCGGGGCACGAAGGCATTTGCGGCGCGAGCAGCACGGAAAGAACGGTTCGCGGGGGCGAAGTTCGGCGATACGGCGGCGGTTCACTGGTGGTCAGAGGCCGAGCGACATGCTGGCGAAGGCGCACGGCAGCCAGCGGCACTCTCGGCAGCTGGCAGCTCGCGAGCATCAGCCTGCTGGTTGGCCTTGGCGAGCAGTGCTTGGTGGCTGGCGAGCGGTGGCCGGTCGGTTGGCGGCGGGCGGCGGATCCCCCATCACATCGACAGAGGATCCAGCCGCAGGCAGGGCCGCCAGGCAGCCCCGCCGATCGCCGCGCTCGTTCAGTGCGTTCAGTGCGCTCAGCGCACTCAGTGCGCGAGCGTGAACACCACCGTCGAGTTCACCGTGGTCTGGCCCGCCGGGGTGCCGCAGCCGGGGCCGGTGCCCATGACGGCTCCGTCGATGGAGTCGCCGGCGAACTTGGTGCTGTTCGTCGTCACCGTGCCGAGGCCGGTGGTGGAGGCGGCGCCGAGGACCGAGACCACGTTGGCCTGGTCGAGGGTGAGGCTGGTGGTGGTGCCGTCGGTCCAGTTGATGGTGGTCGTCGAGGGGTCGCTGTAGGCGATGCCGCTGCACTGGGCCGCGGGCAGGATCGTGGTGCGCGTCATCGTGCCGCGGACGAGGGGCTGGCCGGCGTCGTCGACGCAGGTGACGTTGCCCGTCTGCTGGAGGGTGTCGGCCTGCTGGGCGTTGGTGCCGCCCGGGTCCAGGGGCGAGGTGTAGGTGCCGCTGATGGTCGCGGTGCAGCTC
>NZ_JAACYW010000370.1 GCF_015356825.1 Catenulispora rubra | reverse complement strand
TTTGGGAGCTGTACGCGGCCGCCCGCGGCTCCACTCACGCCCACCCGACCCTGTCGATCCTCATGCGGCCGCTGATCGACCCCCCGCCGGCGCGCGCCGCCGGCTACGCCGCGTGGCTGCTGACCGGGGTGTGGGTGGCGCGCCGATGAGCCCCCGCCTGATCACCGCCATCGGATACGCCGCGATCATCCTGGCCGCCCTGGTCGTGGAGTTCGCCGCGCGCCGCCCCGGCAGCCGGGTCCCGACGTTCGCGCAGCTGGTGCACACCGTGATGCGCGAGCGGTGGGGCCGGGTCGGCATGCTGCTGGTGTGGTGGTGGCTGGGGTTCCACTTCCTGTCCCGTTCCTGAACCGGGCACCATGACAGCAAGCCCTGCCGGGCACCACCACCACGGCGCCGCGCGGCGCGCGCCGTCCGGAAACGAAAAGCCGGACGGGCCGTGACCCTGGTCCGAAGGTCGCGGCCCGCCCGAGTGTCGGTGTCGCTGGGGGAGCTTGTCCAACACGGTCCGGCTCGGTGAGCCGGCACACACATCAGACCGCGCCGAGGGCCCCCGGTGCCAGTGGGTACCGGAAGGATCAGCCTTCGGGGTGCAAGGAAGTCCTCTCCAGTTCCGCCGCGTGCCAGCCCGAAGTCCGCTCCTCAGGGTCTTGGCTCAGCCGCGGCCTGGCGCTGTGGCAGGCTCCGCGGCGGCCGGTCGGCCCTTACCGCGGGGCCCGCCTGCGGCGCGGCTTGCGCCGACGCCGCCAGGCCTGTGGGTCCGTCCTCATGCCGCCAGCGGCGCGCCGCGTGCCAACAGGTCCCTGATCCCGGCGGCCGGCAGCGCCCGGGAGAACAGCCAGCCCTGCCCGGTGTCGACGCCGAGCCGCCGCACCGCCTCCAGCTGCCCGGCGGTCTCCACACCTTCGGCGGTCACGGTCAGCCCGAGCGCGTGTCCGAGCGCTGTGACCGTGGCGATGATCTGCTCGTCGGCGCCGCAGGGCCCTGTGGCGCCGGCCGCTGCCCCCGCGGCCGCGCCGGTACCGTTGCCGACGCCGTTCGCCGACGTCAGCCCGGCGACGAACGTCCCGTCGATCTTCAGGATGTGCACCGGCAGCCGCCGCAGATGCGACAGGTTCGAGTACCCGGTCCCGAAGTCGTCGACCGCGATCGCCACGCCCCGGTCGGCCAGGGCGCGCAGCGTCGCCTGCGCGGCGTCGTCGCCGGGCAGCAGCGCCGACTCGGTGATCTCCAGCCGCAGCCGCTGCGGCGCGAGCCCGGAGTCGGCCAGCGCGGACAGCACGTGCCCCATCAGCCGCGGGTCGCGGCACTGCCGCACCGCCACGTTCACCGACACCGGCGGCGCCGGCTGCCCCGGCGTGTCCGGCCACGTCGCCGCGGCCTGGCAGGCCTCGGACAGGATCCGCCGGCCCAGCTCCACGATCAGCCCGGAGTCCTCGGCCAGCGAGATGAACCGGTCCGGCGGCACGATCCCGAACCGCGGGTGCCGCCAGCGCACCAGCGCCTCCACGCCGGTGACGGCGCCGTCGGCGAGGGACACGATCGGCTGGTACTCGCAGTAGAACTGCCCGGACTCCACGGCCGCCGGCAGGTCCGCGGCCAGCCGATACCGGGCCACATCCGCCCCGGCGCGTTCGGCGTCGAACAGGGTCCAGCGGTCCCGGCCCTCGCCCTTGGCCCAGTACAGCGCCAGATCCGCCGCGCGCAGCAGGTCCTCCGGCGCCGAGGCCGCGGCCAGGGCCTCGACCGCGCCGATCGACGCCGTGACGGTCAGGTCCCGGCCCTCGACGCGCAGCGGGTCCCGCAGCGCCGCCAGCACCCGCTCGGCAACCCGGTCCACCATCGGCCGCCCTGAGGATGAGGACGACGGACCACGGCGCGCCGGGCCCTCGGCGCCGGGCGGCAGTACGGACTCCGCACCCGGCGCGTCCCCGGAACCCGATCCGGCTCCGGCTCCGGATCCGGGCACCGAACCGGCGCCGAAGTCCTGGAAGTCCTGGAGATCCGCGTGGTCCTGGTAGTCCTGGTAGTCCTTGTAGTCCACGAGCACCGCGAACTCGTCCCCGCCGGTGCGCGCCAGCAGATGCCCGCCGGGCTCCAGCACCGCCCGCAGCCGGGTCGCCACCGCCGCCAGGAACCGGTCCCCGGCGCCGAACCCGAGCAGGGCGTTGATCTGCCGGAACCCGTCCAGGTCCAGGCTGCACAAACCGATCCGCTGCCCCGGGCGCGCCCGCGGGCCGGTGCGGGCCTCCAGCCACCGGCCCAGCATCGCCCGGTTCGGCAGCCCCGTGAGCTCGTCGGACCACGGCGCCGACGCCGACGACCGGGACGCGGCCGTCTCGGCGTGCGCCGTGGACGAATTCTGACCGGACACCGCGACCACCTCCATCGCGGACCAGGACGTCTGGTTGGCCTGATCCGCACCGCCGCCGCCTGCACGGCTTCCGAACGACTACCGAGCGCGATCATAGGACCATCCGGGGGCGCTGTGACGGCGCACACACTCCCGGATCACCTGATCGTGGCCGTACTGTCACACTCCCACCGCACGCTTCACGCCCGCACCGCGCCATCGGCGCGCCCCGGCGGCGCCACACCGCCGCCGCGTCCGCGCCATGTCCGCACCGGGCATGCGCCGGGCCACGCCCGGCGGGCCTCGGGCAGAATCAAACGCTGTGCAGATCACCATTCGCGAAGCCCTTCCGGCCGAGTTGGCCGCCACCGGGGAGCTGACCGCCGCCGTCTACCGCGACGAATCGCTGGCAGAGCCGACCTACCTGCCCCGGCTGCGCGACGCCGCCGCCCGGCACGCCGCCCCCGGCGCCTGGCAACTGATAGCCGTCGACGACGCCGGCCGCCTGCTCGGCGCCGCGGTGTACACCGTCGCCGGCAGCGACTTCGCCGACATCGCCGCCGGCGACGAGGCCGAGATCCGGATGCTCGCCACCGCCGGCTTCGCCCGCGGCCAGGGCGTCGGGCAGGCCCTGGTCCTGGACTGCGTGCGCCGCACCCGCGAGGCGGGACGGCCGGCGCTGGTGCTGTCGACGAAGCCGGCGATGACCGCCGCGCAGCGCCTCTACGCGCGCCTGGGTTTCCAGCGCACCCCCGAACGCGACTGGGAGTACGCCCCCGGCAAGGGCCTGCTGACGTTCCGGCTGGTGCTTGATTGAGTCCGGCATGCCTGCCCTGATATCCTTCAACCCGTGAAGAGCTTCCCGTGTGCCAGCTGGCGTCCGTCCTAGGACGGTTCCCCAGCCACGCACGCCGACAGGCCGTCCGACGATCCGGACGGCCTTCGTTGTTCTCGCCCCGCACGCGGGGCCGGGCGGTCCGGACGCCGATGACGGCGGACCCCCGACCCTGTGAGATTCCCGCGAGGAGAACGACGATGACCATCACATTTGACGTACCCATCAATCCCGCCGACCAGCCGCGTGTTTTTCCCTCTGGTGACAGCGACACCGCGTCTTCCGCGTCAGCGAACCGAAACCCCGCCGACACAAATGACGCATACGGCATCCAAGCCGACCCCGCGGCGTACCTGACCGAGGCCCAACTGGCCGCGCACCTGATCGGCGACGCCCGCCAGATCAGGGTCCTGACCGGCGACCGCCCCACCGGAGCACTGCACCTGGGCCACTACCTGGGCTCGCTGCGCAACCGCGTCCGGCTGCAGGACGCCGGCGCCGAGCTGTTCGTGCTGGTCGCCGACTACCAGGTGATCACCGACCGCGACGCCTCGGCCCGCATCACCGACTTCGCCCTCGGCCTGGTCGCCGACTACCTGGCCGTCGGCCTGGACCCGGCCCGTAGCACCGTGTTCGCGCACTCCGCCGTCCCGGCGCTGAACCAGCTGCTGCTGCCGCTGATGTCCCTGATCTCCGTGCCGGAGCTGGAGCGCAACCCCACCACCAAGGCCGAGGCCGCCGCCTCCGGCCGCCCCGCGCTGTCCGCCCTGATGCTCACCTACCCGGTGCACCAGGCCGCCGACATCCTGTTCTGCCGCGCCGACCTGGTCCCGGTCGGCAAGGACCAGCTGCCGCACCTGGAGGTGACCCGCACCGTCGCGCGCCGCTTCAACACCCGCTACACGCCGGTGTTCACCGAACCACGGGCCCTGATCTCCGACGCCCCCTCGGTGCTGGGCAGCGACGGCCACAAGATGAGCAAGAGCCACGGCAACACCATCCCGCTGCAGGCCACCGCCGACGAGACCGCCGCCATCATCAAGGGCTTCAAGACCGACGCCGACCGGCTGATCACCTTCGACCCCGCGGCCCGCCCCGAGGTGTCGAACCTGGTGCTGATCACCGCGCTGTGCCGCGGCGAGGAACCGGAGGCGGTGGCCGAGCAGATCGGCTCCGGCGGCGCGGCGGCGCTCAAGCGCGTCGCGACCGAGGCGGTGAACGAGCACCTGCGGCCGATCCGGGCCCGGCGCGAGCAGCTGGCGGACGAGCGCGGATACCTGTCGGCGATCCTGCGGCGCGGGGCCGAGCGGGCCACCGTCGAGGCCGAGGCGACGCTGGCGCAGGTGCGGGAGGCGATGGGGATGGCGTACTGACTGCGTGCTGAGTGCGTAGGGGCAGCTGTTCCGGCGGCGCGCGCCATTGCGACAGAACGCATGTTCTGTTCGCTGTGGCGCGCGCCGGTGACCTACGACCAGCCACGAGCGGGCTACGCGGGCCCACGACCGGCCCAGTCCGCAGGCGTCCCACCGCCCCCGGTGTCAGCATCGGACTCATGAGGGCACGGCACGCATCCGACGGCACCCAGGCCGGCACCCCCGTCGCCGAGGGCGGCCGCCGCGACTTCAAACGCCGCGTGATCGCGATCGTCCTGGTGATCGCGGCCCTGGTCGGCGGCTACTTCGCCGCCGCGGCGTACATCCCGCGCTGGTGGTCGCACCGCATCGGCAGCGCGGCGAACGGCGCGTTCTCCACCGGGGTGCTGCTGGGAATCTGCTTCGGCATCGTGTTCACGGTCCTGCCGCTGGGCCTGCTGTGGTTCACGATGCGCCGGCCGATGCGCTGGAAGACCAGGGCCGTGTGGCTGGCACTGGCGGTGATCCTGGCCGCGCCGAACCTGATGACGCTCGGCGTGGCCATCGGCACCGGCGGCGGCGCCCACGCCGGCCAGCGCACCATGGACGTGCAGGCACCCGGGTTCCGCGGCGCCACCGCCGTGGGCGCGCTGATCGCCGCGGTGATCTTCGTGACGCTGGTCATCGCCTTCCGGCGCAAGGGACGGCCGCCGAAGGTGCCGAAGAAGCCGAAGACGCCCACGCCGGAGCCTGCCGACGTCTGAGATACAGCGCCGGTCAGGCCTGCCGGGCAGCGTACGGGCTGTAGAACGGGATCCGGCGCGCGCCGCTCCGGCAGATCCGGCAGATCTCTTACCAGGCTCACCAGGCTTGCCGTGCCTACCAGGCCTGCCCGGCGACCTGCCGGGTGACGTGGTTGAGCCGGTTGAACAGGTTCGTCAGCGCGACCATCATCACGATCGCGGCCAGCTGCTTCTCGTCGAAGAACTGCGCCGCGCCCTCCCACACCGCGTCGCTGACGCCCTCGGGGTTGTCGGCCAGCCGCGTCGCCGCCTCGGCCAGCGCCAACGCCGCCTTCTCCTCGTCGGTGTAGAACGGCGCGTCGTGCCACGCCGCCACCAGGCCGATGCGCTCCTCGGACTCCTTCATCCGCCGCATGTTGCCCATCCCGGAGTACACGCACGGCGCGCAGCCGTTGATCTGGCTGGCCCGCAGGTGCACCAGCTCCAGGATCGCAGGCTCCACGCCGCCGCTGTTCACGGCCTTGTAGAGCTGCTGAACCGCGCCGCTTGCGTCGAGGATCACGGCGGGGTTCTGGATACGAGCTTCCACTTCAGTAACTCCTGTATGAGTCGAAAGATGCTGCTTCATTCAGGTTGGCCCTTGTTGGCCCCCCTTGGTCCTTCGCCTCTCTGACTCTTGGGCGCCGGGGAATGTGACAGCGCCGGATGTGACCTGGGTCACATCCGGCGCTGTGGGCTGTTTCCGCTGCTCAGGGCGGCGCGAAGGGGATTGCTAGTTCTCCTGCCAGACCGTCACGTCCAACACCGCGTACGGATTGGCGTCCGTGCTGGAGGGCAGCCTGCGCACCGTCACCAGCACCAGGTGCCCGGTACCGGTGGTGATGCAGAAGCTGCTGCTCGTCGACAGCTGCGAGAGCAGCACGTCGTGCTGGTAGCGGGTGTCGTTCAGACACGAGGTGAACGAGCCGGTGTCGGTCTGATCCAGCACCGCCACGCGGTCGGCGTAGAACCGGCCGTCGACGAAGCTGCCGGCGAAGAAGCCCATCGTGTCCGGGCCGTTGGCGGTCCCTGCGGCCGGATGGTACGGGTCCGACAGGAAGTTGACGCTGTAGCCGGACGCCAACTGGATCCCGACGTACGTGCCGAGAACCGTGCCCGGCGCGACTGTCGACGTGGCGGAGGTGGAGCCGTTTGTCGGCGTCGCGGACGCCGTGGGATTGGAGCTGGAACTGCTCGCCGTGTAGCTGGGGATGGAGGGCGTCGTCGGGATACTCGACGCCGCGGAGCTGGTGGAGCGTGACGGGCTCGGTGTGCCCGACAGGGGCGGGACGGACGCGGAGGTGTTCTTGGAGTTCTGCTTGGAGTTCAGGGCATGGTCGCCGAACGCGCCCACACCCACGCCTATCGCGAACAGCAGGATCGGGATGCCTATGCGCGCCAGCGGGCTCTTCTTCGCCGGCGGCCGGGGGTTGCCGCTGCCCGGGACGACGGCGGTCGGCTGCAGGACGGTCGTAGATCCCGACGTGGCGCGCGCCGCATCCTCATCTTCCGGGGTCGGCTGGGCCGATGCTTTCTGCTCCGACTCTGACTGGGCCGGTACCTGCGCCTCCGCAGGCGCCGTCTCTGGCCCGGCCGATCCTTCGGTGCGCGCCGCCTGCGCATCATCCGCGTCCTCAACGTCCTCGCCGCACACTGATGCCTCGGATGCCTCGGCCGCGGCAGCCATCGCCTCCGAATGCGCCTTCGCCGCCTGAGCGTTCGCCTCAAGCTGCGCCCGGGCCGCCGACCTGGCGCGCGCCGCGTCCGCCTGGGCGTCTACCTCATCGCCAGTCTCGGCTTCTGCCTCTGCCTCGGCTTCTATCTCAGCCTCAGTCTCAGCTTCTGCCTCAGCCTCAGAACCGGCGGCCTCCCGCTCGTCCGCACCCTCGTCCGAATCCGCTTCCGCTTCCGCTTCCGAATCCGCCTCCGGGTCTTCTTCCCTCGGTGTGATGATCGAGGGCTCCGGCGGTGTGGGTGTCGCCGCCCCGGCGGACTTCCCTTCGCCGTCGTCCTCCTGCGCGAGCTCCGAGATCTGTCCCCAGTACTCGCGCCAGGCCTCGACATCCCCCTCCCAGGCCTCGACCAGCGCCAGCGTCACCTCGCGCGTCGGCAGCCGTTCGCCGCCGAGCGCCGCCTCGATCTGTGTGGTCGTGAGTCCTGTGCGTTCCCGCAGTTCTTCACCGTCGGGCCCCTCCGCGAAGTCGCGTAGCTCCCGCAGTCCCTGCGCCAGCACCGCCACCGCCGACGTCGACGACACCTGCTCCACTCCCCCTGCTCGTCCGATACGCCGGTGCCCAACCCTAGTGCCGTGTGGGGCGGTGCCACGACCCCGAATCAACAACTGGATGCCGATGCCCGGATCTGCGCGGAAACCCCGAAACCTTGACAGTTTCGAGCATCCGCAGTGTATTGATGCACGGCGTGCGCCCCGCAGATCTTTCAAGATTCAGCAAGGAGGCACCATGTCATCACCCCGTTCCGGGCCCCGGCGGCTCGCTGCGGCCGCTCTGTCCTGCGCCCTGGCCGTACTGCCCCTGACATCCGGCATCGCTCACGCAACGCCAAGCCCGACCCCGCACACCGCCGGCACCGCCGCCACCCTGGCGGCCACGCCCCCGATGGGCTGGAACGACTGGGCCCACTACCAGTGCTCGGTCGACGAGTCGGTGGTCGTGGCCAATGCCGACGCGCTGGTCAGCAGCGGCCTGGCCGCCAAGGGCTACAAGACCGTCACGATCGACGACTGCTGGATGGCGTCGTCCCGTGACGGCTCCGGCAACCTCGTCGCCGACTCCGTCAAGTTCCCGCACGGCATGGCCTGGCTCGGCAGCTACCTGCACGGCAAAGGCCTGAACTTCGGCATCTACGAGGACGCCGGCTCCTCCACGTGCGGCGGCTACCCCGGCAGCGGGCAGCCGCAGGGCGGCGGCGCCGACCACTTCGCGCAGGACGCGGCGACGTTCGCCTCGTGGGGCGTGGACTATCTGAAGCTCGACGGCTGCAACGTCTACATCCCGGGCGGTGAAAGCACCGAGCAGGCGTACCACGACGCCTACACCGCCGAGTCGAACGCTCTGGCCGGTGCCGGCCGTCCCATCGTGTTCTCCGAATCCGCTCCCGCCTACTTCCAGAGCGGCGAGTGGGGCAACCCGACCTGGTTCGACGTCCTGGGCTGGGTGGGCCAGCTCGGCCAGCTGTGGCGCGAGGGCTACGACATCGCCACCTACGACAGTTCGAACCCTTCGGCCGGCCGCTGGTCCTCGGTCATGTCCAACTACGGCTACAACCGCTGGATCTCCCGCTACGCCAAGCCCGGTAACTGGAACGACCCGGACTTCCTCATCGCCGGCGACCCCGGCCTAAGCGCCGACGAGTCCCGCAGCCAGGTCGCGCTGTGGGCCATGATGAGCGCCCCGATGATCCTGTCCTCCGACGTCGCCCACCTCAGCTCGGACGGCCTGGCCGCCCTCGGCAACACCGACCTGATCGCCCTGGACCAGGACCCCGCGGGCCACCAGGCCGGGGTGGTGTCCACCAACGGCACCACCGACGTCCTGGCCAAGCCCCTGGCCAACGGCGACCGGGCGGTCGCGGTCCTGAACCGCGGCTCGTCAGCCCAGACGGTGTCCATGACGTTGGCCTCCGTCGGCCTGCCCGGCTGCACCGCCAGCGCGAAGAACCTGTGGACCGGCGCCACCTCCACCACCAGCACCCTGACGGCGACGATCCCCGCCCACGGCACCGCCGTCTGGCGCCTGACACCTTCAGCCGGCTGCGCCGCGGCGGTCCCCACCGGCGAGGTCGTCGGCAACGGCGCCAAGTGCATGGACGTCACCGGCAGCAACACCGCCGACGGCACGCCGACGATCCTGTACACGTGCACGGGCAACGCCAACCAGTCCTGGACGCGCCCCGGCGACGGCAGCGTGCGCACCCTCGGCAAGTGCCTCACCGCCGGCGGCACCACCGACGGCAGCACGGTCGTGACCTCCACCTGCAACGGCGGCACGGCACAACAGTGGACGGCGCGCGCCGACGGCACGGTCACCAACAACGCCTCGGGCCTGTGCCTGGACGTCTACGGCGGCGGCAGCGCCGACGGCACGAAGCTGGACACGTGGACGTGCGGCAGCCACCAGGCCAACCAGACCTGGGCCTTGCCCAGCTGACGCGCGAGGGCGCGGCGGGGGACCTTCCCCCACCGCGCCCTTCAGCGCTGCCGCACCTGCCCGCCAGCTTTGCCCGCCACCACTAATCAGCAGGCCGCCACACCACACCCAATCCCCACACAGCAATCCATTGCCGCAGTATCAGCCCTATCAGCTACCCATCTAGCCATCAGCTCTTCTCTGAGACATCCGCCTCTTCCCTCCGCCCACCAGGCACCCGCGCTCCCGCAGCACCCTCCCGCTCCCGGGCAGCCGCCGCCAACTCCCCACGCAACGATGCGGCCGCCAACTCCGCCTCCCGCCGTGCCTCCCGCTCCGCCGCCAACGCCGCCGCGTCCTGCTGCCACCGCGCCGTCACCTGCTCCACCTGCACAGCCGCCGCCTCCACCGCAGCCTCGGCGCGCGCCGCCCGCTCGGCCTCAGCCTGCCTGGCCGCCGCCTCCCGATCAGCACGCTCGCCCTCAGCAACACGCCCGGCGTGCGCAGACTCCGCATCCGCCTTGGCCGCCTGCACCTGCGCGGTCAGCCCCGCTCGCAGCGCCTCCAACTCCGCCGCCGCCCGCTGCGCCACCGCCTGCGCCTCAGCCGCCGAGGCCGCGGCCTTCCCTTCCGCCGCGGCGATCTGCGCGTCAGCGGCCTGCCTCATCAACTCGGCCTGCTCCCGCGCCGCCTGAAGCTGCAACGCCGCCTCCGCCCGCGTCCGGTCGGCCAGCTCGGCGGCTTCGGCAGCGTCGCGCCGTGCCGCCTCCACCTCCCGCCGCGCCTGCTCCCGCATCCCCGCGACCGCAGCCTCCCCCTGCTCCCGAACCTGCGCGAGCTCCTGCACCGCCTCATCGCGCAGCGCCTGCTCCTGATCGGCATGCGCGACCACCGCCGCGTTCAACGCCTCCCGCGCCACCTCGGCATCAGCCACAGCCTGCTCCGCACGCGCACTGGCGGCCTGCCCCGCGACCTCCGCCTCCGCACGCCGCGCAGCCTCCGCCGCAGCCACCTGCTCCGCCGCCGTAACCCGCGCCGCAGCGTCCAGCTCCACCGAGCGCACCTGCCGCTCAACGTTCTCCGGATCAGTGATCGCCTCCGCCCGCTCCAACCACAGATCGACCTGCGCCCCCAACTGCCGCAACGTCGCCGCCACCGACACCCCCGACGCCTCGAACCCGGCGCGCGCCGCCGTCACCGGCATCCCCCCACCCAGCAC
>NZ_JAACYW010000037.1 GCF_015356825.1 Catenulispora rubra | reverse complement strand
CGCCGGACCCCGGTCCACCCGCCCCCGCCGCGCCTCGGCGCTCCTGGCCGCCGGCGTGCTGGCCGCGACCGTGGTGCCGGCCCTGGCCGCCGGCACCGCGCACGCGGCCGGCGGCTCGGCGCTGCCGCCCGGGACCTACGTCTACGTCGCGAACGCGGCGTCGAACACGGTCTCGGTCATCGACACCGCCAGCCAGACCGTGGTCGCCACGGTCGCGGTCGGCGCCGCCCCGACCGGGATCGCCGCCTCGGCCGACGGCCACAAGGTCTACGTCACCGACTCCGGGGCGTCCTCGGTGTCGGTCATCGACACCCAGGCCGCCGCCGGGCCCGCGGTGGTGGCGACCATCCCGGTCGGCCGGCAGCCGCAGTCCGCCGCGCTGTCCCCGGACGGCAGCCGGCTCTACGTCGGCGACGACATCGCCGGCACCGTCTCGGTCGTCGACACCTCCTCCGACGCCGTGATCGCCACCGTCAACGCCGGTCCCGGCGCCGAGGGCCTGGCCGTCTCGCCGGACGGGTCCCGGATCTACGCCGCCGACACCGGCGGCTCCTCGGTCACCGTCATCAACGCGGCCACGGACACCGTCGTCGCCACGGTCCCGGTCGGCCAGACGCCGGTCGGCCTGACGGTCTCCCCCGACGGCTCGCACGTCTACGTGCCCGACTACGGCAGCGGCCAGGTCTCGGTGATCGACACCGCGACCGAGACGGTGTCGGCGACGGTGCCCGTCGGCGCCAGGCCGCACAGCGCCGCGGCGACCCCGGACGGCTCCACGGTCTACGTCACCGACGCCGGCTCCGGAACCGTGTCGGTCATCAGCACCGCGACCGAGACGGTGACCTCGACCTTCACGGTCGGCGCCGCACCGCACGGCATCGCGCTGGTCGTGGCGCCCACCGGCGGCGCGGCCTACGTGGCCGACTTCGGCGCCGCCAGCGTGTCGGCGGTGAATCTGGCCTCTGATTCGGTGACGGCCACCATCGGGGTCGGCAACAACCCGGTCTACCTGGCGGTGTCGGTCATCAAGCCGCTGCCGACGGCGCTGACCGCCGGGACCGCGACCCTGACCCTGCTGCCGCTCGGCGAGGCGAACCTGAACGCCACGCTGACCAGCAACGGCGTGCCGGTCGTGGGGCAGAAGATCACGTTCACGGACAACACCGGCGAGTTCCTGTGCAGCGCCACGACGGACAACGCCGGCCACGCGGCGTGCAGCACGTCGCCGGGGCTGCTGGACTCGGTCGGGGTGCTGCTCGGCGGGTACAAGGCCACTTTCGCGGGGAGCCGGTACTACCTGCCGTCCTCCGCGCACGGGAACACGGCGCTGCTGTAGGCGAGCTGTTTCGGATACGAAGCCGGATACGAAGGTGGGCCCCGGAGATCTCCGGGGCCCACCGCCGTTGCGCGACTGCTCAGCTGTGCTTGAACACCACCGTCCCCGCCAGCCAGGCCGTCGAGCCTCCGGTGCCGAAGGTCGCCGCCGAGGTGGCTCCGGACGCCGGAACCTGGTCCTCGACCAGGAATTCCATGTCGCCGGTGTTCGAGACGTTGACCCGCTGAGTGAACCCACTTCCCGCGCTCAACGCGTCGCCGAACCCTGAGTCCTCGTAGAAGCCCACCGCCAGCTCACCCGCCGACGAGGCCGCCGCGGTCGCCCCGGACGAGACCGTCCCGGCCGCGCCGGTGGTCCCGGTCGCATGCGCCTGCGTATCGACCGCCGCGAGTCCTGCCGCCGTCGACAAGCCCGAGTACTCCACCGCCGCGACCCCGACGGCGGCTGCCGACGAGACCTTGGCCGTGACCGTCGGTTTGGTCCCGCCGCCGGCGGTGATCGGCGCGCTCCACACGCTCATCTCCGTGTGGTCCGAAGCCGTGAAGTGCGTCAGCTCGGTGTAGGCGTTGCCCGCCGAGTCGGTGACCGCGGTGGCCGTCGCCGAGGACGTGTTCCACACCCCGACCTCGACGACCAGCCGGTTCCCGACCGTGATCGGCGTGCCGAGCGTCACCCCCGCCGAAGAAGCGCTGCCGGTGTGCGTCGAAGCCTGCTGGACGAACACCGGCGCGACGACATTGGTCGGGACCACCGCGTTCGACGGCGCCGACGCCGGGCCGGTGCCCGCCGAGTCCGTCGCGGTCACGGTGAAGGTGTGGCTGGTCCCGTTCGTCAGACCGGTGATGGTCGCCGAGGTCGCGGGCGGGGTGCCGGTCACGGTCGTCGGGGTCAGGGCACTGCCGTTGGCGTGCGGCGTCACCGTGTAGGACGTGATCGGCACGCCGCCGGAAGCCGGGGCGGTCCACGACACCGTCGCCGAGGACGGTCCCGCCGTCGCGGTGACGGCGGTCGGGGCGGCGGGCGCCGTCGGCGCCGCCGCGCTCAGGTGCACCGTGGCCGCGACCGACGGCACGCCGGCCTTGTTCACGATGAACAGCATGTAGTCGCCGGGAGGCGCGAGCGCGCCGCCGGAGGGTGCCTGCACCGACAGCGTCCCGCTGCCCGCGGTGAACGACAGCGGCACGAAGTGCTGGTCCATGTCCGACTGGTGGGTGTCGGAGCCGAAGGAGACCAGGTTGACGGCGGCGATCGACGAAGCGTCCGGGGTGCTCACCGTCATCGTGCTGCCGTAGGTGGCCGACCCGGGACCGGTGGCGATGGTCGGGCGCGCGCCGTCGAACAGGTACGACGGCGAGTAGATCTGCGCGTTGTACTGGCCCGGGTCGCTCAGGCCGGTGGGGTGCCCGCCGCCGGCGATCAGGACTCTGCCGTCCGGCAGCAGAACCGCTGTGGAGTGGTAGTTGCGCGCGGCGGCGATCGAGTCGATCGTCGTCCACTGGTTCGTCGCCGGGTCCCAGATCTCGGCCGGCAGCGCGCCGGTGGTGACGACGCTCTGGTCCGAGGTCGCCTCGCCGCCGACCGCCAGGACCCGGCCGTCGGCCAGCGTGGTCAGGGTGTGGTAGGTCCGCGGGTAGTGCATCGGCGCGCCGGCCTGCCAGGCCGGCGTGGCCGCGGTCAGGTCGATGGTGGCCGACGCGGCGACCGAGCTGCTGGTGGTCTCCACGCTCGCGGCACCGCCGCTGTAGAGGATCTTGCCCGGCCGGTACATCACCGCCGAGCCGTTCTTCAGCCCGCTGGGGCCGACGGAGGTCCAGGTCGGGGTCGCGGCGGCGGCGTCGAGCCAGTAGGAGACGTCCTCCTCCGGGCCGATGGTGAAGATCTTGCCGTTCGGCGCGAGGAAGGAGAACGGGTACTCCACCTCGTGGACTTGTGGCGTGCTGATGCCGGACAGCAGCGTCCAGGTGTTGGCCGTCGGATCGAAGACCTCGGGGGTGTCCGACCAGGTGTTGGCGCCGCTGGAGTTGCCGCTGAGCGCGACGTAGCGGCCGTCCGGCAGCTCGGTGAGGTCCGGATACCAGCGCTTCAGGTGCATGTCGGCGGCGCGGGTCCAGGTGTTGGCCGCGGGGTCGAAGATGTTGGTGTCGGCGATGCCGAGCATGCCGGTCGAGGAGGCGCCGTAGCCGCCGGCCACCAGCACCCGGCCGTCCGGGAGCTTGGCCAGGCCGCTGCAGAACAGGCTGTCGCTCGGCGTGGCGGTGGTGAACGTCCCGGTCGCCGGGTCGTAGACGTGGGTGGGCTGCGGGTTCTGCCAGCCGTCCCAGACCAGGACCTTGCCGTCGTCGAGCACCGCCGAGTGCACGCCGACGATCGGCCAGGTCTGGAGCGCGCCGAACTGCCCGTTGGGCACCGGGTCCGGGACCGCGGTGTTCGAGGGCTGCGACACCGGGCCGGTGCCGACGGCGTTGGTCGCGCTGACGGTGAAGGTGTACGGCACCGCGTTGGTCAGCCCGGTCAGAGTCGCCGTGGCGGCCGGCGGGGTGCCGGTCACGATGGTCGGGGTGCCAGCGACACCGTCGGCGTATGGCGTGACGGTGTAGGCGGTGACGGGAGATCCGCCGTCCGCGGGCGCGCTCCAGGTGACGCTGGCGGAGGCGTTGCCGGCGGTGGCGGCGGCGTTCGTCGGCGTCCCCGGAGCGGTCGCGGCGCCGGAGCCCTCGGGCTTCAGGACCACGGTCGCGGCCAGCCAGATCGTCGAGGCGCCGGTCCCGAACGTGGCGTTCGGGGTGGCGCCGGCCGCGCCGGTGAGCTGCTCCTCCGCGGCCAGTTCCATGTCGCTGACCTGGGAGACGTTGACCCGGCTGGTGAAACCGGCGCCGGCGGTCAGGGCGTTGCCGAACCCGGAGTCGGCGTAGAAGCCGAGCGCGAGTTCCCCGGCGGCCGTCGTCGGCGCCGTGGCGCCGGCCGCAATGGTTCCCGCGCCGGAGGTCTTGCCGGTGGCGTGCCCCTGGACGTCCACGACCGAGGCGCCGCCGATGCTGGAGACGCCCGAGTACTCCAGCATCGCCACGCCGACGTCGGCGGAGCCGGTCGGCTTGGCGGTCAGCGTGGGGATCGTGCCGCCACCGGAGGTGACCTGCGCGGTCCAGACGCTCATCTCGGTGCCGTCCGAGGCGGTGAAGTGCGTCAGCTCGGTGTAGGCGTCGCCGGCGGAGTCGGTCACCGACCCGGCGGTCGCCGCCCCCACGCTCCACACCCCGACCTCGACGACCAGCCGGTCGCCGGTGGCGACGGCGGCGGTCGGCTTGACCGTCAGCGCGCCGACCCCGCCGGCGTGCGCCCAGGCCTGCTGGACGAACGTCGGCGCGCCGCTGGAGGCGTGCGCCGTCCCGGCGGGCCCGGAGACGAGGCCGACGGCCACGCCGACGCTCCCGAGGGCCAGCGCCAGGGAACTCAGGCCGCCTAAGGACCATCTGTGCCAACGTTGTTTTGACGTGCTCGATGTCATGGATCCCCCCACACAATGCTGCCCGATTACCGTGTCCAGGATCGGACCTGCGCGTTCGGCGGGGCGATAGAGGGAGAACACTGATTTAACGGTTTTGTAGAGTGGCCCGACAACCTTGGTAGGTTCACTCTGGTGAGCGAATCAGAGCACGGCGGCTGGATCGACCTGTCCCCCGCCGACATCGAGGCCCTCGACGACAGGTGGGCCCGCGCCTGGACGCCGCCGGAGATCGCGCAGCGGCTGGCCGGTGTCGCGACACCCTGGTATGTGGCGGGAGGCTGGGCGCTGGACTTGTTCCTCGGTCGGCAGACCCGACGCCACGCCGACCTGGAGATCGCGATCCCCGCCGCGGACTTCGCCGAGATCAGCGGGCTCTTTCCAGGCTACGTCTTCGACGGCGTCGGCCAGAACCAGCTGTGGGAGGACGCCACCGCCGAGGTGATCGCCGCGACGCACCAGACCTGGCTGCGCGACCAGGCCAGCGGGGACTACCTCGTCGACGTGATGCGCGAGCCGCATGAGGAAGGCGCGTGGATCTGTCGGCACGTCCCGACGATCCGGTTGCCGTATGCGGAGATCATCCGCCGCACCGCCGACGGCATCCCGTATCTGACCCCTGAGCTGGTGCTGCTGTTCAAGGCCAAGCACGCGCGACCCAAGGATCAGCGGGACTTCGAGGGTGCGGTGCCGGAGCTGAGCTCGGCGCAGCGCGGACGGCTGGCCGAGCTTATCGGCGGCGTGTATCCCGAGCACCGCTGGCTCGCGGCTTTGTAGCCGCAGTTCAGCGGCCTTCGTGGCAGATCAGAGCGCTTCGATGATCGTCGCGTTCGCCAGCCCGCCGGCCTCGCACATAGTCTGCAGGCCGTAGGTCACCCCGCGCCGCCGCATCTCGTGCACCAGCGTCGTCATGATGCGCGCGCCGCTGGCGCCGAGGGGGTGGCCCAGGGCGACGGCGCCGCCGTTGACGTTGACCTTCGCCAGGTCGGCGCCGGTTTCGGCCTGCCAGGCCAGGACCACGGAGGCGAAGGCCTCGTTGACCTCGATCAGGTCCATGTCGTCGAGCTTCAGACCGGCGCGGCGCAGGACCTTCTCCGTCGCCGGGATGATGCCGGTGAGCATCATGATCGGGTCGTCGCCGACGACGGCGAAGCTGTACAGGCGGGCCAGCGGGGTCAGGCCGAGGCGCTCGGCGGTCTCGGCGCTGGCGATGAGCAGGGCCGCCGCGCCGTCGTTGATAGGACTGCTGTTGCCGGCGGTCACGGACCAGTCGATCTGCGGGAAGCGCTCGGCGTAGCTCGGGTCCTCGAAGGCGGTGCGCAGGCCTGCCAGGACTTCCGGAGTAGTCGTCGAACGCACCGATTCGTCCGTGGTGACCAGGCCCGCTTCGGTCAGGATCGGCACGGTCTCGTCCGCGAAGCGCCCTGCGGCGTGGGCCGCCGCCGCGCGGCGGTGCGATTCGGCCGCGAACTCGTCGAGCCGCTCCCGGCTGAGGCCCCACTTGGCCGCGATCAGCTCCGCGCTGATCCCCTGCGGGACCAGGCCTTCGGGGTAGCGGGCCGCGACGCCGGGACCGAACGGGTCCTTGCCGGCCGCGTTCGACCACATCGGCACGCGGCTCATCGACTCCACGCCACAGGCCACGACCAGGTCGTACGCCCCGGCGATGACGCCCTGCGCGGCAAAGCTGACGGCCTGCTGCGAGGAGCCGCACTGCCGGTCCACCGTCACCGCCGGCACCGTCTCCGGCAGCCCGGCGGCCAGCCAGGCGTTGCGCGTGGTGTTCATCGCCTGCTCCCCGGCCTGGTCGACGCAGCCGCCGATGACGTCCTCGACCAGCGCGGGGTCCACGCCGGTCCGCTCCACCAGCGCGCGCAGCGTGTGCGCCAGCAGGTCCACCGGATGCACGCCGGACAGCGCGCCGCCGGGCTTGCCCTTGCCGATCGGAGTGCGGACCGCCCCCACGATCACCGCGTCCCGTGCAGTCGCCATGACCCTGCCCCTCTCTGACTTTTGTTGACTATAGCTAGAGGATAGATCCTGGCTATGGTCGACTCAAGTCAAGGTAAGGTGGCTCACATGGCGATGCAGCTGGAACCCGTCCTGGCCGACCGCGACCGCTGGACGGCCGAGCAGTGCTCGATCGACAAGGCGATCAGCGCGATCGGCACCCGATCGGCGATCCTCCTGCTGCGCGAGGCGTACTACGGCACAACGCGCTTCGACGCCTTCGCGCGCCGGGTCGGGGTGACGGAGGCGGTCGCGGCGGCCCGGCTGAAGGAGCTGACCGAGCTCGGGGTGCTGGCGAAGCAGCCCTATCGGGAGCCGGGCCAGCGGACGCGGTACGAGTACGTGCTCACGGAGATGGGGCGCGACCTGCTGCCCGTGGTGCTGGGGCTGATGCAGTGGGGCGACAAGTACCTGCAGGACGACGCGGCGCCGCTGAAGGTGGTCGACACGCGCAGCGGCTCGGCGGTGCGGGTGCGGATGCAGAACGCTGATGGGGAGGATGTCGCGATGGAGGATATGGAGCTGGCTGTGCGGCGGTAGTCCAGCTCTTCGCCGACGGCTGAGATCGAGCTGGATCTCGCCCATCTCGCCCATCTCGCCCATCTCGTCAGCGAGCCGGGTCAGCGTCTCCCGCGCTTCCTCGACCGACCCGCCGAACGCCACGATGACGCCGACGGCGCCCCGGCGGCGGCCGCGATGTTCGCCGCCCCGGTGCCCGACTGGGACACCGAGCACCTGGTCGTCGGCGCGCAGCCGTTCTTCCGCTACGTGGTGCACGACGCGCTCGCGCTGCTCGGCGCGGCCGACCGCGTCCCCGATCTGTGCCGCGACTGGGGCAAGCTCCTGGACGCCGGGCCCACGGCCCTGCGCGAGACCTGGGAGGGCGGCAGCGCCTGCCACGGCTGGTCCGCCACCCCCAGCCGCGACCTGCTGGTGTACGTGCTCGGCATCACCCCCGCGGAGCCCGGGTACGCCCGGGTCCGCGTCGCACCCCGCCTCGGCGACCTCGACTGGGCCCGCGGCTCCGTGCCGACGCCGCACGGTCCGGTCGAGGTACGCGTCGACGACCTGTCGGTCCTCGTGGACTCCCCGGTCCCCGTCGACCTCAGCCTGCGCGACGACCAACCCCCCGTCAGCCTGCCACCCGGTCGGCGCATGGTCCCGCTCACCTGACCACGCGTCCCGGGGAAGGAGCCCGTCCATGAAGCGAAACAGGTCGATTCCCGCCCTCGCCGCCAGCCTGCTGATCTCAGGCCTCGTAGCTACCGCACCGATATCGGCGGCGCGCGCCGCCTCCGACACGTCGAGTTCGGCCAGCCCATCGGTCGCCTCACCACTGGCCGCGCCGGTGTGGCTGTGCAATCCGGCACTGGCGAACAACCTGTGCGGCCCGACCGTGCACTACCCCAGCGGCAAGCCGGAGGACGTCGGCGCGGTCGACGAACCGTTCCCGATCCCCTCGGCGCAGCCGGTCGACTGCTTCTACGTCTACCCGACCATCGACACGCTGCCGAACCCGCTGCTCCAGGTCGGCTCGCTGCCGCCGACGCCGACCGACGCCGAGATGGCGGTGACGCTGGCCCAGGCCGAGCGCTTCGCCGGCACCTGCCGGATGTTCGTGCCCGTGTACCGCCAGGCGCCGCTGACCGAGGTGGCGCTGGGGCTGGTGCTGAAGTCCCCGGCCGACCTGGCGACCGGCGAGATGGACGTGGCGCAGGCCTGGCAGGACTACTGGACGCACGACAACGTCGACCCGGCCACCGGCAAGCGGCGCGGCGTGATCCTGATCGGGCATTCGCAGGGCAGCGCCGACCTCATCACCCTGATGCAGAACCAGATCGACGGGAACGCGGCGATGCAGCGGCAGCTGGTCGGGGCGTACCTGCTCGGCGGGAACGTGCAGGTGCCGGTGGGGAAGGCCGACGGCGGCGGCACCGACTCCGGGGCCACGTTCCAGCACATCCCGGTGTGCTCGAACGACACGGCGTTCGGCTGCGTGGTGGCGTACTCCAGCTACAACGAGCCGGCCGGCCAGGCGCCGGGCGCGAACGCGGTGTTCGGCCAGCCCACCGGCGCCGGGTACCAGATCGCGTGCACGAACCCGCACGCCCTGCTGGCCGGCGCCGCGCCGGACAGCCAGCAGCCGCTGGACAGCTACCTGCCCTCGCGCCAGCTCGTCGACGGCAACGCGCTGCTGCCGAACGGCGACCTCGCCGTCGTCGCCGCCGGGTACACGCTGCCGGACGTCCCGGCGGGCTTCGCGCACTTCCGCGGCGAGCTGCTCGGGCAGTGCGAGAACCAGGACGGCGCCTCGTGGCTGGAGCTCACCGACCTCGGCGGGTTGTTGCCGACCTCGACGCAGACCTCTGATCTGGGGACGCACGTCGTGGACTACAACGTCGCGCTCGGGGATCTGACCGCTTTGGCGGCGCAGCAGGCTGCTGCTTGGGCCGCGCAGTAGGCCGAATCTGTGCAATAGACACATTCCCAAGCTCGGGTGCGGCAGCTAGGAGCGCGACAGCTGCCGCACCCGAGCCGCCTCCCGCGTCAGGTGTTCCAGCTCCGGCACGCTGGTCGCGGCGCGCGCCGCTTCCGCGTACAGCTCGGCGGCCAGTGTCAGATCCCCGGCGCGCTCGTGCAGGTACGCGGCCACCGCAGTGTGCCGGGGCACGTCGGCGTCCACGTCGACCAGCGCCGCCAGGCCCGCTTGCGGTCCGTCGGCCTCGCCGACCGCCACCGCGCGGTTCAGGCGGACCACCGGGCTGTCGGTGAAGGCCAGCAGCTCGTCGTACCACTCCACGATCTGCACCCAGTCCGTGGCAGCGACCTGAGGCGCGTCGGCGTGCAGCGCGGCGATCGCGGCCTGCGCCTGGTACTCGCCGAGCCGGTCCTTGGCCAGCGCCACCTGCAGGATCTCCACGCCTTCGGCGATCAGCGCGGTGTCCCAGCGGGAGCGGTCCTGCTCGGCCAGCGGGATCAGCCGGCCGCCGGGGCCGGTGCGGGAGGCGCGGCGCGCGTGGTGCAGGAGCATCAGCGCCAGCAGGCCTGACACTTCGGGTTCGCCGTCGGTCAGGACGACCAGGTGCCGGGTCAGCCGGATCGCCTCGGCTGCCAGGTCGACGTCGCCGCCGTAGCCCTCGTTGAAGACCAGGTAGAGCACGTGCAGGACGGTCGCCAGATCGCCGGGCTGGTCCAGGGGCAGGCCCTCGATCTTGCGCTTGGCCCGGACGATGCGCTGCGCCATGGTCGCCTCCGGGACCAGGCAGGCGTCGGCGATCTGGCGCGTGGTGAGGCCGCCGACCGCGCGCAGCGTCAGCGCGAGGGCGGCGGCTGCCGGGAGCGTCGGGTGTGCGCACAGGAAGTACAGCCGCAGCGTGTCGTCGGCGCCGACGACCTCGCCGGCCGGCGGCTCGGCGTCCACGGCCAGCTCGCGGCGCTGGCGCGAGGTCTCGGCGCGGGCGGCGTCGACGAACTTGTGCCAGGCGGCCGTGACCAGCCAGGCCTTCGGATCGCGCGGCGGGTCCTCCGGCCAGGTCTGCAACGCCCGGATCAGCGCCTCCTGGACGGCGTCCTCGGCCGCGGCGAAGTCCGCCCCGCGCCGGACGAGGACGCCGATCACCGCCGGGACGAGGTTCCGCAGCAGCGATTCGTCGAGCTCGCTCATTCGCGGCTCGCTCATTCGCAGCTCACTCGGAGGACTTCGGGGCCTCGGCCCCGAGGAAGGGCCGGACCTCCAGCCACTCGTAGAGCGGCTCGCCGCCGGGGCCGGGCACGGCGGACAGCTCGCCGGCGATCTCGACCGCGCGGTCCCAGGAGTCGACGTCGATGATGTACCAGCCGGCGATCAGGTCCTTGGTCTCGGCGAACGGCCCGTCGGTGACCGGCGGCCGGCCCTGGCCGCCGCCGCGGACGAAAGCTCCGTCGGCGGACAACGCCTGCATGTCGACGAACTCGCCGGACTCGTGCAGCCGGGCGGCGAAGTCGCGCATGAACTGGACGTGGTCGTCGACCTCTTCGGGCGTCCACTGGTCCATCGGCGGGAAGTCGACGGCCGGGACCGGGCCGCCGCGGTAGTGCTTGAGGAGGAGGTACTTCATGGTGTTTCCCTTCGCAGTGAGGGTGGGAGCGAAACGATCAGGCGATCGCCGGCCTCAGCCGTTCTGCTCCGGGCTGATGTCCTCGGACAGCTCGACGATGACCCCTTCGGGCCCGCGCAGGAAGCACAGGAGGTAGAGGTCCGCGTAGTTCTCGACCGTTCCGATGGTGTCGTAGCCCTGGGCCCGCAGGTCGGCCAGGACGCCGTTCAGGTCCTCGACCACGAACGAGATGTGGATCAGCCCCAGCCGGTTCGACGCCGGGGCGTGCGGGCCGAGCTTGTCGGGGGCGGCCAGGTGCTTGACCAGCTCGATCTGGCTGTGGCCGTCCGGGGTGCGGACGAAGACCACGTCGGACATCGGCTCGGGGAGCCCGATGACCCGGCCCACCAGCTCGCCGCCGACCTTCGCCTCGCCGACCAGCTCCATGCCGAGGCCGTCGAGGAAGAAGCGCTTCGCGGCGTCCATGTCCTCGACGTTGATGCTGACGTGGTCCATGCGCCGGATCTTCCGGGTGGTCGTCGTGGGGGTCGTCATGGCGGTTCTCCTTCGGTGTCGCGCGGCCCCGTCGGCCGCTTGCACCCCTGGGACGGAGCCGGTCCGGCGTTCTCGACACCGGACCCGACCCACTATCCAAGAACCGCGGCGATCTATCCGAGAACCGCCACGACCGCGCTCAGCGCTTGAAGCCGACCCCGCCGTCGAGCCAGATCGTCTCCCAGTCCGCGCGCACCTCGCCGACCGGGCGCCACAGCGGCAGCTGCACGACGCCGGGCTCGACGAGTTCGAAGTCGCCGAACAGCGCGGCGATCTCCTTGTGGTCGCGGACCACGAGCCGGGATTTGGCGTTGTCCCAGCCCTTGCGGGCGGCGGCGGAGACCTCGGGCTGGCCGCCGTCGGTGCCGTGCGAGATGACCAGGGCGCTGCCGGGGGCCAGGGCGTCGCGGAAGGTCTCGAGGATGCCGGCGGCGTCCTCCTCGTGCGCGACGAAGTGCAGCAGCGCGACCATCAGGACCGCGACCGGCTGGTCGAAGTCGAGCAGTTCGCGGACCTGCGGGTGCTCCAGGATCGACTTGGGCTCGCGCACGTCGGCGAGCACCACCGTGGTGCGGCTCTCGTCGCCGGAGAGCAGTGCGCGGGAGTGGACGGCGACGATGGGGTCGTAGTCGACGTAGGCGACCTTGGCGTCGGGCTGGATCGCGCGCGCCACCTCGCCGGTGTTGCCGGCGCCGGGCAGGCCGGTGCCGATGTCCAGGTACTGCGTGATGCCCGCCTCGGCGAGGTAGCGGACGGCGCGGCCGAGGAAGGCCCGGTTCTCCAGCACCATGGCCCGGGCCGCGGGCGCGGCCTGCATCGCCACCTCGGCGGCCTCGCGGTCCACCTCGAAGTGGTTCTTCCCGCCGGGGTACCCCACCTATTCGCACACGCGTTGGAGTGGACCAATGGGGCCAGATGCCATGATAGAGGACATGATCACGACCGAATACGACGGATGCGGGAAATGCCTAGTAGGTGTGCGAAGGCTGTCCCGCAAGGTCGACGCTACCTCTTCCCCGGAGCGTCAGCGCGATCAAGTGCTCGAAGCTGTCACGGCGGTGGACGGACACGTCATCGCGTGGGCCGATGACTGGGAGGTGTCCGGTGCGACCAATCCCCTCGATCGCCCGGCGCTCGGGCCGTGGCTGCGGGGAGAGATGGGGCCGTATGCCGGCATAGCGGGGGCGGCCGTGGACCGGATCGGGCGCAACCAGCGGGACGTGCTCAACACCGGGTACATGATGAAGGACGAAGGTCGCCTGCTGGTCACCTTCGGCCACCCGGGGCCGTGGGACCTGGACGACTCGAGCGATGAGATGCGCTTCTCGATGGAGGCGTTCGGAGCGCAGATGGAGCTCCGGGCGATCCAGAGGCGCAACCGCGACGAGACGCTTCGCGCGCGCACGGCCGGACAACCTAAGCAGAAAAACGCCTACGGGTACCGGTTTGTACGGCTCATACCGACCGGGAAGGTCGACCACGTCGCGATTGACGAGACCGCGGCCGAGGTCATCCGCACGGTGGCCGAGCGGCTACTGGCCGACGAGACCGGGAATGTCACCCCGTCGACCGAGGCAGTACGACTAACACGCACCGGAGTGCTGTCGCCCGCCGACCATCGTGCCGTGATGTACGGCCGCCAGCCCAAGGGCAGCCCGTGGACCCCCAAGGCCCTGCGTGACATCTTGACCTCCGAAGCAGCGCTGGGCTACCTGATGCACGGCGGGCGACCGGTGCTCGGTCCAGACGGTCACCCGCGACGGATCGCCCCGCCCCTGTGGGATCGCGCCACTCGCGATGCGCTCGTCGCGAAGTGCGCACCCAAGCGCGATGGCAAGCGCGCCCCTAAGGGAGTCAGCCTACTGTCAGGACTTGGATACTGCGGAACCTGCGGGCAGAAGCTGTACATAGCGGGGAGGACCGGAGGCATGGCCTACGGCTGCACATCCCGAGTGCGCGGCGTCCCGGCCGCAGCCGACTGCCAACCCGCCCCAACCATTGCCAAATCCAAGATGGACGAGATCGTCACCGAGTGGTTCCTCAACGAATACGGCCGCATCCCACTGTTCCGGCGAGAATACGACCCCGGCACCGGGCACGCCGCACGAATCGCGGAGCTGGAGGCGGACCGTGCGCGCCTCCGCGAAGACCGCAGCGCCGGGCTGTACGACCACGCCGACGACGCGAAATGGTTCCGCGAGCACTACGCCCGCATGGGCGCGGAAATCGAGCAGCTGAAGGCACTACCGGACCGGCCGGCATCAATGCAGTGGGTTATGACCGGTCTGACCGTCGCCGACCAGTGGAGCCAAGCCGCCGACAACGCCGAGCGCCGCGAGATCCTGGCGGACTACCAGATCAGAGCCGTCCTCTTCCCCCGGCGCGGCAACCCCCAGCGGGTATGGGTGCATGGTCTGGACCCCGACACCGCAACCGAGATCCGTTCGCAGGCTGCGGCAGCGGCGACCGAAAGCACGCCACATCCGGTTGCCGGTGTGCTGAGCAAAGAGTGGATCGGGCACATCCCGGACGGGGCCCAGCCGCTCATCGTCGCGGAATCCTGACCAAGCGACGTCGCCCTGATACGGACGCCGTGACGATGCGCTATCCGCACGAACCGGCGAGCTCTCAGTGCCAGGCGCACCGGCAACCTCGCCAGCGACACATCGGCCGGATGCCGCAGGTAGACGTGCCCAGCATGCGGCCCGATCACACTCCGGGCCTCGCAGGCGATTGTCGCCAGCGCCCGGCACAGCTGCCGGGCCCACGACATCACAGAATCCTGATGGCCTTCGGTCGACACCCGCCAGTAGATCGCGAATCTCAGACCACCCGCCACCAGCCGAGTAGCAGCGCGCGTACGGCCCGCGACCCAACCGACCAGGCCCTCTCGGTTGCCCAGGCAGGTCGTTGTTGCGACGGTATCGGACCTCGGGGAGCGCTCCGGAGTAGCAGCTAGGGCGAACAGGGCTGGTTTCGCCGTCTGGTTTCGTCTCGCCATAGGATCGCCACCTGTATCCGCTGGTGAAGGCCTTCTGCATGGCCGCACACTCGTGGGATCGCGCCGCACTCTTCTTCCTGGCGGCAGGCCAGGCAACGGGTCCCGACCTGCCGCCAAAGGTCACGTCCGCTGCTCGGGCCCGTCTCGCGTCCCGTCGCCGGCGAAGATTACCTACACCACGCCGGTGGACCCGATCGCTGTCAAGCTTCCGTTGTAACGGAAGCCCAAGGCGCTTCACGCCTTGGCGCTCCTCAGTTCGTCGAGCCGACGCGTATGGATTCCTCGTGTCCGGCTTCATCAAAGTCGGAACTCGCCGACCTGAAGAGAAGGCTCGTAGCGACGGCCCCGAGCAGCGCCGCCACCGAGGCGATCGCCAGGCGGTAATCCAGCACGGCTGCGGCTTCGGCGCCGAGAGCGATCGAGATCGCGCTGGGCGTGTTCAACGCGAACGAGAAGGCGGTGAACGTTCGTCCGAGCAGGAAATCGGGCGTCTCGTGCTGGATGGCAGTGGCGGCTCCCACTGACAGGCACGGAATCGCCACGCCGGTCAGCACCATCCCGAAGATGACCGGGGTGATCGAGGGAATCGCCACCAAGGCGGTTCCTGTCCCGAGGAAGGCGATGCCGAGCGCCACCACCGATGGGGGCCGCAGCCGGTCGAGGAAGGCTGCAGCTGCCAGGCCCCCGATCACGGCGCCGGCTCCTTGAGCCGCGCTCAAGACGCCGATGAAGGACACCGGGCGATGCAAGCCGTCGGTCACCACCGGAAAGATCAGCGTTTCCAGAAAGCCGACGACGAGCATCGTCGCGACGCAGGCCGCGGTGATGTCGCGAAGCGAGTGCTGACGGCGAAGGTGCCTGGCGCCGGCCAACACCGTGTGCCAGTAGCGCCCCGCTTCTGGTTCGCCAGGCGACTCCTCGATCTTGGTGAAAGACAGCATCACCGCGGCGACCACGAATGTGAGGAAATCGATCATGACCACGGCGTGCGCACCCGCCCACACCAGCACGCCAGCGCCCGCGGGAGGTGCGACGATCCGGATCGCTTGGCTCACCGAAGTGTTCATCCCATTGACTCGGCCCAAGTCGGCGCGCGGCACCAAGTCCGGCAACAGCGCCCCCGACGCGGATCCGGAGACGGCTCCGGACAACCCGTATGCGGCCATGACGGCATAGACGAGCCACAGGCCGTGACGCGGTCCGGCGAGACCAAGGCTCGCGACCGCGACCGCGGTCAGGATGTTCGTCCAGCGCAGGACGCTGAGCCGGCGCCAGCGGTCGATCCGGAAGGCCACGAGCGGTGTGATCGCGCCTCCGACGGCCATCGCGAAGAAGGTCAGACCGGCCCGGGATGCGCTACCGGTCGTCTGCCGGACCCACAGAGCGACGACGATGAACAGCATCTGGTCGCCGAAGGTCGAAAGCCATTCTGCTGCCAGAACCGTCAGTATCCGCTTGTCGGCCGACAACGCGCGCAGGATGTTGGGCTGCATACTCTCCCGCCGAGACTCCGAACCCGAGGATTTCATGATGCCAACTGGCGTTCGATCTCGTCCCGTGCACCCTCCAAGGCGACGGCCACGCCTTCGACGCCGAACATGCGCCGCGCCACGCTGTTCACCCGGTCAAGGTCCAGATCCGCGATCTGTCGGACCTTGTCGCCGAGGGGATCGCGACTCCTCTCGCCGTGGAAACCGGTCAACAGCCACTCCCCCACCGCCCAAGGGGTCTGATGCAGCGCCGGCCAGGTGGCCGCGTAGGACGCCTTGAGAACACCGAGCCGAGCGGCCGTGACGCCCTCGTCAGCGAGTTCTGTCAGCATTCGAAAGATCGAGGTCAGAGCGATTCTGGTCTTCTCCTTCGGCACCAGCGCGTCAATCAGGAAGAACCCGTGGCGCGCTCCGGATTCGTAAGTGACGGAAGGGCTGTAAGCAACGCCTTCTTGGTCGCGCAATACACGGTTCAGAGGAGACGAGGGACTGCCTCCCACAGCCGCTGCCAACAATTCGGCCACCAGAGAGTCGTCGTCTCCTGCTGCAGGCGCAACAGCGGCTACGCAGACCTTCACCATTCCCGAGTTCGGTCTGTCGATGACCTCGATGCCGTATTCAGGTGACACGACAGCCTGCTCGGGACTTGGCGCGAAGCTCTCTTCACGATCGACGGGGCACAAGTCCTTGAGCAGTTCCGGAACATGCTGGAGAACTCGGGCTTCGCCGAGATCGCCGACCAGCACCATGCGACCTCGTCGGCGACCGGCCGTGTGGCATCGTACGACGTCACTCAATGTCAGCTCGGCCACCGTCTCGTACGTCCCGTTCCACGGTCGGGCCAGGCGCCCGCGCCCACCGTACAACTGCGCGAGCAGCGACTGCCGCGCACGCCGACCGACCACGAACTCCTCAGAGACGACGTCCTGCAGATAGTCGCGACGGCTCATCTGGAACTCCGCGTCGTCGTAGTCGGCAGTCCGCACCTGATCGGCGATGATCCGAACAGCGGGAACGACCTGCTGTGGCAGTACTCTGGCTTGGATCCCCGCGCTATCGGGACCGGCGAACCCGCTCAATGCCCCTTCGGGGATACCGAGGCCGTCCATTGCCGCCATCATCCTGTCGGTGATGAGCCGGTACAGCAATGAGGAGACTCCGTCCTTCCCTGGGCCTTCCGCGAGCAGGCCCGGGCGAGTGCCGTATCCGAGGTAGAACATCGGGCACCCTGGCATATCGACCGCGATACCAGAGACGCCCAAGTCGAACAGGTACGTCGGCGTGGGATTGTCTCGAATCACTGATGACTCCCGACGTCGGGGCGGGGTTCTGACGGGACGTAGCAGATCGTCGCGCGATTGTCGTCGGACAGGACCGAGGCGGCCAAGTGGTTCACCATCTCCGGCGTGACGGCGCCGATCAGCTTGTCGTCGTAGCCGGGCTCCACACCGCTGCCATGAGTCCACACCGTCTTGGCCAGCGCCAGCGACCGCGTGCCGAGATCGCACCAAGAACTCGCAGCATCATGACGGGCCAGTAGGACGGCTCGATCCACTTCCTCCTGTGTGACTTCGGCCTTGCCCGACGCGAGATCACGCAGAACGGCGAGAAACCCATCAAAAGCGTGATCGATATTCACATCCGGACCTGGAGAAAAGAAACCGGTCAGATATGACGGTCGCCGTAGCAGGGGCCAGACATCAACGTAACCTTCCTGTGGGGCGATCAGATCGAGTCGCAGGACGAGTTCGCGGAAGATGCGTGAGCCTCGGCCGCGGCCGAGCAGGCCGGTGAGAACGGTGAGCGCGGCGTAATCGTGATGTCTGATGGAGGGCGCCCAATGCGTGCTGAACACCATGCGTGCGGGAATGCCGACGGCGGGAACCATGCGCATCCCTGCTGCGCCCAGTAAATGCCGTGCTGGCGCGTCGTTGGTACGGCCGTCCGATGTCAGGCCGTCAGCGCCGTTCACGAAAGCCTCGGCGGCATCCATGACAGCCTCCGGGCTCACATCCCCAACGACGCAGAGGACAGCGTTGCGCGCCGAGTAGTTCCGGCGGTGAAATGTTTTGACGCTAGCCAGGTCCAGCGTCTCAAGGTCCTGAGGACGGCCGCTCGGCAGATTACGGTAGCTGTCTTCCGGCAGAAGCGTGACCGCAAGCAGCTCTTCCAGCCACAACGCGTACGGACGATCGTCACACTCCTGCTGTCGCTCGTTGCGGACGACCCGCAGTTCGTCGCGATGTATCTGCTCGGAAACGACAAGTGGCGCTAGGCGTTTCGCCTCCCAGCGCAGGACGTCATGGATTCGATCGGAGGGAGCGACTGAGAAGTACGCGGTGAAGTCGGAGGCGGTCAGCGCGTTCACGCCGACGGCGCCGATACTCTCCATCCGCTCTGAATAATCCGCACCGCCAGCAGCCTCGATCCGAAACAGCAGATGCTCAAGCAGGTGCGCAGCGCCTCGCTCGCCATCGCGCTCGTCAGCGGAGCCGGCACCGACCAGCAGGCAGGTGCCGACCAGCGGCCGACGGCGGTCGGGACCGACGACGACGGCCATCCCGTTGGACAGAACGCGATGGTGAACCGGCCCGTGAAAGCTATCCCTCATCTTCGGCGGCCTTCCGTCGGCGCCGGCTCTCGTCGCGGTACGTGCCGGCCTTGACCGCGTTCACCCGGCGCATCCGGGTCTCCAGAAACTCGCGCCAAACGTCATCACCCATCGTCGCGACGCCAGGGCGACCTTCGGGCAGATCCAGCGCCCCGCGAGAGAGAAGCTCCTCCGGGACCGGCTGAAGCATCGCCATCGGGACCTCCCGATGGAAACGGACAACCTCGCCGGTCTTGGCGACCCGGAGCAGGACCGGGACGCAGAAGCGGTACCAGCTGGTTTCCAGGACGCCTTCGAGGATCTGGATGCCGGTCCGAGGAGGGAAGTTCGCGCAGGATCGCACGAGAAGCGCCCAGCCCGGCGCGGTCCTGGCCACGATGCCCGTCGAGATGTCGACCAGATCGGGGAGCATCGGGTCAGCGCCGATGAACATCGTCGCGTTCTCGCGCACAGCCTCTGCGTCCTGCGGGTGGGTGTCGACGACATCTTGCACCACCTCATCGGCCTGCGGCAGTCGCAATTCCACGCCGCCGGCCATCGACTGCCACCGGGTCGGCTCGTTGGCTGCCAGCAGCGTGAACTCCAGCGACTCGGCATTCCAGCGCAGTGCGAAGTCGACTGGAGGAAAGAGATACCAGCCAAGCCCTGTAGCCGCGGTGACCGGAGGGCAGTAGGACACGGCGCGCGACGGCAGCGCTCCCCGCGCGGCTGCCGACGGCGCGACGGGAAGCAGCGCATCGCGGTAGATCGAGTAGAACTCGGCGAGGGGTACACGGGTCGTGCTCGGCATCAGTACTCTCCGACTTGTGCGGGCTATCAGACTGCGAGAGTCGCGGCGAACAGGAAGTACCCCGCGATCGTGGCCACCGTGAACGGCAAGATCTTGCGCGGCAAGTAGGCCACGAAAATCACGTGCATCAGGCCGCCGACGAGCAGCGCGTACGGCCATAGCGCGGGGATGGCGAGGCCGATCGGAACGGCGGCCTCGGTGGCGACCGTGGCCGCCGCGAACGGCCGCCATCGTCGCTTGCAGATCTCGTGATCAGGTTCGATCATGGTTGACACGAACCAGCGGGGATACCAGGACTGACGCACCCGCGTCGTCCCCTGCAGCCGCCAGGCGTGCTCGAACATCCGGTGCAGGACGGCCCCTTCCATGAACTCCGGCGAGCGGAGTTTCCGGACGGCGGACGCCCAATACATCTGCCAGTACAAAAGGACAGCGAGCAATACGGCGAACGGCTCGTAGCGCAGCGTGGCGTGGTCAAGAGCGAAGGTACCGCGCTCACCGGAGCCAATGAAGGTCGACAGGACCGCGGCCGAGAGCATCAGCCAGGTCTGATTGGCCGGATTGAAGCTGAGTTCGAAGAACCAGGCGAGAGCCAGCATCCCGGAAGCGGGCTGAGGGAAGTACCCGGACAGCAGCAAGATCGCGGCGGCCAGCTTGAGGCAGTAGAGCACGTGATACGTGCGCTCCTGGCGAGGTAGGAGTGTGAAGACGCGTGCGTAGCGGAAGCCGACGAACCGGTCTCGATCGAGGTAGTGCCAGCCTCCGTCGCCCAGATCGAAGGCCCACTGCAGGATCGCCGCCAGGGCCAGGCCGATCCGGAACCAGCGGACGTCGGACTCCGATATCGCGCCATGGAATCCGGCTCGGATGTACTCATACATCCACGGGTGCGCCACGTCCCACACTCCGTGTTGTCTCGCCGGATCGCCCGACGGCGACCACGGTGCCAATCGGGTGGATTCCGTGCACGTCTCTGAGGAACTCCAAATACCGGTCGATCTGACCGTCGGTGCTGAAAGGGTCGAAGACGCCGGTCCGCAGGTCCTGGTCGATCCTTGAATCGAGCGTCATATTGGGGGACGTGTACAGGTCGAATCGATAGAACGCGATGCTGGAGTACATCGGCCACGACAACAGACCCGGCGGGTTGTGGAGTGCCGCGTATGTACCGCCGACAACCAGGAACACCAGCACCGCCGATCGGATCAGCTCGGTCGCGGTCATCGGACGGCGCCGCTCTCCGCCTCGTCGGCTTCGACGGCCGCCAGATCGTCGTCGGACAGTCCGAAGATCTCGACCCACCGGTCCCACCCACGTCCAGTGGGCGTTACCGGGTAGCCGTGCGTGATCTTGGCGAAGTCCTCAAGTCCAGGAACGGCCACGGTCACCACGGAGATGTGTTCGGATTCCGCAGCCACGGGCCGCCAGTAGATCTCGAAGCCATGGTGCTCCAGCGTCGTCTGGAGGAATGTCAGAGCGCTGTCCAGGGTCAACGTCCCGGTCTCGATGGGGGGACGGCGCAGCGGCTGCTCGGTCACCACGGCCCGGGACAGGACCTCATCGAGGTCGCACCGAAGCATCTGGCCCAGGACAGGCCAGTCGGCGAGCCGCTCCAACGCCCGCTGCTCGCCGAGGTGGAACTCCGGGTCGGCCGAGAGGGCGTGGCAGCCCTGGATCAGCTCCGTCATGGCGCGGTAGGCTGCGTAGCCTGGGGAGATCGAGCAGCCGAGCCCGCACAGGCTGGCCTGGTCTCCGGGGCGGGTGAGCACCGCCATGACGACGGGGATCCCCAGGTCGCTGGTGATATCAACGAGGCGTACCGCCCGGCCGCCTACGTCGCCGGTGCCGTGCTCGGCCGCCTCGCGGACGGCCTGGTAGACGTCGGCGAGCGCCCCGGTAAGGGACGCCGGTTCGATCAGCCTCACGTGCGGCTTGTCGACACAGAACCATTCGATAAGTGCCAGGGACTGTGCGTCGCGCTCAACGATTTCGCCCACGGCGTGCAGCAAGGCCTCATCGTGGTTCACGCCGGCCGCGGAGCCGGAGGTCCCCTGGTAGTTGAGGTACTGCTCGTATTCCAACTCGTCGCCGGGCAGCGGGTTGTCCCAGTAGCGGGCATCGGTGGGGAAGATCGGGTACAGCAGTGGCTCGGCGGTGGTGTAGCGGTGCATTTCGACGACGCCCATCTGGGCGTCGGGGTACTCCGTGGCCAGGTTCTGAATCATCCTGTTCTTGGCCAGAGCTGGCTGAGCGGCCACCTTGCGCGCGGTGGCGAGAGCAGCCCCACTCTGTTCCCGGCGGTCCACGGTGTAGCCCGCCGAATAGAAGTGTTCCAACGCCTCGAAGTACGAACCTACTTCGGACTGGTGACGGTTTCCCTTGCCGGCGGCACGCGATCGGACGTTGCCGTGCGCGTCCTCCAACTCGCAGTAGGACGTGGTGTACTCCGTCTCATCGAACGTGCGGAAGTATGCGTGGAACCCGAGGCGATCTATTTCGGACTGTGCGCTGGAAAGCGCGCTGACGGTCGAAACCGTGCGTTCGAATACTGGCGGAAAGTCAACCATGACGGAAACCTCGGATTCTGCAAAGCGGGCAGGATAGAGCGCCAGGCGGGAACGTCCCGGCGTCGGGCGAAGAAATACGCGTGGCCCGCCACCAGGCGGACCACGCTATATGGATTGACTACTTGGCGGCCGTCTTCGCCGTCTTCAGCAGCGAGTCCAGCACCCGGCGGTCCATGAAGGCCGGCGGGGCCGAGACCGGCTTGGTCTCCTTGAACTCACGGTTGTACTTGGGCGTCTGCAGGAAGTAAGTACCCATTTTCGTTTTCCCTTCGCGACTGTACTGATGAGTGGCGCAGACGGGACTGCACACCGGCGGCCGCCCGGTGACCCGACGTGAACTGCGAGCGCCGTCATTCATCGTCGATGACTATGGAGACGACAGTCCATACACCGAGCGCATCAGGAAACGCGTCCCACGTGATCTCAGGGCAGCTTCCGAGCGCATGGGGGGAAATCTCAAGAAGGGTTGAGACGGGTGGGATGCGGGTCGGCGTTCAACTGTTCAAGTCCTTGCGGCCCGGCGCCGTAAACTGTCGCCCTAGTTTCGGGGAGGTGCCGATCGTGCGGACCAACTGGGTACCGTTGCCAAGCGCTCTTGATGACGCTGCTCGACGGCTCGTCGAAGCGTTGCGTACGCTTAAAGACGAATGTGGCCTGACTTTGATTGAACTTGGGGAAAAGACCCACTACAGCGCGTCCTCGTGGGAACGGTGGCTGAACGGCAAGCGAGTGGTCACCCGTGCCGCGCTGATGAGTCTCGCTGATGTGACGGGTGCGGACGCCGACTACCTGGTGTCCTTGCTAGACCGGATCGGGACCGGCGCGACAGTCCGGGAGGCGGGCGATGGCATGGAGCCGCCGCCGACTCAAGCGTCCGGCGCTGGCAAGGCGGAAGGCTCCGGGGCCGGGATAAGCCGTCCCCGGCCGGCTGAGCTGCCGCGCGATGTTCCGGACTACGTGGGCCGCGAGCTTGAGCTCAATGCGCTGACATCCGCGTTGCAAGTCGCTGACCGGGATTCTCCTCCGGTCTGGGCGATCGTCGGGATGGGTGGGCTCGGCAAGACATCGCTCGCCACCCGTGCGGCGCACCAGACATCCTTCTGCTATCCCGGTGGAACATTGTTCCTCGACCTGCGCGGCGGGGGTGTCGCCCCCCTCGGCGTCGACACTGCCCTGCTCCGGCTTCTGCACTCCATCGGCATCGAGGATTCGGCCATCCCCTCTGATGTCGACGAACGCGCCGCGATGCTGCGATCCAGACTGGCAGAGCAGCGAATCCTCCTGGTTCTCGACAACGCGCTCGACGCCGCGCAGATCAGGCCACTGCTACCGGGGAGCCCCGATTGCGGTGTCATCATCACGAGCCGGAACCACCTCGCCGGGCTGGAAGGAGTACAGCGGATCGTTCTGGACGCGCTCTCCCCGGAGGACTCGCGCGCCCTGCTGGCGCAGATCGCAGGGCAGGAGCGCTTCGAATCAGAGCCCGACGACGGCTTGGCGATACTCTCCGTCTGCGCCGGCTTGCCGCTGGCTTTGCGTATTGCAGGCTCAAGGCTCGCGGTCCGTCCCCAGTGGGCGGCTCACACGTTGGGCCGGCGGCTTCAGTCGACAGCGAACGCCCTCGACGAGTTGGCCGTCGACGATCTGGCGGTGCGAGCGTGCTTTGAGACCAGTTACCACACGTTGATGGTGGACGGGGTGGAGCTCGGTGAGGCCCGGGCGCTCAGGCTGCTCGGGCTCTGGGAAGGTCTGGAGATCAGCCTTCCCGCCGCCTCCGCCCTGCTCGGCGTGGACCTGGACACTGCGGAGCGGGAACTTGAGCGTCTTACGGATATCAGTCTCATACAATCACCCGCTCCTGGGCGCTACCGCTTCCACGACCTCCTGCACTCCTTCGCGGCAGAGCGAGCCCGGCGAGAACTGCCCGTCGCGGACCAGCGCAGTGCCGTGGCGCGGCTGGCCGCGTGGTACGCGCACACCGCAGCGGCGGCATCCGATCTCATGTACGACGGCAGACCCACGTATGACATCGGAGGTATTGCGCGGCCGCAGCAAGCACTCTTGTTCGGGAGCGCCGACGAAGCCGTCAAGTGGTACGACAGCGAAAGCGCTGCCTTGGTCGCGATCAGCCGCCAGGCCCAGATGTTCCAGCTCGACGAGATCGCGGTGCTCCTGCCGCAAATATTCCAGATCTACCTGGAAAGCAAGTTCAGGATCGAGGAGTGGATCGACACCGCGTCCCACGGGCTGATCAGTGCACGCCGGATGGGATCGGAATTGCAGGAAGCCCATATACACACCACTCTTGCCACCGCCTACGTGCGCGTACAACTGCACGAAGAGGCCATGTCCCACGCACACAACGGCGTGACGCTCTACGAGCGTGCCGGTGACCAGATGAACCAGGCCCGAGCCATGGACCGGCTTGCGCGCGCATACGAGTTGGCGGGTGACCTCAACGAGGCTCGCACCTGGCTGGCGCAGGCTATCGAGGCCTTCGACACTTCGGGCTACGTCTACGGTTCGGCTGCCAGCCTCAACAGGTTGGGGATGCTCTGCAATGAGGCTGGTCTCGCCGAAGAAGCGGTGGTCCACCTGGAGCGCAGCCGAGACCTCACCGACCGTGCCGGTTCCTTGGGCGGACGGGCTGCCACTAGCAGCAACCTCGGCGAGGCCTACTGGAAGACGGGCCGCCACGAGGAGTCCCTGGCCGCCTTCACTCTGGCGGACCAGCTGTTCAAGGAACTGGGATTCGAGCCCGGAGCCGCAACGAACCTCGCGATGATGGGGAGCTTCTTCCGGGATACCGGCCATCCCGACAAGGCGTACGAGTGTTTCGTTTCCGCACTCGCCACGCTGGACGAATTGGGCCATCCGACGGCCGCCGACGTGCGGACCAAGCTGCATGATCTCTTGGCCTCAGGCCAGGTGCGGCAGTTGTAGATCGTCGCTGCCCGCATCCGCGTTGCGCCGCCAGATCGGGCGGGCGGCCCGCGCCACCGACCTGGTGCGAGCCTGCTTGTTCTGACGAACCTCGTTAGGCCGGCAGGCCGTCGCATGGTCCGAAGACTTCCGGCATCAGGGCTGCAGGCTCGGGACATCGGTGTAGACGGGGACGGTGGTCGCGAGCTCCGCGAACCCAGACACCCCGCCCGTCGCCGCCCGCGGGCTCACGTTTCCCTTCGATGGTCTCGGGTTACGCCTTGGCCTCCACCGCGGCACGGGCCCGCAACAGCTCATAGATATGAGCATCAACCCACTTGCATCGTACCTCGCGCAGCTCGTGCAGGGACCCGCCGAGTTCGGTGAGCTCGTATTCGACGCGCGGGGGAACCTTCATACGACGTGCGAGTGATCATCCCGTCTCGTTCCGGGGCCCTGAGCCACTCGGCGAGAACCTTCGGCGTGTTGCCTATGAGCGGGACCTACAATTCAAGATCAGAGTGCTGCAGAACATCGGGGCGGGATCTCGCTCATGAACCCGCCTTTCGCTACTTCTCCCCGCCGAGCGGCGAGGACGCACTGACGGCCATCAGTGCGATCACGGCACCCGCCAGGGCGATGAAAAGGCTCACTCTCGAGGAAATGACGAACCCGTGTACCGTGGCCGCGATCTTCGTCGCCGGGTCGTGCGGACGGGTGGCCAACTAGGCGGCGGCCGAACTGATCGAGATCGTGTTCAGCAGTACCGCACCGACTGAGCCTCCGGCCTGTTGCATCGTGTTCACGACCGCCGCGACGACTCCGCCGTCCCGCAGATCGCTCACGGACATGACGGTGCCGACGACAGGCACGGTGAGGATGCCCACCCCGGGGCCCATTACAGCCATCGACGGCAAGATGTCAGCCCAGTAGCCCGTATTCGCCGTGAGCCTTGTGGCCAGCAGCAGCGCCACGGCGTAGAGCACCAGGCCGACGGCCATCATCAGGCCGGGCCGCATCCTCGGCGCGAGTCGTCGGCCCAGTTGCGTCGACGAGATCACGGCCGTGCCGACGAAGCCCACGAAGGCCAGTCCCGCCTCGAAGGGCGAGTAGCCCAGCACCGTCTGCAGCTGGTACGTCATCCCGAGCATCAGGCTGAAGGTACAGAAGCCCCGGATCGCGGCAGCGTCGCGCACCGTGACAGGAGTCGGCGTCCAGCCCTCGACCCATGCGAAAACCCACACCAGCCGATCACCATCAGGGCCGCTGCCGACCAGCGGTGCCACAGGCGCACCGACCGCCTCGACGAGATCCAGCGCCCGGTGCGTCGAGCGCCACTTCGCCGCCGAGCGCGGATCTCCAAACTTGACCAGGCCTTCGGGCCGATCATCGGCGGCGTACTGGTCGGCGCACTCGGCTGGCGCAGCATCTTCCACATCAACCTGCCGATCAGGGCGACCGCCCTGATCCTGGCGGCGCTGCCCGGCCAGGTGGCCGCGGTCCTCACCCTGGCCGGCCTGGCCGCCGCATTCATCGAGGGTCACGCCGCAGAATGGACCAGCACACAGGCACTCGGCGGCATCACCGTCGCCATCGTGGCAGCGGTGTGGCTGGTGGTGCGTGAGCGCTCGGCGCCGCATCCACTGCTGCCTCCGGAACTGCTGCGCTCCCCACGGTTGCCGTCCTATGTGGGAATCGGCGTGTTGTTGTTCGCGGCGTACTACGGGCTCGTATTCACGCTCAGTCTCTATCAGCAGCAGGACCGACACCTGGGCGCTGCGGCGGCCGGCGTGCAGTTTCTGCCCTCAGCACTGCCGATCTTCCTGCTGCCGGTTGTGGCTGGACGGCTGACCAGACGCTACGGCCCGCACCGCGTCGTCGCGGCCGGGCTCGCGCTGGCCGCCGTCGGCACGCTCGCACTGGCGGCCGTGCCCGCGTCACACCCGGCGCTCGGGATCGGGATCGCACTGGCCCTGCTCGGCGGCGTGGGACTGACGGTCGGCCCGCAGATCGCCCTGGTCATCGGGACCGTCCCGCAGGACCGCGCGGGAATAGCCAGCGGCCTGCTCAACGCCGGGCGGCAAACCGGCTACGTGCTCGGCGTCGCCGTCCTGGGCGGTATCGCCGCGACACCCCCCGGCCTCGGCGGAGTACGCCACGCCGCGCTCGCAGCAGCCGCGATCCTGCTCGCTTCCCTTTACACGGCACGACCGCCGCGCGCCGCCAGAGCCGCGCACGGCCGTCTGCCTGGCGAAGCGAATGCAGCGGAGCTGGCGTCTTCAACAGCAGACGACCGCGCCGTGACTGGATAGCAGAAACCAATAGACAGGGCGAACGGTTGGCCGCCTGCCGCCGCTACAGCGGATCCGCCTGCGCGACGATCCACAGAAGCCTGATCGATCTCCCGGCCGGAGTCGCCACCCGCTTCTGAAACGTCCCCCCGCTTAGCCCGGCACCGGCGTTCAACACCCGTATGCACGGACTCGAACGGCAAAGAGAGGGGCCGAGCTGAACTCGCGAAAGGCGGCAAGCCCGCGCGCCAGTCGCCGCAGGCGTCACAGCCCACATGCCACCTTCGAACGGTTCGGCCACGATGCACCCGAGCTTTTCTGTTTTCTGGACGCGGGCAGTGCCGTCCCCTGGTTGTTCGCAAGAATCACCAGTGGAGGTAGGGAGCACGCATGCAGAGCGGAAGACGGGACGCGCTGGCCGATGAGGCACTGGTCGTGGCAGCGCAGGGCGGTGACCGGCGGGCCTTGGACGATCTGGTCGCCGCCTACCTGCCGCTGGTCTACAACATCGTCGGCCGCGCACTGGACGGCCACGCCGATGTCGACGACGTCGTGCAGGAGACGCTGGTCCGCGCTATCGAGAGGTTGACAGACTTGCGCGACCCGGCGGCGTTCCGGTCGTGGCTCGCGGCCATCGCGATCCGCTGCGTCCGCGACCGGTGGCGGGTCGCGCAGGTGCGGCCGGTCGCCGGAGCCGATGGCGGTTGGGGCGTCCCGCCGGACACCGCCGATCCGGGGGCGGACTTCGTCGATCTGACGATCCTGCGGCTGGAGCTGTCCGGCCAGCGGCGGGAGACCGCGCTGGCGACCCGGTGGCTCGACCCCGACGATCGGGAGCTGCTGGCGTTGTGGTGGCTGGAAGCCGCCGGCGAGATGAGCCGGGCCGAGCTCGTCGAGGCGCTCGGGCTGACCGCCGGGCACACCTCGGTGCGGGTGCAGCGGATGAAGCAGCAGCTTGAGACGGCCCGGACCGTCGTGCGCGCGCTCGCGGCGGTACCCAGGTGTGGGGAACTGTTCGAGCTGGCGCATCGATGGGACGGGCGTCCGTCTTCGGCCTGGCGTAAACAGTTCGGCCGGCACACGCGGGAATGCGTGCAATGCAGTGTCCATACGCAGGGCCTGGTCCCCACCGAGCGCCTCCTGGCCGGACTCGCCCTGGTGTCGGTACCGGTGCTGATCGCCGCCAGGTGGTCGGCGCTGATTGCGGCACACTCGTCGGCGGGCACGGCGATGGGAAGTGCGCGGCATGCGGCAGGCCACGCCAACCGGCCGGGGTGGCTGGCCGCTCACGGCTCGGCGAAGCTCGTCGCCGTCGTCGCAGGTGTGGTCGCGGTCGCCGGTGCCGGGATCGTCTACGCGTCGGCCGGCACGTCGGCTCGGCGGCAAGTCGTCGCCGCACCGGCAGTGACGCCGAGCACGCATCCCTCCGCGAGCACCACCTCGGCGGTGCCGACTCCCCCGCCGTCCTCGCGATCGACGTCCGCGACCACGCCGTCGGCGCCGCATCCGACGAGCGCGTCCCCTTCTCCCGGGCTGACGACGTCCAAGTTAGGCCTGCCTTCGGCGCTGTCCTATCTGTCTTCCGGCTACAACGAGATGCCGGAGTGGACGCGCATCGACACCGAGACCGCGCCTGACGGATCTGTGCAGGTGGCGTGGCCCGGCACCGACGGGGTCCACGTCACGCCGCTGACGGCCGCTTTGCAGCGCCGCGGCCCGGATGTCGTGGTGGCCGGAGCACGCGAAGTCGGCGGTCTGGTGGCCCAGAACGACGGCTTCGCCTTGCTGACCAGAGTCCCGGACAGCAACAAGTGGGGCGACACCGCCGCCGCACTCGTCCGGTACCGCAACGGAGCCCAAGTGTTCATCGGAAGGCTGACCGGCAGCGCGAGCAACGACACCGCGCCGGTGCTGGACGGCTCGCTCAAGTGGAACGGGACCGAATACGGGGCCTACTTCGTCGTCCACGGCGCGGGCGGTTTCGCCGACGGCCACTACGGCGACAAGCTCGTCTATGTGAACGGTAACGGCGCCGCGGTGTCAGGGGGCTGGGACTGGGGGTGCAACCACAACGAAGGCATCGCGCTGTATCCGGAGGCTTCGGCGCCGTTCACGTCGTTGTGCTTCGACGACTGGCGATCGGGCCTGTTCGTCAGCACCGGGATCGGCGCCCCCGACGAGGCCCCGGTCGTGCAGCGGGAGCAGTGCTGGGCCGGCTACTGCGGCGGCGACTTCCCGGGGAACGCCGGCGCCATCGTGAAATCGCCCTCGGGACGCTACGCCACAGCCTTCGCCTCGCGCGGCAGTGCCTCCGCCGCCAAGAACCCCGCCGACAGCAGCGGCCGCGGCTGGACGGTGACCCCGCGCACAGGCACCCACCAGGTGGCGGTGGCGTTCCTGAAGGACGGCTCCACTCCGGCCGGAAGCCCGGTGCTGCTCACCGACGAACCGGGCACCGACCACGTGAACGTGCACATCGCACCGCTCCCGAACAGCCGGCTGCTCGTCTCGTGGGAAGACGTCCTCGGCGCCTCCTGCAACGCCGGGACGTGCACCGGCAAATTCGGCGGCACGCACCTGCGCGTTATCGACTGGTCCGGCCGGGCGCAGGGCGCGGACCAGGTGGTCGATGCGCGGATCGCCGGGGACATTGCGGCCCTGCCGGATGGGAGCCTGGTGTGGGCATATGTCGATGCCACCCCTGACTACAGCGGCCCCTTGTCTTCGTCTCCCACGTCGAGCACTCTGACGATCGCCAAGCTGGTCGATTGATGGCCCTGACCACACGGGCAGCAGCTGCTGATTGCGTCGCAACGCGGAGCTCCGCCCTCGGATACATGCGCCGAGGGCGGAGCCGCGTCGTGCTCGGTTAAAGGCAGTCCGCAGTAGCAGACTCGATCAGACCGGTATGCACTTGAAGACGTCGAGGTACGTGATCTTCCCGAAGTTGTAGACGTATTCCGTATAGCTTCCGTACGTCTGCGTCCCGTAGTTGGCCGAGGTCATCGTCACACACTGGTCACTGGGCACGTACAGCGCCTGCATGCCCCAGATCGCGACCGATCCGGCGCCAAAGCCGAAGCAGTCGGTACCCGGCGGGTACCCGGCAAGGCTGAGAGAAGGCTGGAGGGCCACTGTGCTGTTGGGGGTACATCCGGTTCGGTCCACAGCGGCCGGCCGAACGCTGGCGTGCGCCGCTGCGGTTCCGCCCAGCAGTGCGAGCGCCGCAGCCGCAGCGGTGGTGATGAAGCGAGACGACTTGCGCATAGGTTCCCTTTCTCAAGCGTCGAAAGCATGGGTCAGGACGCGGAATACCGGTCCCTGCGATCAAGGATTCAGGACGCGTGGGGCGGTGTCGTTGGCGTAGCGTCGCCGGTTTCTATGCTCAGAGTCTCGTCTAGCTCGGGCTTGGCCGGATGCCCGGCTGGTGATCTAGGAAGGCGTTGGTGTTCTCGGCCACCCACTGCTGGAACAATCGGCCCGGGACTCCGGTGACCCGCGTGACGGTGTCGCGTACCTTGAGCAGCTCGTCGTTGACGTCTCCGCCCATGACGTCGAGCACCGCGTCGGCGGCCTCCGCCCCGAAGGCCGCGGCCATCTGTACGTGGGCGGGCCTGCCCGCGGGTGATCTCGACGAACGGCACCTCCCGACCGAGCGCCGTCGCGATCGCCTCGACCTGCTGCCGGGCGCTGAGCGCTTCAGGACCGGTCAGGGCATACGTACGTCCGTGATGGCCCGGCGCGGTCAGCGCCACGCGCGCCACCGACGCGACGTCTGCGGGGTGGATGGTCGGCAGCGCGACGTCTGCATACGGGGCGCGGACGGCTTCGTGACTACGGATCGAAGTGGCCCACATCAGAGTGTTGGAGGCGAACTGCGTCGGCCGAAGAGTAGTCCAGGCCATACCGCTCTTCTTGAGCAACTGCTCCACTGCCAAGTTCTCGCCGGCCGGGCCCAAATGCGCGTGGGTCTGGACGGTGATTGACGAGACCAGCACGACTGTGGAAGGTCTTGCCGGTGGGGAACGCGGCGCGTTGGCGGCGGGTGCGCAGGTTGGAGGCGTCGCGGCCGGCGGCTTCCTCGGCCAGCAGGGGCCCGGACGACCTCGGCGGGATCCCAGCGCTGGGCCTTGGCGACCGGCACGATCTCGTCCAAAGCGGCGCCGGAGGTAGCAGCAATCGCGGAGGCCGGGGCCTGGATCCGTGGCCTGGGCGTGGTGACGGTGTCGGTCATGGTGTGGTCGGCTTTCTGTCGTTCGTGGCGGTGTCGGGGAAGTGATCGGTTCGGATAGGTTCTTCGGCTGTGACTGAACTCGACCCGCTGGTGGTGCCGCTGGCCAGGATCGTCGTCGAGCTGGCCTGGCTGTTGGAGGACTCCATCGACGACGATGGCGAGCCCCGCAGCGCATCCAAGACGTTGGACTGGATCGCGTTCGTGTTCGACGGCCTGGAGCCGGAGCAGCGCGGGCAGCTGACCGGCGTGATCACTCAGCTGGCAGCCGAAGCCCAGCACGGAGCGCAGCGGGAGTTCTTGGAATCGTTCCCCGAGGCATTCGGCCTCATCGAGGACGACGAGGAGTAACTCGAAGCCGGTAACTGGCTCAACTGGCCGATCCGAACCCTGACCAGGCAGAGGTTCCCGGTTGCAGGCTGTGGGCCTCGCCGGGCCTGGTGGGCTCGGCATCGTCGTGCTCGACCTGGTGCGCCAGGATCGCCATCAGGTCGCCGTCGGCGAACCGCTCCACGGTCGCCGCAGTGCCCAACGCCCGGCCGACTTCGGCGGCGCCGTGCAGCTTGGCCAGGGTAACCGCGTCGGCCATCTTCGATCGGACGTGCCGGATCCCGGCTTCACCCGCCTCCTGCAGCCATAGCGCCGCGCCTGGTCCGATGGCCAGGAACTTCGCCTCGGCCGGGATGGTTGGCTTGGGGGTCCGTTCCCCGCGTGAGCCGGCCGGGTAGTGCGCGCCGTTGATGCTCGGGATGCCCGGAGTGGAACGCAGATGCCGGGCGACCTCGACCGGCTACCGGTCCACCATCGCGGTGACAATCAGGTCTTGGCCGTGGAACCGGACCCACACGCTGTCGTCGATCAGCGTGTGCGGCACCGAGTAGCGGACCGCCTCCACCTGGATCGTGGCGTCCTTACCGACCCGGCGGGACTGCCCGGAACGCCGCGGTGAACGCCCGCTCGGGCACCGGATGCAGCCGATACTGCTCCTCGGCCAGCATCTCGGAGGGGATCCGGCGGGTCTCGCGGTGTCTGCGGCCGTTGACCTCGGCCATGAACGCATCGCAGGCCTCGACCAACTCTGCGAAGTCCTCGAATGCCGGCCGCAGGTTCACCTCGGTGGGCACCAGATCCCGCTTGGCGATCCGGACCGTGGCCTCCGACCCGCCCTTAGACTCCGGATCCGCCGGCATGCAAGTCCGCACCACCGTCCCGTAGTAGCGGCCGATCGGCACGATCTCCGGGTTGCGCATCGCGATCCTGGCGACGTGCTCGACGGTCACGGTCTTCTCGTTGTCGGTCAGGCAGTAAGTCGGCACCCCACCGATCGTCCGGAACGTGGCGTCCAGGCAGGAAGCGACCGTCGGCAGCGTCTTGTCGAACACCGGGATCACCACCCGGAACCTCGACCAGGCCAGCCAAGCGCACCACAGCTGGACCTGCCGACCGTCGATCTTCGGGCCCCAACCCCAGTCCCACTGCAGCCACATCCCCGGCTCCGGGATCCACGGCCGGTAGACCCGCCGATTCCCGGCCCGATACGACTCCTTCGCCGCCGCGACCGCCCGCCGGGTTGTCCGGTCGGTGCCGCCGAACCCCATCGCGACGATCTTCTTGTGAACAGCGTCCGCGCCGATCTTCCCCAGCGACCGCTCGACCAGCTCCTCGACCTTCGGCAGAAACTCGTCAATCAGCTTGGTCCGCGCGGCCGGCTCGGTCGGGTCGACCCCGTGCCCGCGCAGCTGCACATACCGGCGCACCGTGTGGTGATCGCACCCGGCCAGCTCCGCCGCCTTGCGGTAACTACCGGTGAGGTCATAGGCCTCAAGTATCTCCATGATCTCCTCAGCGCTCTTCACCCGGACCACTGTGGATCATGGGTCCGGAACATCCGCGGGGAGACCCACTGTCCGTCAGTGGGGAGCTTTCATGTCCGCCAGCGGGGAGGCGGACTGACCACAACGGGGAGTTTGCCGTGTCCGCTGACAGACCTGGCTGAACCCCACTCCTCAGCGTGGCCGTCGGCCTCGAGACACTTCATCCCAGGCGTTCAGTCGAAGGCTGAACAGCCCGCGCAAGCCAACGGACTGAAAGATCCCCCGCCAGAGGGCAACATGGCACCCCGCCTCAGCCGCAGAAACAACGGACGCCGCAGAACCGTCACACGCCGGGCGTATCAGCGGACGTGAGAAGGATGTCGGACACGCGCTCGCGAAGGTCCAGCAGCGCGCGCCCCTCATCGACCTGTTCCTCGCGCGGGGCGAGGCCGAAGCCGGTGTACATGACTCTGCGTTCCTCGATCAACGGCGGTGTCGACTCGTGCAACGTGCAGGACAAGTGCACCGTCAGGTCTCCCGGCTCGGTCGGGATGGCGATGACGGGCAGGTACGGCGCCGACTTCGCGATCTCGACCGGCATCACGACGCGGTGCGAGCCCGCGACGACCCGCAGCAGACCGTTCGCCTCGCTGCTCGCCGTGACGGCGATCCCCACGGTCGCCCCCGAGCAGATGTAGGCGTGCCGGCCGAAGTGGCAGTCGCGGTGGAAGCTGACATCCGACGCTCCGGCCACGACGCCGGGTGGCTTGATGAGCGCTTCTATGCAGCGACCTTCGACCGGACTCTGAACGAGGTCGTCGGCGGCGGCGAGCATATGCCGTAGTTGCTCCCAGCGAGTGCCCCGCAGAATCGCCGCGGTGGTCGATGAGCGGTCGACGAACTCCTGGAGCCGGACGCACTGACGGGTGCCGTCGGCGAGTTCGGCCCACCACGAGCGGCCGTCGCCCTCGCGGTACTCGGGAAGCGCACGGTCGATGTCATCGGAAACACGCGCTACGTCCGCCGGGTCCACCCAGCCGCGCAGGTGCAAGAAGCCGGCCTCGCGCAGGAAGTGGGCGATGTCCGCCGGATCGTCGTCCGGGGTGAAGACGCGGGCGAAGTCAAGCGGCTCACCGTGCCGGTCGAGGAATTCGATCGCGTCGTCGACAATCGGCCAGCCCTCGAACAGCGTGAGCCACAGCGAGTCCCACAGGGATAGGTCACGCTGGCTGCCTCCGCGATAGCGCAGCTCGCGTGCGGTGATCAGCGCGTTGAACGAACGCTGGTTCTGCACCCAGTCGGAGAACTCCTGCTCGCTGAGGGTCACGACGAGCGCGCCGTCCGCGATGCCGCGCGAGACGAGCAGTTTCGCACCGTCCCGCGAGAACGTCCACGATCCGTCCCCGACCTCGATGGCGAGCGGCGGAGCGTCGAGCGCTTCGATCCCCTGGGCCACGAGCGCCCCGTGTCGGGCGGCCAGATCAGGGAACTCATGCGCCAGGAAGTCCTCGATGCCGACCTGGCGCAGGTCAGCGTCGCGACGAGTGCGACGATCCAGTGCGATGGGCATAACAGTCCTCTCCTGCGGTACTCGGCCAGTACGTTTCCGCAGCGTTTGGTACTGCGCATTAGTAGGCCTGGCGCGCAAGCTAGCAATCAGAGCTAATGCGCACAAGTAGAGTCGCCGAAAGGATCACTGGTACTCGAAGTGCCTGCACCGCGTACAAATCCCGACGTTGATCAGGCCGGCCGACGAGATAGCCGGGACCTGACCTTGCCACGCCGGGGCCTCAGTCCGCCGTTCGCTACTGATCGTCGACTTCTACGACGGTTTTCCTCAGCCGCTCGCGCACAGGAGCCAGATCGCCACCAGTGGTGTCGAAGGGATGCAGGTGTCTGCGAACGGCACGGTCGAAGCTGCGGCGGAGAAGGGCGGCGCCGGCGCTGAACGACACGACCGTCATACCGACGGCGGACATCAGCCCTTGGTCGCCGGCGACTCCCGCCGCAGCGATCACGGCCACAACGAGGCTGCCCAGGAACAGGAACCACAGCACCCGGGTAGAGGACAGAAGGGGCTTCATCGACTTCCCTAATGAGTTCTGGGAGTGAGCCATCCGGCAGACTCCTGGATGGACAGCCGCCGACAGGTGAGCACTTGGTTTCCCAGGACTTCGAGTCCTGCTGAAAGATCGTGCCCCTGTCGGTCGGCCGGGAGAGTTGATCGCTGATGGGATGTCGTGCCCGCCCGATCTGGGCGTGAGCACTGGTTCATTAGGTCGCTGATAGCTCTCCGGCAGGCTGGCGAAGCGATGGGGCGGACGAGGGAGGGGCTGTGCGGCTGTTCATCGGAGACGACTGGGCCGAGGACCACCACGACGTGGAACTGATGAACGAGCGCGGCAAGCGCCTGGCCAAGGCCCGGATCCCGGAAGGCGTCGCCGGGATCGCCAAACTGCACAAGCTGGTCGCCGAACAGCTCGGCGAGGCCGCTGAGAGCGACGACACCGAGGTCGTGGTTGGCATCGAGACCGACCGCGGTCCGTGGGTGATGGCGCTGCTCGCTGCCGGATACACGGTGCTGGCGGTGAACCCCCTGGTCGCGGCCCGCTATCGGGAACGCCTGGCGGTGTCCGGCGCCAAGAGCGACGCCGCCGACGCGCACATGCTGGCCGACATGGTGCGCGCCGACGGCCACCAGCTGCGCCCCGTGGCCGGCGACACGGACCTGGCCGAGGCGATCAAGGTGGTGACCCGGGCGCATAAGACCCTGATCTGGGAACGCACCCGGCACACCCAACGGCTGCGACACGCGCTGCGGGACTTCTTCCCCGCCGCACTGGCCGCCTTCGAGGACCTGGACGCCCCCGAGGCGTTGGAGCTGCTGGCCAAGGCCCCCGACCCGGCCTCGGCCGCCCGGCTGTCGACGTCGCAGATCACCGCCGCTCTCAAGCGCGCCCGGCGCCGCGACGTGGAGACCAAGGCCGACCGGATCCAAGCCGCACTGCGCGCTCCCCACCTGGGGCAGCCGCCACTGACAACCGCGGCCTACGCCGCCTCCGTGCGCGCGCTGACCGCCGTACTGGCCGTGGTCGACACGCAAGCGACCGCTCTGCAACAGGAGGTCGAGGCCCATTTTGGGCAGCACCCGGCCGCTAGGATCGTCGTCTCCCAGCCCGGTCTGGGACCGATCCTCGGCGCCCGGGTGCTCGCAGAATTCGGCGACGACCCCGCCCGCTACGCCGACGCCAAAGCCCGCAGAAACTACGCCGCCACCAGCCCGATCACCCGCGCCTCCGGCAAGAAACGCATCGTCGCCGCCCGCTACGTCCACAACGACCGGCTCATCGACGCCCTGATGTTCCAGGCGTCCAAGGCCATCGTCTGCTCGCCGGGCGCCCGCGCCTACTACGACAAGCAGCGCGAACGCGGCGCCGGCTACAACGCCGCCCTGCGCCAGGTCGCCAACCGGCTCGTCGGCATCCTGCACGGCTGCCTGAAAACCGGCAGCCTCTACGACGAGACCACCGCCTGGGCAAACCAGCCCAAACCCGCTACTGCTTGACACATTCATTTCAGGGATGTCTTTCATAAAGGTAGCGGCGGTGGGTCACGGCATCATCCGGCGGTCGACGCCTATGAGGCAGCCGTGGTGCCGACAGCTCGGGCTATCGCGTCTGCCATGCCTTGTGCTCCGCGAGCATTCGGGTGGAGGGGGGCGGCCGGTAATGCCGGCACCAACGGTTCGATCCAGCGGGTGTCCGGATCAGAGCACGCGTCGTGGCCTACAGACGGGGTGTATGTGTCCACGTATTCGGCCCCGGCGGCAGTGGCGTGCTGTCGCAGCATGCTGTTGAACTGCACTTCTTTGTCGTTCAGGAAGCCGACGTCGCCCGGCGTGATGCCGAACGTGTGCGCGCACGCGGCACCGCCGGCCGGGAACAGGGCCGGATATCCGACCACCAGGATCCGGGCGTGCGGAGCCCGGCCTCGGATCTGCTTCAGCACTTCGTCCAGGTGCCCGGCTGTGGCATCGATCTTCTGCTTGATGCGGTCAGTGCCACCGGTGGTGTAGGAGTCCCGGCACGGCGCGATATCCGAGGCCTTGCCGCCGATCAGGGCCGGTGCCAGATCAAAGGTCGCACAGCGGGTCAGAGTCGAAACGAAGTCGACGTCGTTGCCACCGATTCCGAGCGTGACCAGGGAAGTGCCCGCGGACAGCGCATCCAACTGCGCGGGGTTGGTCCCGTCGCCTGTCGACTGCGAGGCCGACAGGTCGGCGATAGTCGCGCCCTGACAACTCACATCGTGGACGTCGCCCTTACCGATATGCAGGCTCTGTGCGACCAACGCTGGGTAGTCATGAGTCGACCGCCAGCAACCGCGGGGATCACCCGCCGGGTCGGGGATCCCCGCGCCGGAGGTGTACGAGTCGCCGAGCGCGACGTAGGAACCCTGTGGGATCAGCGAGTCGGCGGCGGACGCCTGCCGCGAACTGCTGTGTGACGAAGAGCAGGACGCCAGCAGCACGCCAACCGGGACAACGGCTGCGACGGCGCGCGCCGCCCAACGAATACGAGAGCCCACGATGGACCTCACCTTCTGGTTTTGGGAACGTGACCAGGCTGCCCGGAGAGGTGATCCGCGTCGTCGTGTGGATGCAGGCGATCCTCACTGCTCAAACGGCAGTACACGCGGCCGGCAGCACTGCGTCGGCCGTAGAACTGATCGCCTGCATCCGTACGATGACGATGCAAGGGTCGAAACGTCAGCCTGGAACCGTTCCCGACATCGGTTTCAGGAGGTCTCGCCATGACCGCCCAGCGTGAGCTGCCGCGGCCTGACTGTCACGACCACGTCGTGTACTGCGGATGCTGTACGGCAAACGTCACACCTGAGGTTGACGCTGTGGCCAGGTGGGATACATATCGTCATCGCGTGGGCAACGTGTGCGTGGCGCGGCAGTGGGCCAAGAGGCACACGCTTGTAGCCGACGGCATCCTGGCCTGCTTGCTGCTTGTTCCGTCGCTGCTCTACCTCTACACCACGCCCTCGCTCGGTCCCCATCCGGCGGTACTGATCGCGCTGACCATGAGCACAACCCTGCTGCTGACGGTGAGCCGGAAACGGCCGCAGGCTGTGCTTGCCACCGCCGTTTGCGGCGCCGCAGCCGGTGCTGTGTTGGGCGCGCCCCCCGTGCCGATGACCCCCGTCGTCGTCGCGCTGTTCGTCCTGTCGACGCTGACCGATCGCCGACAGGCCACGACCGCGTTCGGCGCGGCGATGATCGTGCTGCTGCCCGCAGTCACCGTGCTCGCGCCTCACATCTGGCCGCTCGCCCAGATCCTCAGCCTGGTCGCGTGGTCGGCTTTGGCCGGCTGCGCGGGAGAGGCGATCCGCTCTCGCCGAGCCTATGTCGCGGCCATCGAAGAACGAGCAGAGCGGGCCGAGCGCACTCGGGAGCAGGAAGCCGCCCGCCGGGTCGCCCAGGAGCAGCTGCGCATCGCCCGGGACTTGCACGATGCGGTGGCCCACCGGATCACCCTGGTCAACGCACAGGCCGGGGCGGCGCTGTTCGTCCTGGACCAGCGCCCCGACCAGGCACGCACCGCACTCGGGCACATCCAGGAGGCGAGCCGCTCCGCCCTGGACGAGCTGCGCGCGACGGTCGGCATGCTCCGCCAGGCCGGAGACCCTGCCGCGCCGTTGGAACCGGTTCCGGGCCTGGACCGCCTCGGCGAACTGTTCCGCGGGTTCGAACCTGCGGGCTTGCAGGTCACGGTCACGGTCTCCGGCCGGCCGCGCGTCGTTCCCACGGCTGTGGACGTGACGGCCTACCGAATCGTGGAAGAGGCGTTGAACAACGTGCACAAACATACGCATGCGGCCACGGCCCGAGTCGGAGTCGTGTTCCTGACCGACCGGCTGACCATCACCGTGGAGGATGCCGGTCCCGCGCGGACCGGCGATGCTTCTCCCTGCGCGGCAGGCTTCGGGTTGATCGGGATGCGCGAGCGAGCCGCCATTGTCGGCGGGCAGATCGATGCCCGGCCGCAGTCCGACGGTGGATACCGCGTCACCGCGCGGCTGCCGCTGCACCTCGGCGGTCAGTCGGCCCGCGAGGACGCAGCCGCGTGAGCATCCGTGTCCTGATAGCCGACGACCAGGAACTGCTGCGGGCCGCGTTCCGCATGGTGTTGGAGGCGGCCGGAGACATGCTGGTGGTCGGTGAGGCTGCGGACGGGGCCGAAGCTGCCCGCCTGGCACACAGCGCCCGGGCCGACGTCGTCCTCATGGACATTCGCATGCCCGGCGTGGACGGGATCGCTGCGACGCGACTGATCTGCGGCGACGAGGACTTGGCCGGGGTGAAGGTGCTCATCTTGACCACGTTCGAGAACGACGAATACGTCGCCGAGGCGCTGCGCGCCGGTGCCAGTGGCTTCCTCGGGAAGGGCATGGGCCCCGAACAGTTGCTCGACGCCATCCGGATGGTCGCGGCCGGCGAATCGCTGCTCTCGCCGGCCGCGACCCGCAGCCTGATCACCGCGTTCATCACGCAACCGGGCGGTGTGCCGGCCTCCGCCACCGACCCCGGCGCCCTGGACACGCTCACCGAACGCGAACGGGACATCGTGACCCTCGTCGGGACCGGGCTGAGCAATCAGGCGATCGCCGAGCGCTTCGCGGTCAGTCCGTTCACCGTCAAGACCCATGTGAACCGTGCCATGGCAAAACTCGGCGTCCGCGACCGTGCTCAGCTGGTGATCGTCGCGTACGAATCCGGACTCGTCCACGTGCGGCCGAAGGCGCAGTAGGCCGGGTCCCGCGGTACTGCGACCGCAGTAGGACCCCAGAGCGACGATCGAAGCGCCCGGCGGCGGTCAGGCTTGGCGCGAAGACCTCACTCGACCGGCATCCGTGAGGCACCACGTCCATCCGGCCCGGCCGGCCCGTCCCGCCTTGGGGAGTACGTTCATGTCATCGATCGCGCGCTGGTGCCAGCGATACCGGCTGCTGGTCGTCGCCGCCTGGATCGTCCTGATCGTCGGCCTCGGGACTGTGGCGAGCAGCGCCTACCGCGATTCCTTCTCGTTGCCGGACACCGGCTCGACCCGGGCGTTGAACCTGCTGACCGCGGCGTTCCCGGCCCAGGCCGGTGAGTCCGACACGGTCGTGTGGCACGTGGCCGGCGGATCGGTCCGTGACAGCGGCGTCGAGACGCACATGGCCCAGGCCCTCGACACGATCTCCCGTCTGCCCGAGGTCGCCGCCGTCACCAGCCCCTACACAAGCCTCGGGGCCGCGCACATCAGCGCCGACGGCAAGACGGCGTTCGCGACGGTCGCCTTCGACAAGACCGCTGACAAACTGGCCAAATCGGATATCCGGAAGGCCGTGGACGCCGCGCATGCGGCCGCCACCGACACCATCCAGGTCGAAATGGGCGGCACCGCGGTCGAAGGGACCGAGCAGACGCCGACCTCCACCAGCGAGCTGGTCGGGGTGCTGGCCGCGGCAGTCGTGTTGTTCATCGCCTTCGGCTCTCTGCTGGCGATGCTGATGCCGCTGTTGACCGCCGTGGCCGGCGTCGGCAGCTCTATCCTGGCGGTCGGCCTGCTCAGCCACCTGATCACCATCTCGTCGATCGCCCCTACGCTCGGTGCGCTGATCGGCTTGGGGGTCGGGATCGACTACGCCCTGTTCATCGTCACCCGGCATCGGCGCGGTCTGCAGTCCGGGCTCGGTGTCCAGGAGTCGATCTCCATCGCGGTGAACACCTCCGGCCGCGCCGTCTTGTTCGCCGGCGGCACGGTGTGCATCGCGCTGCTCGGTATGCTCGTGCTCGGACTCACCTTCCTGAACGGCGTCGCGATCGGCGCGTCGGTGACCGTCGTGTTCACCGTTCTGGCCTCACTCACCCTGCTTCCGGCGATGCTCTCGCTGCTGGGTCACAGGGTCCTCAGCCGCCGCCAGCGCCGCAGACTCCAAGCACATGGGGCGGTCACCACCGGCCCGAGCGGGATCTGGAGCAAGTGGGCTGACACGGTCCAGCGTCGCCCGAAGGTTCTCGCCGCCGGCGCGCTGGTGGTAATGGTCGCGCTGTCCGTGCCGACGCTCTCACTGCGTCTGGGTTCCTCCGACCAGGGCAACGACCCGGCCTCGACCACCACCCGCAAGGCCTACGATTTGCTGGCCGACGGCTTCGGGCCCGGCTTCAACGGCCCCCTGACCCTCGTCGCCCAGGCGCCGTCCGATGCCGACCGGACCGCACTGGTCGCGCTGTCGGCCGAGCTGAAGACGATGAGTGGCGTCGCGAGCGTCGCCCCGGTGCCGATGCAACCCGGCGCCGTGGTCGGCGTCGTCCAGGGGACCCCGACCACCTCGCCGGAGTCCAAAGAGACCTCGCAGCTGATCGACCGGCTTCGCTCCCGGACGATTCCCGCCGCGGAGGCGGGCACCGGGCTCAAGGTCTACGTCGGCGGCCCGACCGCCCTGTTCAAGGACTTCTCCGGGGTCCTGGCCGGCAAGCTGCCGCTGTTCATCGCGGTCATCGTCGGGCTCGGATTCCTGTTGCTGGTGATCGCCTTCCGCAGCCTGCTGATCCCGCTCACCGCGGCGGTCATGAACCTGCTCGCAGCCGCGGCGTCGTTCGGCGTACTCGTGGCGTTCTTCCAGTGGGGCTGGGGCTCGGACCCGATGGGGCTGGGCAAGCCGGGGCCGATCGAGGCCTTCGTCCCGGTGATGATGCTCTCGATCCTGTTCGGGCTGTCGATGGACTACCAGGTATTCCTGGTGAGCCGGATGAACGAGGAGTGGGTGTACACCCGGGACAACGCACGCGCGGTACGGGTCGGCCAGGTAGAGACCTCACGTGTGATCAGCTCGGCCGCGACCATCATGATCTGCGTCTTCCTCGCGTTCGCCTTCGGCGGGCAGCGCACCATCGGCGAGTTCGGCATCGGCCTGTCCACGGCGGTGCTGCTGGACGCGTTCATCCTGCGCACCGTGCTCGTCCCGGCGGCGATGCACGTCTTCGGCACAGGCAACTGGTGGCTGCCCGGCTGGCTGGAGCACCGCCTGCCCCACCTCGCGATCGAGGCACCACGCACGGTCCCGGACCAGGATGCACGCGCGGACCGGTTCCAGAAAGATCCGGAGATCGCTCTCGAGCAGCCGCTGCTCGACGATCAGCATCGGTAGTTCGATGGAGCCCGACATCCGGGTCGGCGCGCTTTCTTACCCGGTCCCCTCGTCGGCCAGGGGCTGCCAGATACGGCTGTAGCCGTCCCGACGGACCTTCCCGAAGACGACATCGGCGAAGTGGATGCCGAAGCCGATGGTGTCGGGCTCTTCCAACTCTGCAACGAGGCGGCGACGACGCTCGGCCGACGCTGCCGGGTCGTGATCGTAGACACGAGGACCATTCGGGGTGGCTCACCTGGAACGGTGAGTGCATGGAGTCGCCGAACGCGATCAGACGGATGCCGCCACCGTGGATGACGAACTCCGCGTGCCGAGCGGTGTGGCCGCCGGTGATCCGGACCTGCACACCCGGGAACATCTCCTGACCGTCGGCCACGGTGCGAACATAAGGTGCCAAGGCCGCGATGGCCTCCCGGGGAAGGCCTGCGGCCGCCGGCAGCGATTGCTGGGACCATTCCGGCTCGGCGACCAAGTACTCGGCGTGGGCGAACACAGGTGAGTTGCCGGCACCGGCATGCGCGGCCCAGCCGATGTGGTCGGGGTGGCAGTGTTCTCCAGCTTCCGTTGTCTCATGAAACACAGTTGCGGTTGCACTCGGACCTGTCCTTCGAGATGAAGCACCGCTTGGGCGCCGGCCGACATGTGCGGCCCGCGCGATCGTCATCTAGAGGTAGTGATGCTGCCACTAGGTCAGGGCCCTAACCACGTGTAAGGCACGTCCGTCACGTAGCCGCAGAAAGCCGAGGTGCAGTCGCTGGAGATGCTAAGCGCCCGTCGGAGACCGGTGTGGATCTCCTGGACGGGTTCGCGCTCCCCGACCCGGTGTGAGGGGTTCAGGGATGGCTAGGCGGTGGTCTTCGGGATGTCGATGACGAGCGGGATCTGGGCCTGGGCCGGCGGAAACGCGCGCGTGAAGAGTTCGTCGAACTCAGACCGGGAGGTGGAGATGCGCATCAGCGTGGTGACGGTCGAGATCTGGCGGTCGAGGTGGACGTTCCCGGTGTCCGGGGTCAGCAGCTGGTGGTGCTTGTGGGCGCGATACCCCTTGGGAAGGCGCGGATTCCGCCGCTGGAGCTCCTCGAGGACGCCCGGCGGCAGCTGCTCGTAGATAAACTTGTTGATCAGCTTCCCGACCAGCGGGGTGCGCTTAGTCGTGTTGGGCTTGAGGTCCCAGCCGTGCAGACGGTAGATCTCTTTGAAGAACTCGTCGGGAAACATCTTGACCCAGGGGCGCAGCTCGGCCTGGACGTAGTTCTCCAGGATCAGCTGCAGCTCGCGCGCGGCCCGGGTCTCCTGGTAGCCGGTGGCCTCGTCGACGAGCGCGACGATGCCAACACGGGCCAGCCCGCTGAGGAGGATCTCGGCGGCGCGGGCGGTGGCCTGCTGGTTCTCGAAAAGGACGTCCTGGCGGCGGGCTTCGAGGTAGACCTCGCAGACCAGCGGGAGCATCTCCGCCCGGTAGCCCCATGCCCGCCCGCTCTCGCCCTTGACCCGGTAGGGGATCGGGGCCTCCAGGTCGCGGAGGTCGTCGGGGATGAAAGGCTGCAGGTTATTCGCCGAGAGGAACGGCGGGTGGCTGGTCTCCGTGTCAGCGCGGGTGCGCCGGGACTTGTCCGGGTTGCGTCCCAGTGCCCGCAGGACGGCGGACTGGCTCACGAGGCGCGTCCCGTCCTCCAGGACCGCGCAGGAGATCGACAGCGAGCCGATGCTCAGCTCCCCGGTGTTCGTGGCGATCTGGACGTCCCCCCACCGGGCCGCTGCGGCGCGGGCGGCGATCGCGCTGCGGGTCTCGCTGTCGAGGCTCCGGGCGCGGGCGATTCCCCCCTTGCTCGCGCCGAGCTTCGACAGTTCGGCGGCCTTCTCGCTCGCGGACTCGTTCACCGACGTAGTCATCCATACCTCCAGCTGCAATGCTTGCTCGAGCAAGCAACGCTACCAGCTAGCGGGACGGCACCGCAGGACATTGTGAACCTGCACGTGGATCCCTGATTCCGTTCCCCGATACTACCCAGCCGTGGCATTGCTTGCCCGAGCATGCAGGCGACAATCGCTATGCGGCGGCGTTCAGACTTCCACGGCGTTGTTGGTCTTGGAGATGAGACCGCGGATCATTCCGACCAGGCGGTCGGTGCCGTAGCGGCCGGTGAACTGCGAGGCGATCGACGCGGACCGCCAGAACTCAGCGCCGTCGATCTGCCGCTCGTCGCCGGTGGTGGGGTCGAGTGCGATTCCCGACAGCGTGGGCAGGTCGACGAGCAGCTGCTCGTACTGGTCGGGATCCGCAAGCTTGGCGCCCCGCTGGATGATGATCGGCAGACAGTCCGCGAGGACACGGTGCATGGTGTTGACGCCGGTGGCCTTGAACAGCACCCAATCGCCGGGCTGCTCGGTCGCGTCGAAGGGCTGGGACAGCAGGCGAGAGATCGCTTCCCAGAAGGCGTCGATGACCCGCGCCCACTCCTGCGAAGTCAGCGTCCGCGGCATCTGCGCGGTCTGCAGAGGGGCGATGCTGGCGATGAACTGCGAGACCGCGATCGAGGTGTCCTTCGAGGCCGGCTCGTTGGGACGCCGGATGCGGCGCATCCACGGGCTCGTATTCTCGACCATGGCGTCATAGACGGAGGCACCCGCCAGGAGACTGCTCTTGTTCTTGCGCTCGCTCAGGTACTCGGCCTCGCCCTCGTCCTGCCTGGCCATCCGCTGGAGAAGCTCCGCGGTGAGGTCGGTCGGGACGTTCTTCGCCTGCGAGTTGATGTAGTAGAACTGCCGGATCTCCTCGGCGCGCTCGAACCCGAGCATGAACTTCACCGGGACGGGGAAGTCGTCGCCGAGCCGCTTGGGCGAGAGCAGCTTGACGGCCCCGCCGCGGTGCTGGCCGTCGACGATCCAGGCGGTCGCCTCCTCGCTGAGCAGCACGGTGGCGTTCGCCGTCGCGTTGCCCTCGCTCTTGATCGCGTGCATGACGCGTGTGCGGTCCGCGTCGGAGTAGAAGGTGACGTTCACGCCAGTCGGGAACTCGCCGAGGTGGATGCCCTCCGGGGTCTCATCCTCGCCGGGACGCACGTTGGCGATGATCGGGTTGGGCATCAGGCCGCGACGGTCGTCGAACACCCGGCCCTGCCGCTTCTCGGAACCCTCGCCGTAGAAGGCCGCGGCCTGGGCGATGCGGGTCCGCGACGGGCGGCGCTGGTAGCCGTTGTCGGGGTCGTTGCCACGGTCGGGGTCATACATGTCGACATCCGAAACCGCACCCAGCTGCATGGGGGTCAGCGTGGTGGAGATCATGGCGTGGCCGCGCTGAACCTCGATCAGGGCGGGCCGTTCAACTGCACTCATTCAAGATCCTCCTGGATCAAACATTGCCGACGCATTCCGCCTGACGAGTTCAGCATAGCACACTTGGTCGACGATGTGCGTCGACATTTTCTGTCGACAGCCAATTTCGGAGGTAGAGGGTCGCTGAGCTCGGTCCGTTCACCGGGAGGTCGCGTTTTGCCATGGGTCCGCCGTTTCGGTGTCCTGACGGCAAGATCGCAGGTCAACGATGTCGCCGCGGTAGTGGAGTTGGTCGCGGAGAGCTTGGTTGTCGAAGTGCAGCGCGGCGATCACGGTGGCGGCGGCGTCGAGACGTCCGTGAACGGCCGCGCGTTCGGCTTTGACCAGCCGAAGCTCGGCTTCGAGAGCCTTGATGGCGTGATCCCGGCGGGTCTCGCCCGGCGTCCGGGCCCGGCCTCGATGACCTTCTGATCCCCACTCGGCGAGGATGCCGTGGGCGCGGATCATCGTCGCGCGGATCACGCCGCTTCCTTGTAGAGGTCTTCCTTAATCAGAAGCTGGGCTTGGTCGAACGCCGCGCACATCCCACTGATCGACGCGCCAAGCACCTCGTCCTCACCGCTGAGGGCAGCACCCTGCGCGAACGGCTTCTCGAACTCCTCGCCGAAGGCTCACCTCTGGCTCCGCTCACTCCGGAGGAGCAACGCGCCCTGCAGAACCTGTTGGAGAAGACCGCCGCCCGACGTTCCTCGTAGCGGGACTCCCCCGCACCATCAGTACGACGGGGCAGAGAGTGCGCCAGTCCCGAAACCAGGACCAGCCATACGGGATTCAGGGGAGGAAGCGGACTACCTGCGGAGGCGGCACTCCCAATTCGTGCATATCGTGCTCTCAACAGCCGGATTGCTGCCAGGAGCATGAGGGCGGGAGGGGTGTCGCAACGTCCTGGAGCAGTCCCTGAGACCGGGAGTCCGCCGTGGCGACGTTGCTGTATCGGCTGGGTTGTCTCGCCTACCGGCGACGCTGGTTGGTCCTGCTGGCCTGGGTGGTGGTGCTGGTAGCCGTGGGCTTCGGCGCCGTCACCGCCCCCGCGGCGCCGGACACCACATTCTCGACGCCCGGCATCGAGTCCCAGCGGGCCTTCGACCTGATGCAGCAGCGCTTCCCCGGCGCGCAGGCAGACGGCGCGAACGCCAGGGTCGTCTTCGTCGCGCCCGCCGGGCAGCAAGTCACCTCGGCCGCCAACCGGGCCGCCATCGAGAAGACGGTCAGCGAGGTGTCCGGCGGATCGCAGATCGCCACCGTCGTCGATCCCTTCCAGACACAGGACGCGGTCAGCAAGGACGGCACGATCGCGTACGCAGCCATCACCTACACGGTGAAGCCGAAAAGTCTGACCGATGCCACCAAGACCACCTTGACCAACGCCGCACAGCAGGCACGGGATGCCGGCCTAACCGTCGAGATCGGCGGAACCGCGCTGGCGAAGCAGCCAGCGGCGGGCGGGGCCGGCGAGTCGATCGGCATTCTGATCGCCGCGGTTGTGCTGCTGGTGACGTTCGGATCGATGGCCGCGGCCGGGCTGCCGCTGCTGACCGCGCTCATCGGCGTCGGCGTCAGCATGGCCGGCATCACGGCCCTGGCCAGCACGCTCGGACTCTCCTCCTCGACCGGAACGCTGGCCACCATGCTCGGCCTGGCTTGCGGAATCGACTACGCCCTTTTCGTCGTGTCGCGCTACCGGGAGGAACGGGCCAACGGACACCCCACCGAGGAAGCAGTCGGCCTGGCGGTGGGCACCGCGGGTTCCGCTGTGGTGTTCGCCGGACTCACCGTCGTCATCGCGCTGGCCGGACTCTCGGTGGTCCGCATCCCGTTACTGACCAAGATGGGCCTGTCGGCCGCGGCAGCGGTGATCATCGCGGTACTGATCGCCTTGACCCTGGTCCCGGCTCTGACCGGCTTTTGGTCGCGCGCGGTGCTCTCCCGCCGTTACAAGAAGACCGGGCGGCGTGTCCAGGGCGTGGAAGGCAACCGCGGCAGCCAGTGGGCCGGCTTCGTCCGGCGCCACCCGGTGCCGGTTCTGGTCGGCACGGTCGCCACACTGGTGGTGCTGGCCCTGCCGATACTCAGCCTGCAACTGGGACAGACCGGAGACGAGGCGAAGTCGACCTCCACCACCGAGCGCCGGGCCTACGACGACCTCGCCAAGGGATTCGGCCCCGGCTTCAACGGTCCCTTGAGCATCGTGGTGGACGCCAAGGGCGCCGGCGATCCCAAGGCCGTGGTGGCGACGATCAGCCAGCGGATCGCCGCCACTCCGGGAGTGGTCTCGGTCTCGACGCCGCGGTTCAACACTGCGGGCGACACCGCGGTCTTCTCCGCCGTCCCAGCCGACTCGCCGACCAGCAAGCAGACCGTGAACCTGGTCCACGCCATCCGCAACGAGCGTCCCGCGATCGAGGCCGCCGCTCCGGGCTCGGTGTTCGAGGTCACCGGGACCACCGCGCTGAACATCGACGTCGCCCAGAAGGTACAGGGCGCGCTGGTGCCCTACCTCGTCGTCGTGGTGGGCCTGGCCATCCTGCTTCTGCTGGTGGTGTTCCGATCCATCGTCATCCCCGTCAAGGCCGCCGTCGGCTTCCTGCTGTCGGTACTCGCCGCGCTCGGGTGTGTGGTCGCGGTCTTCCAGAAGGGATGGGGTGCCAGCCTGCTGGGAGTCACCACAACCGGCCCCATCATGAGCCTTATGCCGATCTTCCTGGTGGGCATCGTGTTCGGGTTGGCCATGGACTACGAGGTCTTCCTGGTCTCGCGGATCCGGGAGGCCTACGTACACGGAGGCGAGGCCGGCGCGGCGATCACCACCGGCTTCCGCTACAGCGCCCGCGTCGTAGTGGCTGCCGCCCTCATCATGATCTCCGTGTTCGCCGGCTTCATCACCGCCGAGGACTCCATGATCAAGATGATCGGGTTCGGGCTGGCCATCGCTGTCCTGTTCGACGCCTTCGTGGTCCGCCTGGCATTCGTTCCCGCCGTCCTGGCACTGTTCGGCGACAAGGTCGCCTGGCTGCCGCGCTGGCTCGACCGAGTGCTGCCGCACGTCGATGTGGAGGGCGAAGCCCTCAGCCGCGAGCACGCCGCTGCCCAGTCTCCGGGCCCGTCTGGGGACGATGACGCCATGGCCCCGATGCCAACGCGGTAGGCCGTTGCCCGCACGCGATCCGGCCACGGCCCGGACATAGTCCTGCCGTGGCCGGCTGCCATTCACCGAGCATGCGTCAGTCTGCTGCGAGCCCGTCAACGACCGAACAATTCGACTCATCGGCCACATTGTGCTGGCTCTTGCAGGTCGGCCCTGAGTCCTGCCCGCCGAGCCGGGCACCTCAGCCGGGCACCCGAATTTTTCGGCTGGGTCCAGAACCTTTTGCCGGGTCGCCAGACTCTAAGTGATGTGGAAAACGAGATCGAAAACCTGAGTCGCACCCGCGGGTTCAGCCGCGAGGAACTCGACGCCGATTTCACAGCGTTCGTCGCGGCGAATGGCGGACGTCTGATCCACATCGCCGAGCTGCTCAGCGGTGAGCCGCACCGCGCGGCGGATCTCGCGCAGGCGGCGCTGGAGAAGGCGTATCCGCGCTGGAACCGTATCCGGTCGGACAATCCCATGGCCTACATCCGGACCATCCTCGTCAACCAGCACAAGACGTGGTGGCGACGGTACCGGGACCGGGAGCAGCTCGGCAATGTACCGGAGCGCGCCACGGCATACGACTTCGCGCATGAGCATTCACAGCGGATGGTCGTGCTCGATGCCCTGGCAAAGCTCACGAAACGGGAGCGGCAGGTGGTGGTGCTGCGCTACTACGCCGATCTCAGCGAGGCGCAGACGGCCGCAGAGCTGGGGATATCCCAGGGCACGGTGAAGAGCACGATGCACCGGGCGCTCGCCAGACTGCGCGGCTCGCAAGTCCTGACACTGCTGTATTCGGACAGGAAGAGCTAACACATGGAAACCGCAGAAGAAGACGCCATCATCGCGGCGTTGGACTACCGCGATGAGTACAACCCGACGCTTTCCCCTGCAGCCGTCATCGCCAGCGCGCGACGGAAGCAGACCAGGACCCAGCTGACGTTGTCCGGTGCGGCGCTGGCAACAGTCGGCATCGCAGCCGGAGCCGTGCTGACGGTCGGCGGGATAAGCGGATCAAGCTCCGCAGCCGACTCAGCGGCTGCGGGAGGGAAGAACGCCGACGTCACCAACGGACAGCAGTCACCCGTCATCAAGTTGTCGCCCGGCCAGCGCTATACCGTGCCCGGTTCGTCCGGCACAACCATCTGGTTCACGGACAAGTATCTCTGTGTCACCAATACCGTTCCGAACGGCCCCACTTTCAAGACCGGGGACTGCGCCCCCGGCCATGCTTTCGAGTGGGTCGACGGCAACACGCCACAGGACCGCAACACCCTGGGCTCCAAGACGCCCCCTACCGGGTTGGTTTACCCCAACACGCCGACCTACGGCAACACCACGGGTTCCAAGAACCCGCCTCTCCAGCACTACGGCACGACCCCTAACGCCGGCAACACCGCGGGTTCCAAGACCGCGCCTGTTCAGACGCTGGGCAATGGCTTCGTGTCTGCTCCCGGAGACAACGGCTACGTCTACGGAATGACGCTCTCCGACATAAAGCCAACGCTCGCGACCGTTACCGGCGGCGACGGCACGACCCACGTCGCTACGATCGTCGAGGCAGCCTCGGGCCAAGCCGGCCTGCTGTTCTTCACGCCCGAACCAATCACCACAGCCGCAGACAAGACACAGCCGAATCAGGTATCGGGCCCCATGAAGGTCGACCTCTTCGGCGCAAACGGCGGAAAGCTCTGCACGATCGACTTCGCCCCTCCCGGCAAAATCGCGTCTTGTTGAAGGAACCGATGACGCCTCGCCGCGAACTCCACTCACGGCGAGGCGTCATCCCTCAGTAGACGCTCGAGGGCCTGCCGGGTTGACTGACGGCCGGGTCGCGCCAGCTTGGTGCGGCTCGGTCGCTCAGAGGCACGTCGCGAGTGCTTGAAAGACGTACCGTGGCATTCTGATCAACGCCATGATGGCTGTCAGCGCACCGTCAACCTGCTGCGTCAGGCCACCGCGAAAGACGGCGGATTCGGTCTTGTCGACCGACCGAGACCGACCTTCGCCGGAGACCGGCGGCGTCGAAGCGGCGGTGTCCGTGCGGCGTGTGCCATGCCACGGTAGCCGCGACCGCGGTTCGCACCGCCTCGTCGGGGTTGGCGTCGGACGCCCTACCCATCGACCGGCTCGCCCTGACGTCGCGGCCCACGCCGTCTCGGACCCGAGCCGCTTCCGCCTGGAGCCCGAAGCAGTCACGGCCACCGGCCGGCTGCTGATCGCAGGGATGATCGAGGCACTGCCGAACGCCGACGGATCGAAGCGGGTGTACAGCCGGGCAGCGCGCGACAGACAAACCGGCAGCATCGCTTCGGCGCTGTGGCCGAAGCTGTCGCCGGCGGCACCGACACAGACCACCCCGCTCGAAGCCGCCATGATCCTGCTCGCCGACCACGAACTGGCTGCCTCAACCCTGGCCGCACGTGTCGCGGCCTCCGTCCACGCCGACCCCTACGCCGTGGTCATGGCCGGACTCGGCGTCCTCACCGGCCCGATGCACGGCGGCGCCTCGCTGGGAGCCGAGCGGATGCTCGCCGCCGCCGGCAGCCCCGCCGATGCTCCACGCGTGATCGCCGAACGGCTGCGCAGCGGCGAACGCATCCCGGGCCTGGGCCACACCGTCTACAAATCAGGCGACGCTCGCGGAACGGCCCTGATGGACCTCGTCCGCGCGTCGTATCCGGACAACGAGCGCTTGGCCGTCGCCGAGGCCCTCATCGCCGAAAGATCGGCTCGGCGCCTGCCGGATTTGAACATCGACTTCGCTCTGGCCGCCTTCGGCGCGGCTGCCGGGCTGATCCCGGGAGCCGGTCAGGCGATCTTCGCGATCGCACGGACCGCCGGGTGGCTGGCACACGCGCTCGAGGAATACGAACGCAACAGCCCGCTGCGGCCGCGGGCGGTTTATGTGGGCCCCGAGCGCCGGTGACGCCGTCGTCGACGGCCACCGCCGACGACCGACGAGCCGCGGGCCTCACTGCAACGCGGGATGTGTTTCGATGTTGGCCAACACGGTGTCGAGCAGCCCCGGGAACCTGGTGTCGAACTCGTCCTTCCGCAGTCTGGCGCTTTGCTGTCGGCCTTGGTGACTCCGCCAGATCAGGCCCGACTCGCGCAGGATCCGGAAGTGGTGCGAGGCGTTGGATTTGCTGATACCCAGCGCACTGTAGATCGCCGAGCATTCCGTCTCGCCCTCACGCGCCAGCAGATCGACGATCTGCAGCCGCAGCGGATCGCTGAGTGCGTGCATGGCCGCGGCCAGGGGCACGTCAGCCGGATCGGCGTGGAAAGCGTCGCGCATACGCTTAGCCTACCTCGCGGTCCAGTGGTTTAACGTTTGTTGTACCGTTGAACTCATGTTGAACCCACGGATCTACCTGCTCGCGCTGGGCACCTTCACCGTCGGTACTGAGGGCTACGTGATCGCCGGCGTCCTGCCACAGGTCGCCCGCGACATGCACACCACAGTTCCCCTGGTCGGCCAACTGGTCACGGTGTTCGCCCTGGCCTACGCGATACTCGGTCCGCCACTCATCGCGCGCGCCCACGTGCTGCCACCTCGCCGGCTCCTGGTCGCCGCCGCGCTGCTTTTCGCGGCCGCCAACGCAGTTGCCGCACTCGCCCCCGGCCTGGCCGTCCTCGTGGCGGCGCGGATCGTCGCGGCGGCTGGTGCCGCGCTGTTCATGGCACCGGCCGCCGGGATCGCCGCCGCCTTGGCTCCACCCTCGCAACTGCCCAAGGCCATCGCGGTCACCGCCACCGGCAACGCCCTGGCCCTGACCGCCGGAGCGCCTCTGGGCACTGTCATCGCGTCCGCGCTCGGCTGGCGCGGCGTTCTGGTTCGTCACCGCACTCGCAGTGGTCACCGCCGTCCTGATCGCGATACTGCTACCGGACGTGCGTCCGGCCACTGCCGGGGCGGCCCGCCGTGCCGATCTGGCCCGCTCACCCGGCATCCGCTGGGCCGCCGCGACCACGTTCGCCCTGTTCCTGGCCGCGTACACGCTCTACACGTATCTCTCGCCCGTCGTCGCCAAGGCAACCGGGCGAGGAACCAGCGCAGTCGCGATGCTGATGGTGACGTTCGGAGCCGGCGGCCTGATCGGTGGACGTCTCATCGGCCATGTCCTTGCCCGCTTCGATCTGGGTCACAGCCTGCGCACGATCCTGACCGTCGTCGCCTCGGCGCTCGTGGCCATAGCCGCACTGACCGCCACCGGGCCGCATCAGGGCACGAACCTCGTACTTCTGTTCCCGGCGATGCTGATCCTGGGCGCTGCTTGGTGGTCTGGAGGCATCAGTCAGCAGACCCGTTTCGTGCTACTCGCCCCCGGCCAGCGCTCGACCGCGTTGAGCGTGCACTTCTCGGCGCAGTTCCTGGGGGTCGCCGCCGCCGGCGCGCTTGGCGGCATCACCCTTACGACCTTCTCCCCCGCCAGCGTCCCACTCGCCGCCGCTGTGATCGCCCTGCTGGCGCAGCTGACGATCAAATGGACGCCGAACAGATCGAGCAGCGCTCCCGTGCCGAACTCGGCCGCACGCGTGCCCGCCGTTTCCGACCGGCGGCGCATTTGACGAGTGGGTCCTCCGAGGGCGTCAGTGAAAACTGATACAGGCCGATTCCCGCAAGTCAAGCCCACCACTCTTGTGAGTAGTCCTTAATGGACGCCGTAGCCGAACATGCCCTCAACGCCGACGAGCCGATGCACCCCCACGCCGGCCCGTTCCGACCGGGTGTCAGCTGATCCTGGGCCCGCGTGGCAACCCGACGGCAGCGTTGTCGTCGGGGCCCGCTCATGGGCGCCTACTGCATGGCGATCTCCTCGCCGAGGTAGGCCGCTCGAACCGCCTGGTCGGCCAGAAGCCCATCGGCCGTACCGTGAAGCACGATGTTGCCGGTTTCCAGAACGTAGCCCCGGTCTGCCAGGGCAAGTGCCTGGGCTGCGTTCTGTTCGACCACCAGGATGGTCACGCCCTGTTCGTTGATCTCGCTGATGATCTGGAAGATCTGCTCGACGACCAGCGGTGCGAGCCCCATGGAGGGCTCGTCGAGCAGGAGCAGCTGTGGCCGGCCCATGAGCGCTCGCCCGATGGCGAGCATCTGCTGTTCGCCGCCGGACAGGGTGCCGGCGGCCTGGTTGAGCCGTTCGCGCAGGCGCGGGAACAGATCGAGGATCTCCTCCAGGTGTGAGCGGTCGAAGTGCCGGAACCTGTAGCCCCCCATCTCAAGGTTCTCCAGGACGGTCATGCGGGGGAAGACGTGGCGCCCCTCGGGAACATGGCAGATGCCGCGGTGGATGAGTTCGTGGGCGGGGATGCCGTCGATTCGGCCACCGTCATAAGTGACGGTGCCCGTCGTGGGGCTCAGCATTCCGGATACGGCCTTTTGCGTCGTGGTCTTGCCGGCGCCGTTGGCTCCGAGGAGGGCGACGATCTCGCCGGGGTACACCACGAAACTGATGCCTTTGAGCGCACGGATGGCACCGTAGCGAACGTCGAGTTCCTCGACCGTCAGGAGCGGATCGGCGAGCTCGCCACGGTCGGCGCTCAGGTCGGGTGGAGTCATCGGGTGTCCAGTTCGTTGGTATCCGAGACGGCTCGAGGAGTACGAGCCCTGCGGTGGCGTCGCCCGTTGTCCGGCTTCCCGAGGTAGGCCTCGATGACGGCCGGGTTCTGTTGGATCTGTGCCGGCCGGCCTTCGGCGAGCTTCTCGCCGAAGTTGAGGACGGCCACCCGGTGAGCGATGGACATGACCAGGTGCATGTCATGCTCGATGAGCAGGATGCTCGTGCCGTGCCGTGCGTTGATCGCTGTGATCAGTGCGGCCAGCTCACGCTTCTCGGTCGCGTTGGTTCCAGCGGCGGGCTCGTCGAGCAGCAGCACCGTCGGCTTGGTACCGAGGGCTCGGGCGATCTCCAGCCGCCGCTGCTCGCCGTAGGCGAGCCCGCCGGCGAGGTCATTGGCCTTTCCCGCGAGCCCGACCTCGTCGAGCAGCTCCATCGAGGCGCGGTTGCTGGCCTTCTCCTCGCGCCGTTGCCAGGGCAGGCCGAGCATGGCGGACAAGGCCCCGGACCGCTGCCGCGCCTCGACGGAGATCTTGACGTTCTCCAGCGTCGTGAGGGCTGGGAACAGGCGGATGTTCTGGAATGTGCGGGCGATGCCGAGGCGGTTGATGGCTGGTATCGATTTGCCGATCAGGTCTGTCCCATCGGCTCCGCGAGCCGGGTCGGGGTGGAAGATGATCGATCCCTGCCCGGGCCGGTACACACCGGTCAGAGAGTTGAACAGCGAGGTCTTGCCCGCACCGTTGGGCCCGATGACGGCAAGGATCTCGCGGCGGTGCAACGACAGCGATACATCGTTGAGGCAGACCACACCGCCGAAGCGGAGACAGACGCCGGCGATCTCCAGGACCACCTCGGAGCCGGCGGCTCCGGCATGAGTGCCGAGTTCAGACATCATATTCCCTCTCGAGCAGGCACAGCGCCGACCTCACGGTCGGCAGCCGCTTCCAGGCCCGACAGCTCGGCCTTGCGGCGCCGGGCGGGAATGAGTCCTTCGGGACGGAAGATCATCATGGCCAGCACGAGCGCGCCGATCCACATCTGGGTGTCCTGCAAGGGCACCTGAGACTGCAGGAAGTAAGGAAGCCAGGTGAGAACGGCCGCGCCGACGAGAGTGCCGACGAGCGAACCCATCCCGCCGAACACCACGTAGGCGAGGATGAGGATCGAATTCTGCAAGGTGAACTGGGAGGGGTCGAAGTAGCCGACCTGGGTCGCGAAGAAGACGCCGGCTACGCCGGAGGTCGAGGCCCCGATGGCGAACGCGAGCAGCTTCAGCCTGGTGGTACGCACGCCACTGGCCTGGGCAGCGACCTCGTCCTCGCGGATCGCGGCCCAGGCCCGACCGATCCGTGAGCCCTCCAGCCGGGCGAACAACACGATCACGATCACCAGCAGCGCCAGCAGCAGGTACCAGTAGGGAAGGTTGTCCAAACCGAAGGTCACGTGCACCGGTCCGGCGTGGATGACCGGGTGCGGGACGGTAGGGCCGATGGGGCCGCCGGTGAGATCGTGCGGGTTGTTGATCGCGACCAGCTGGATGATTTCGCCGAAGCCGAGAGTGACGATCGCCAGGTAATCGCCGCGGAGCCGAAGTGTGGGCGCACCGAGCAAGACACCTGCGACGAGGCATGCGGCAATGGCGAAGGGGATGGCCACCAGCGGGCTGAAGTGCAGCCAGCCAGGTGGTTTGAGCGGCAGTGCGCCGGTCAGATAAGCCGTCGTATATGAGCCGATGCCGTAGAAGGCGATGTAGCCCAGATCCAGGAGCCCCGCCCAGCCCACGACGACATTCAGGCCGACGGCGAGCAGGAGGTATGCGGCGATCTGAGTGACGATGACGTTCTGCCAGTTGGAAGGCAGCGTGGGCGGGTAGAACAGGACCAGGGCGGCGGCAAGCCCGATCAGGGTGCCGCGGGTCGCCGGACGCTCCCGCACCTCGTCGCTGCTGCGCACCGCAATCCCGCTTGGAGCAGCATCGCTTTCCCCGTCGTGGCTCCCCGGCCGATGCCCGGCGAACAGCCCGGCGACGCCGAGCAGGAAGAAGGCAATGCAGGCGACCCAGCCTCCGGCGCCGAGGTTGGCCCACCTGCGGCCGTACTGCGGCCCGACCTCCGCGCCGGTCTCGGCGATGTGATAGAGCGTCACGAACGTCAAGACCAACCCGAAGGCGGCGCCGGCGAGCGCACACCAGCTGACGACCCGGAGGCGGAACAGACTCCCCGCGACCGCCGCGACGCCGGCGATACCGAACAGGACTGGCCCGAGCCATCTCAGGTAGGCACTGGCGACGCCGGGGAGCCCGGCGCCGGAGAACAGGTCACCGGTACCGGCGAAGGTCGTGTCGGCCTGCAGTGGCGCGAACCACGCCGCCTGGGCGAAGGCGACCAGCCCCAAGGCCAGCCCGGCGAGCGCGGGAACCAGACCCGGACGCCAGGTCAGCCACTGTTCGATACCGGCCGACGTCGAACGATGCGCCGCGGTCGCGTGGGCGGCCACGACTCCGGCGAACGCGAGGACCAGGTAGCCCGCCGCGGTGGCGTAGACCCCCAAGGAGTGGTCGATGCCACCGGCGAAATGGACCAGCTGCTCGTGCGCGACGAATGCGATCACCGCACTCGTGACGCTCAGGGCGCATTGAACGTAGCCCAGTACCCGGGAGCGGCGTGCAACGGCGGCCAGACCGACGACGGCGCCGACGCCGGCCAGCGCCCAAGCGGCCGGGCTGAAGAACGCGGCCACAAGCGGCGGAGCGCCCGACGTCGAGCTGACAGCGCTGTCCACCGCGCCGAGTTTGCCCACCGGGTCGTACCAGCGCAGCAGGCCCATACCGGTGACGATCAAGACGAGGCCGGCGCCGATCGCTGCGGATCCGGGCTTGTCCAGCTGGGACTTGAGCTGCGGCCAGGCCGTGACCAGCCCGAACACCACGAGCCCGATCGACAGGAAGACCAGCAGCCGTATAGGCCGTGTCGCCTCGTGGAAGGACAGGCCGAAGTCGGTCTGTGAGCCCTCTTGCGGGCCCACCATCAATGCCGCGACGAACCCGCCGAACAGACAGGCGGTCAGGCGGCGCACCAGCGCCCTGGTACGAACTCGGTATTGAGCCGGCGAGGTGTTCATGCGGCTCGCCCCAGACGTTCGCCCAGCAGGCCGGTCGGGCGCACGATGAGCACGAGGACCAGGGCTATGAAACTGATGGCATTGGTCCACTGTGCGCCGACGAAGCTCAGATTCGTGATCAGGACCTCTGCTTCGCCGAGCAGCAGACCGCCGAGCATGGCGCCGCGGACGTTGCCGATACCGCCGAGCACCGCAGCGGCGAACGCCTTGAGACCGGGTGCGAAGCCCATGGTCGCGCTCACCCCGAATGCGGCCCCGAACATGAAGCCCGCGATGCCGGCCAGCGCCCCACCGATGACGAAGGTGCGGGAGATCGTCCGGTTGATGTCGACGCCCAAGAGCGCGGCGGTGGGGGCGTCCTCGGCGACGGCGCGGATACTGCGGCCGAGCTTGGTCCTGTTCACCAGCCGGTCGAGGCCGAACATGACGACGACGGCGACGCCGACGACGAGCACCTCGATCGTTTGCACGTGGAAGTGGCCGGAACTGATGAGGTTGTGGGAGAGGTCGAAGTAGGTGCGGTCTCCGCCGGTGGTGCCGGGGAAGGCGTTGTTGGGAAGCCGATCGAACAGTTTGCCGGCCAGGCTGGACAGGAACAGGGACGCGCCGATCGCGCTGATGAGGAAGGCGACACCTGGCGCACGCCGGCGGCGCAGCGGCTTGTAGGCGACCCGCTCCAGCAACCAGGCGACGCCCGCTCCACACGCTGCGCCGCTGAGCATGCCCGCGAGCAGGGACATGGGGATCCAGGCGCCGGTGAGGTGCCAGTTGCCGAGGATGGCGTTGACCGTGAGGAAGCTTCCGAACGCGCCGAACATGAACACTTCGCTGTTTGCGAAGTTGATCAGCTGGAGCACGCCGTAGACCATGGTGTAGCCCAGAGCGACCAGTGCGTACAGACTCCCCTGTTCGAGCCCGAGCACCAGGTTCTGTGGTAACTCCTGTAACCAGTTTTCCGACGTCACGTTCCACTCCTCGGGTTGTCGGCGCTACGGCCTTGGTGGTCGGCGTCGGCGTCGGCGGGTCGGGCCCCACGCGGCCCGCCGACCGCCGGATCAGTTCTCAGATCTGACGTTGCCGAGTTCGGTGATCGCGCCGTCGCGCTGCTGATAGAGGTTCACCGTTTGCACGGAGGCTGCGACGTCTCCGTCGGACTGGAACTTGATCTCGCTGGTGATGCCCTTGAAGTCGATCGCGTTGAGGGCGGCCTCGACACCGGCTCGAGTGGGCGCCCCTGTGGCCGCGGCATCCTTGATCGCGGTGAGCAGCGCATTGGCGGCGTCGTAGGACTCCGGGGAGTAGGTGGACGCGGGGGTGTTGAACGTCTTCTGATACGCGGCGGCGAACGCCTTGGACTGGGGTGCCACGGTCGCGTCCTGGCATCCGCAGGTCATGTACCACCCGTTGCCGGCCGTACCGGCTCCCGTGGTGAACACATTGGATTTGATGCCGTTGCCGCCGACCGCGATGCCTTTGAAACCGGCCGACTGCAGGGCCTTGGCCAGCAGCGCGGCCTGTGCGTCGTAGCCGCCGTAGAAGACCGCGTCGTCTCCGCTGGACACGATGGTCTGGGCCATCGGGTTGTAGTTGGTCGTCGTCTGGGCGTCCAGGCCCTGCTCGGTGACGGAAACACCGTCCTTGTGCGCCTCAGCGGCGACGGTGTCCGCTACGCCCTTGCCGTAGGCGCTCAAGTCCTGCAGCACGAACAGCTTCTTCACCCCGCGGTGTTGGAGCCAGTCGGCGGCCTGGGAGCCCTCGACGTTGTCGTCCGGCACGATCCGGTGGAACGCGGCGAAGCTCTGGTCCTGCAGGGACGAGTTCGTCGCCGACGGAGTGATGAACGCCAGGCCCGCGGAGCCGTAGATCTTGGCGGTGGCCAGGACGCTGCTGGAGAACGTGGGGCCGATGACGCCAAGTACGGCCGGGTCCTGCGTCAGCGAGGTGGCCGCGGCCGGCGCCTTGGCGGGGTCGCCCAGGTCGTCACCGTTGATCAGCTTCACCTTGAATCCGAAGCTGTTGGAGGCGTTGGCCTGGTCGACGGCGACCTGGACGGCGTACTGCACGTTGACGCCGAGCCCGGCGTACTGCCCGGACAGCGGGGCTTCGAGCCCGATGGCGTAGGTGGGCTCGGATCCGGATGCGGACGAGTCGCCGTTCAGGCTGTTCTGGCCCTTCTTCAAGGCGCTGCTATCACTGGCCTTGCCATTGGAGCAGCTGGCTAGGGCGGCTTGCCGCAGACCCGCTGTGACGGCCTGAGTCGGGACCACTCGAGGGTTGAGTTAATCTTCGGAGGCGGTCTCATTCGAGTCCGTGTGTCGGTCCGATTCAGACCCATCCTCAAC
>NZ_JAACYW010000369.1 GCF_015356825.1 Catenulispora rubra | reverse complement strand
GTGGAACGCCGAAGGCACCGCGCGATGCACGGCCTCGGCCAGCCCGAACGGCAGCGGGACGAGCGGCAGCCGCACCAGCAACCGCTCGGCGGGCACGAAGTCCGTCGCCAGCCCCGCGCAGGTCGGGCACTGCCGGACGTGACGCGCGAACCGCTTGCGCCACAAGGGTTCCGGCCGGCCGGGCCACTGCATGGCCAGGTCGGAGAGCTCCAGGCAGATCGGCGCGGCGCACAGCGCGCGCACCACCGCCCGCGAGACCTCCAACTGGGACTTCATCCGCGCGATCCGGACCGTGACGTGGTGCGCCTCCAGCCCGAGCGCGCTGACCAGGTCGCCGCGCGTCAGGTGCCCGGCCTCGACCAGCCACCACAGCGACAGCAGCTCGCGGTCGTCGTCGTCCAGCCACGAGGTGGCCATCGCGACCTCGCGCCGCTGGCCGGTGAGCCCGAGCTCGGTGAGCGCCAGGTCTGCGAAGTCCGCGCCCGGGTCGGCGAGCTCCGGCGCCTCGTCCAGCGGCCGCGGCCGGCCCTGGTAGGCCCGCACGTGGTCGCGCACCTGGTTCATCGCCACCGCGACCAGCCAGGACCGGAACACCCGCGGGTCGCGCAGCGTCGGCAGCGACCGCACCACCCGCAGCATCGTCTCCTGCACCACGTCGTCGACGTCGGCGGCCACCGGCAGCGCGCGCCCCACGATGTTGTAGACCAGCGGCAGATAGTCCGAGACCAGGCGCTCCAGGGCAGCCGGATCCCCGGCCGCCGCCGCGGACACCGAAGTCGTGTCTGTTTCTGTCACCATCGTCAGGCCTCCACACCCGAGCTTTTTTGTTCGGACGTAGGGGGAGACCCTAGCCGAGGGTGTGAGTCACAAAAATTTTCGTGATTGTGTTCACATCCCAGAAGTGATGAATACCGGCATAGGGTCACAGTTCAGATCAGACCAGCGGCCGGCACAGCAGCGCATCCGGAACGCCTCCTTCGGCCCATTGCCAGGTGTAGGCGACGCCGGCGACGTACTCGTTGTCGGCGCATTGGCCCTTGTAAGAGCCCGGTGCCCAGTCCGACGCCGTGGAGCCGCCGCCGGAGGGACGGTTGTCCCCCTGGTTGAACCAGACATCGTGACCGGCGGTCGGCAGCGCGGTGGCCGACGGCGCGCACAGCAGCGCGGCCATCGCGTTGTTGTGGACGCTGTAGCCGACGGCGAAGGTGTTGTCGGGGCACTGGAGCTTGCTGTAGCCGGCGGCCCAGTCGCCTTCGGTCACGTAGCGCTCGTCAGTGACGACGGTCCAGGCACCGGAGCCCTTGGCCGGTTCGGAAGAGTCCGTACACAGTCCGCGGCTGCTGCCCCGGCCGAGAGCCATCAGCCGCTCGGTGTCCGGGCAGTCGCCCTTGCGGTTGCCGGAGGACCAGTCCGACTGCGCCGGCATCGTCGTGGAGACGTCGTAGTCGGCGTGGTCGAGATCGAGCATGTTCCAGTGCGGCGAAGCGGGGACCGGGCCGGTGAGCGAGGGGGCCGAGGTCAGCTTCTGCCAGTCGGCCAGGCGCCAGTCGCCGGGATCGGTGACGCCGACACGGTTGCCGGAGGCGTCGTACGACAGCAGGGCCCAGTTGTCCTGGAGCGATCCGTCGGCGGCGGTGTAGCCGATGAGCGGCCAGATCGCGAAGTCGGTGTCGTTGGCGGCCAGGATGTCAGTGAAGTTGTCGAACCAAGCTTGTTCCTTGGTGTCGGTCGAGCCGCGGCCGGCCGCGCCGAACTCGCTCACCCAGACCGGGGCCGTGAAGTGCTGGCCGGACTGGGTGACGAACAGCGCCTCCTGGTTCACCACCGAGGCGAGCTGGTCCGGGGTGAAGTCCTCGTAGCGGGGATCGCTGGTGGCGCCCGCGCTGCCGGCCGCCGCGCCGGAGTTGTTCGGGCCGGTGTAGCTGTAGAAGTGCGCCGCGTAGACCAGCTTGTTCGAGGTGATCAGGGTGTTGGACAGGTTCTGAACCGGGGTGAGCATCGGGCGTCCGTGCGAGAAGCCGACAGCCGGGATGCCGTACCAGTTGATGCCTTCCATGATGATCAGCAGGTCCGGGTCGGCGGCCAGGATCTGGTTGCCGGCCTCCTCGAACGCGGCGTACTCGTCGTGGCCGTCGTACCAGCCCCAGTTCGGGTCGTCCCAGGTGTCGCGGCGGACCTCGTTGCGCAGGTCGGCGCCGACCACGCGCTTGTCGTCCTTGTACCGGTTCACCATGAACAGCCAGTCGGACTCCCACTGCTGCGTGGTCTGCCCGCTGTTCCAGCGCTCGTTGCCGTCCAGGCCGCAGCACCAGCGGTAGCTCGTGGTGTGGTTGTTGAGGATCACGGCGAAGCCATCGTTCGTCAGGGCACTGACGACGGCGTCGTAGACCTGTAGCGGCGTCCGGCCGCGCAGCTGCGGGTTGGCGGCGACCGCGGCGTCCGGGACGGTCGAGGTGTCGTGGATCATCGCGTCGGCGAAGGGCAGCCGGATCGTGTTGATCCCCAGGCTGTGGAAATCCGCCAGGATCTGCGCGATCGGGGCGCGGTCCAGGGCCAGCGGGACGTCGTAGGAGACCTCGCCGGCGTGGTTCTGCGCCGGATCGGTCGGGGAGCCGCTGCCGGTCCAGTGGCCCTGCGCGCCGTCCCAGTTGCCGCCGACGAGCTTGAAGCGGTTGCCGGTCGCGTCGACGACGTAGCGGCCGCTGGTGCTCAGCGGACCGGTCCAGGAGGCGGCGAGCGGAGCGGCTCCGGGCTTGGCGTGCGCCGTGCCGGGCAGCAGCGCGGAGGCGACGAGCGCGAGCGACATGATCATGATGCGCACACGGTTGGCGGACACGGCTGGAACGTAAGGGCCATGTTCTACAGCGTCAATGTTCGAATGCTCGCAGGTGGAAAACTTGATGAGAATATTGCCACACCTTGAATCACCGGACATGAATCTGTTTGTGGTGGATAACACCGATTCATGTTTCGATACCTGGGATGTGCGATGGCGGTCGTGCTGCTGGCCGCCGGGATGGCCGACGCCGATGCCACGGCCGGCGCACAGGAGCACGGCGCGCCGGTGAGCGTACGGATCGGGCTCGCCGGGCAGGATCCGGCGGGCCTGGCCGCGTACGCCCGGGCGGTGTCGACGCCGGGCAGTGCGCAGTACGGGCACTACCTGACGGCGGCGCAGGCCCAGGCGCGGTTCGGGGCAACGGAGACGCAGGTCAAGGCCGTGCGGAAGTGGCTCAAGGCCGCCGGGATGGAGATCACCGGCCAGGACCCGCACTGGATCGACGCGACCGGGAGCGCCGGAGCCGCGCGGGCGGCGTTCGGCGGCGGCACGCGGACGCTGAGGCTGACGGCTCCGCCAGAGGTCGCGCGCGCTGTGGCGAACGTGGCGAGGCTTGGGCAGACGCAGGTGCGCGGGATGCGCGAGGGGGCGACCGCGGCGATCACGGCTCGGCGGGGGATGAGCGCTCACTCGGTCGGCGCAAGCACACTCGGAGACGTAGGAAAGGCACGCGGCGACCGAAGCAGCCAGGCAGGCCGTGTGGCGGCGGCGGGCTACAGCCAGGGCGGCCAGACCGCCGCGGGCTTCGGCCAGGCCGACACCGCCACCGCCACCCCGGCCTACGCCGGCATCGGCAACCCCACCGCGCCTCACTCCGACGGCCGCACCCCCCTGCCCGCCGACCTGCCCGAACACCCCGACGTCGTGCACTCCGCCGGAGCAACGCCCCGCACCCGGGCAGCGGCGCTCCCGCCCTGCTCCCCCACCTGGGGCGCGCTCACCGCGGACCCGGGTCTGCCGCCGGGCTACAACACCCCCGAGCCGCTCGACGTCTGCGGCTACGTCCCCAGCCAGCTGCGCACGGCCTACGGCGTCAGCGCCTCCGGCCTGACCGGCTCCGGCGTCACCGTCGCGGTCATCGACGCCTACGGCTCCCCGACGATGCTCACCGACGCCGACCGCTTCGCGCAGAACCACGGCGACGCCCCGTTCGCGGGCAACCAGTACCAGGAGACCGTCACCGCGAGCCAGTGGACGCACACCACCGACGGGATCTGCCAGACCCCCGCCGACTGGGCCGGTGAGGAGGCGCTGGACGTCGAGACCGTCCACGGCATGGCCCCCGGCGCGACCGTCCGCTACTTCGGCGCGAACTCCTGCGCGGACCAGGACATCAACGCCACGCTGGCGAACATCGTCGACACCCACGCCGCGGACGTCATCTCCTCGTCCTTCGGCGAGACCATGCACCGGCTGTCCGGCAACATCGACCCGGCCCTGATCTCGCAGGCCACGCAGGTGTTCCAGTACGCCGCGACCGAGGGCATCGGCCTCTACTTCGCGACCGGCGACTGCGGCGACGACTCTGCACGGACCGGACCGGGCTGCGACCCGGGGTCCGCGCGGGCGCAGACCGAGTGGCCGGTGTCCTCGCCGTGGGTGACCGGGGTCGGCGGCACCGCACTGGCTCTCGGCGCGGGCGACGGCCCGCTGTGGCAGGCCTCGATGGGCGACCGGCGCTCGGCGCTGTCCGACGACGGCCGGAGCTGGCTCCCGTTCCCCGGCGACTTCTACTTCGGCGGGGGCGGCGGTACCAGCGAGGACTTCCAGCAGCCCGACTACCAGAAGGGCGTGGTCCCCGACGCCCTCGCGCGCACCCTCGGCACCGGGGCGAAGACCGCCGTGCCGATGCGCACCCTGCCGGACGCCGCCATGGACGGCGACCTGCTGACCGCGGTCCAGGTCGGCGTCACCGACGCCACCAGCGGCCAGTACGGCGAGATCGCGGTCGGCGGCACCTCGGCCGCCGCGCCGATGTTCGCCGCGACCCAGGCCGACGCGCAGCAGGCGCGGGTGGCGGCGGGCGGCAAGCCGATCGGCTTCGCGAACCCGGACCTCTACCGGCGCGCCACCTCCGCCACGTTCACCGACGTGGTCGCGCAGCCGGCCGGGGCGCCCTCGGACATCTCCACGGTCCTCGACCTCGGCACCGACGCGCAGGGCCGGCGCCAGGTGCGGCTGTTCGAGCTCGGACACGACCAGGGTCTGCCCGCCGGACCCGGCTACGACCTCGCGACGGGCCTGGGATCCCCCCGGGAGGAGTATCTGAACTCGTTCAAACACTAGAAGTCAGGACGCGCGGTCACCCTTTCGGGGCGGCCGCGCTTCCCGGCCCTCCCGAGACGGTACGAACCCGACATACGTACCGATTCGGGAGGGTTCATGTTCGGACGCTTAGTCCGTCGTTCCACGTGGGCCGCCGCTCTGGCGGCCGTCGCGTTCACAGCAGTGTCACAGGGCGCTGTCTCGGAGACGGCCTCGGCGCCGACACCGACACGAACACCGACGCCGACATCGACGCCGGCCCCACCGCAGCACATAGCCCGCCACCTGGCGATGCGCACGAACCACATATCGCTGACCGATGACGACCCGAACTACATCGGTCCCGAGAAGTGCTCCGACTACTACGGCGAGCTCACCGCCAGGACCGTCCCGAACGCCTTCGGCGGCCGCAATCCGCTGGCCGTCTGCGGCTACACCCCCGAGCAGCTGCGCTTCGCCTACGGCGTCACCCAGTCCCACTACCGCGGCAAGGGCGTCACCGTCGCGGTCGTCGACGCGTACGCCTCCCCCACGATGCTCGCCGACGCGAACCACTACGCGATGAACCACGACGAGCGGCTGCTGAGCCCGAGCCAGTACCGGGAGGTCACTCCCCCGGCGTACCACCACCTCACCGACGGCGAGTGCGAGACGCCGGCGAACTGGGCCGTGGAGGAGGCGCTGGACGTGGAGGCCGTGCACGCCATGGCCCCGCAGGCGAACATCGTCTACGTCGCGGCCGCCTCCTGCGACGACACCGATCTGATGGCGGCGTTGCAGACCGTCGTCGACGACCACCTCGCGACCGTCGTCTCCGACTCCTGGGGCGGCATCCCGCACAGCACCTACGGCGACGAGGATCCCGCGACGATGGCCGGATACTCGGCCTTGTTCCAACGCGGCGGGCAGCAGGGCATCAGCTTCCTGTTCTCCACCGGGGACTGCGGCGCCGAGGATCCGGCGGCGCAGTGCGCGAGCGGCTCTGCCCGGCCGCAGACGGAGTACCCGGCGCAGGATCCGTGGGTGACCGCGGTCGGCGGGACCAGCCTGGCGATCGGGCCCTGGGACCAGTACGTCGGGGAGGTCGGCTGGGGCGACCGGCGGTCGTCGCTGGCGCCGAACGGGACCGCGTGGGCGCCGTCGGCGGGGACCGGGCAGTGGCGGTTCGGGGGCGGCGGCGGGACGAGTGAGGACGTGCCGCAGCCGAGCTACCAGGCCGGGGTCGTCCCGCAGGCGCTGGCCACCACGCTGTTGAACGGCAAACCGGCGACGCGGCCGATGCGCACGCTGCCGGACGTGGCGATGGACGCCGATCCCATGACCGGCTTCCTGACCGGGGTCACGCAGAAGCTGCCGAACGGCACGGTCGGCTACGCCGAGTCGACGATCGGCGGCACGTCGCTGGCCACTCCGTTGTTCGCCGGCGTGATGGCCGACGCCGAGCAGGCCGCGGGTCATCCATTCGGCTTCCTCAACCCGGCCCTGTACGGCCTGGCGGCCACCGGCGCCTTCCACGACGTGACCCCGACCTCGCTCGGCGCGGACTCCCCGCGCCCCGGCACGCCGCCGGCCACGGTGGTCGACCTGGGCCTGGACGGCAAGGGAGCACGCCAGGCGCGGCTGTACCAGCTGGGTGACGACGGGTTGCTCACCGCAGGTACCGGCTATGACGACGTGACCGGTCTGGGCTCACCTTCAAAGTCCTACTTGCGTTCGTGGAAGTGACGACGCGTCTAGGATCGTTCAGCGCGGCGGACATGCTCCGCCGAGGAGAGCTGAGTAGAAAAGAGGACCGGACTGTGGCTTCGGAGTCGTCGTTCGACGTGGTGAGCAAGGTCGAGAGGCAGGAGATCGACAACGCGCTGAACCAGGCGTCGAAGGAGATCGCCCAGCGCTTCGACTTCCGCGGGGTGGACGCCGAGATCCGGTGGTCCGGCGAGGGCATCGAGATGAGGGCGAACTCCGAGGAGCGGGTCGCCGCGGTGCTCGACGTGTTCAAGGACAAGCTGGTCAAGCGGAAGATCTCGCTGAAGGTGCTGGACGCCTCGGACCCGCGGGTGTCGGGCAAGGAATACCGGATCAGCGTCTCGATCCAGGAGGGGATCTCCTCGGAGAACGCGAAGAAGATCTCCAAGCTGATCCGCGACGAGGCGCCCAAGAGCGTCAAGGCGCAGATCATCGGCGAGGAGCTGCGCGTGTCCTCGAAGTCGCGCGACGACCTGCAGGCCACGCAGTCGCTGCTCAAGGAGCAGGACTACGACTTCGCGATCCAGTTCACCAACTACCGGTGAGCCGGTGAACCGGACGGCGCCGGCGCGGTCGGCGCGATCGGCGCGGTCCGCGTCGCGGGCCTAGTCCGGGGGGAGGCGCACCGGATGCACCGGCGCATGCTTGTCCCGCTCGTGGCGGCGGCCGCCGTGGTGGCCGCCGCCGCCGTCTCGCACGGCCTCGGCGCCTCGGATTCGCCGCGTCTGCCCGGCATATCCACCTTGTCGCTGCTGAAGAAAATGGGGAAGCCGCAGACGCCGACGGTGTCCGGGACCGTGCGGCTGACGGTCGACGTCGGGCTGCCGAAGCTGCCCAAGCTCGGCGGCGACGGCGGCGCGGATCCGTTGCGACTGCTGTCGGGGGTCCACTTCGTGCGGGTCGCGACTGACAACTCCGGTCCCGAAGCGCGCGAGCGGATCGGAGTGCAGGACACGCTGTCGGAGTACGACCTGTACCGCGACGGCAGCGACCTGTGGGCCTGGGACTCGTCGCACCAGACGGCGCGGCACAGCACGGTCAACGCACTGACCGCGGCGCTGCTGTCGTTCGCCTCGCCCTCGGAACTGGCGAAGACGTTCACGGGGCCCTCGGCGGTCCAGACGCTGCTGTTCGACACCGAATACTCGGCCCGGCAGACGACGCGGGTCGCGGGCCGGGACTGCTACGTCCTGCTCGTCACACCGCATTCGGACGGGACCACGGTCGGCTCGGTGCAGGTCGCGGTCGACGCGGCGACCGGGGTACCGCTGAGCGTCGCGATCTACCCGACCGGATCGTCGAGCCCTGCGATCCGGGCGGAGTTCGAGACGGTGAGCTTCGCCTCCGACTCCTCGGAGCTGCGTTTCACGCCGCCGCCCGGCGCGAAGGTGGTCGAGGAGGCGGCACCGGTCCTCGACACGACGGTGAATCCGGTGCGGGGCGCCGGGAAGGGCTGGACTGCCGCGGTGGCGATCGGCGGCTTCGACCCGACGACGCTGATCGCGGGGCTCGGGACGGCGAATGGGACCGCCCAGCAGCCGGCACCGGAGGGGGCCGCCGCGGTGTTGGCCGCGTTGGCCGGGACTCCGGGAACGCCGCTGCAAAGCTACTTGCGGATGATGATGGCCGCCGGGGAGAAGACTCCGGTCGGACTGGTCTGGAGCAGCCGGTTGGTGAGTCTGGTGTTCACCCCGGACCAGCGGCTCTTCATCGCCTTCGCGACGCCGGAATCTCTGGAGGCGACGGTCGCCGCGACACCATCGAAGTCTGTTTCCATCCCGGAGGTGGGGAGCCATTCCTAGCATCGAGCTGGCTCTGACCTTCCGTCGGCGTCGCAATCTGCTGATCCTCGTGGTCCTCGCGGTGGTGCCGATCCTGCTCGGGGTGTCGATCCGGGTGTCCGGACTCGGGTCCGGGACCGGCACCGGCACCGGAATGCTGAACCAGGTGGCCGGCAACGGCCTGTTCCTGGTCTTCGCCTCGCTGGCGCTGATGGTGCCGCTGTTCCTGCCGGTGGCGGTCGGCGTGGTCGCCGCGGACCAGGTGGCCGGGGACGCCGCCGACGGGACGCTGCGCACCGTGCTGGCGTGGCCGGTCGGCCGGACCCGGCTGCTGGTGGCCAAGCTCATCGCGGCGGTCGTGTACGCGGTGGCGGCGACGTCCACGGTGACGCTGTCGGCGCTGGCGACCGGCGCGGTGCTGTTCCCGATGCGGGACGTCACGATGCTCAGCGGGGCGACGATCCCGCTGGGCTCGGCGTTCGGGCGTGCGGTGCTCATCGCGGGGGTCGTGACCTGCTGCATGGCCGGCGTCGCGGTCCTCGGCCTGACGATCTCGACGCTCACCGACTCCCCCGCCACGGCGCTGGCCGGCACGATCGGCCTGATAGTCGTCGCGGAGATCGCCGGCTCGATCCCGCAGCTGACCTCCATACAGCCCTGGCTGTTCTCCTTCGACTGGCTGGCCTTCGCCGACCTGCTGCGCACCCCCGTCTACTGGGGCACGATCTCGCACAGCCTATGGCTCCAAGCGGGCTACGCCGTGGTCGCCGTCTCCCTGGCCTGGGCCCGTTTCACCTCCCGGGATCTGGCGGTCTAGCGGCTCCCGCCCCTCCCGCCTCACCCGTCCGGCCCAGCGCCCCGGGAACCCCGGAGATCTTCACCTACGTTGGACTGAAGGGGAAGGGCAAGGACGAGGGAAAACGGGCAAGGACGTCGATGACATCGACCACGCATCTCCATGGGCGCCACAACGCCGTGAAAACCGCGGCACTGATGGGTCTGCTTTCGGCGGTCATCGTCGGCATCGGCAGCTTCTGGGGTCGCACCGGTGTCACGTTCGCCCTGCTCATCGCGGTCGGCACCAACGCCTACGCGTACTGGAACAGCGACAAGATGGCCCTGCGCTCCATGCGCGCCCAGCCGGTCAGCGAGGTCGAGCAGCCGGCGATGTACCGCATCGTCCGCGAACTGTCGACGCAGTCCCGCCAGCCCATGCCGCGCTTGTACATCTCCCACACCGACGCCCCCAACGCCTTCGCCACCGGCCGCAACCCCCAGCACGCCGCCGTGTGCTGCACCACAGGCATCCTGGACCTCCTCAACGAGCGCGAACTCCGCGGCGTCCTGGGGCACGAGCTGTCACATGTCTACAACCGCGACATCCTCATCGCCTCCATCGCCGGCGCCCTGGCCAGCGTCATCATGTGGCTGGTGAACCTGGCCTGGCTGATCCCGGTCGGCCGCAGCGAGGACGACGACGGCCCCGGCCTGGTCGGCTTGCTCGCCATCATGTTCCTGGGGCCGCTGGCAGCCTCGATGATCCAACTGGCCATCGGCCGCTCCCGCGAGTACCAGGCCGACGTCTCCGGCGCCCGCCTGACGAACGACCCGCTGGCCCTGGCATCGGCGCTGGTGAAGCTGGAGCGCGGCACGCAGGCGCGGCCGCTGGCCCCCGAGCCGGAACTGATGACCACCAGCTCGATGATGATCGCGAACCCCTTCCGGGGCGCGGGGATGTCGCGGCTGTTCTCGACGCACCCGCCGATTCCGGACCGGGTACGTCGGCTGGAGCAGCTCGCCGGGGAGAGTTTGCGGTAGGGGCGCTCGTGGTGACGGCTAGAAGGCGCCCAACGCCGACTGCGGCCACACCGAGAACAGCACCGCCGCCAACACCGTCAGCCCGATCGCGAACCGCAGCGTGACCGGCGACCGGCCGACAGCGGCAGTAGCGGCATCCGGCGCCGCGAACAGCCGCGCGGTCCAGCTCAGGTAGTAGTACAGCGCGATCACCACGTTCACCGCCATCACGACCGCGAGCCACACCAAGTGCGACCCCGCCGCCGCCCCGAAC
>NZ_JAACYW010000368.1 GCF_015356825.1 Catenulispora rubra | reverse complement strand
CCGTGCCGCTGCCCGGGGTGACGGTGACGTTGTCGAACTCGTCGGTCTGGTAGCCGACGACGCCGATGCCGACCTGCCCGGACAGGAACGTGCCGTCGTTGACGGTGCTCACGGTGCCGCCGTCGATGCGGCCGAAGAGGAGTTGGGCGGCGGTGCGGCCTAGGGCTGCTGGGTCTTGGCTGACTACGGAGATGGGGGGGTCGAGTTTGTCGGCGAGGAGGAAGTCGTCGAAGCCGACCAGGGCTAGGGTGCGGGAGGCGCCCGCTTCGACCGCGCCGAGGGTGACCAGGTCGTTGCCGCTGAAGAGGGCTGTTGGGGGGTTGGGGGATGTCATCAGTTCGCTGATGGCGGCCGCTGCTTCTGGGACGCCTCGTAGGCCGTGGCGGACGAGGGTTGGGTCCACGTCGAGGCCGGCGGCTCGGGTGGCTTGTTCGTAGCCGATGAAGCGTTCGCGCTGGGTCCAGATCTCCTGGCGGTCGCCTAGGTAGGCGATGCGGCTGTGGCCTCGGTCCAGGAGGTGGCGGACGGCTGTGGCGGTGCCGGCTCGGTTGTCGACGGCGACGCAGTCCACGTCCAGGCCGGTGGCGGGGCGGTCTACGCAGACCACCTTTACGCCGCGGGCCATTTGGGCTCGGAAGAAGGGGCGGTTGCCGCCGGTGGGGACCAGGACCAGGCCGTCGACCTGGCGGGCGCTGAAGGCTGAGACCACGTCGCGTTCGCGGCGGGGGTCGTCGTTGGTGCTGCCGACCAGGACCAGGAAGCCTCGGCGGTAGGCTTCGTCCTCGACGGAGCGGGCCAGGGCGGAGAAGAAGGGGTTCGCCAGGTCGTCGACCACCAGGCCGATGGTGCGGGAGTCCTGGGCCTTGCGGCGCAGGTTCCGGGCGATGTCGTTACGCTGGTATCCCAGAGCCCTGATCGCCTCCTCGACCCGGGCCGCGGTCTGCGGGGCCACGCCGGCCTCGCCGGCCACCACGCGCGAGACCGTCATCAGCGACACCCCCGCCGCCCGCGCCACGTCCTTCATCGTGGGCCGCGCTGCCATCCGACCTCCTTGTTCGGCTGGTTAACGTTACCATCCGTGATTCAGTAGTGCGTCCCATTGACAACTCTTCTCAGGGGCCAGACAATCCCCGATGCCTGTGAACGTTCACAACGCTCACCCGTCTCCCACCACCGCCCGTCAAGGAGACGCTCCGCGCCACAGCACAGATTCATGCAGTCGTCGTCGAGAGAAGAGACATCGTGACCGGTTCGAACCGCACAGGGCGCAGATCGCGCCTCAGCTCCCTGATACCGGCCGGGGCCCTGGTGGCCGCGGCCGCGCTGGGCACCGCCGGGCTCTCCGCGGGCGCCGCGAACGCCAGTAGCAACGCCACCACGCACGCCGCCTTCGTCGCCGATCCGGCCTCCACGGTCAACACGCTGGTGATGACCTCCGGCGGCGGCAACGACTTCCCGGGCGCGGACTCGCCGTTCGGCATGGTCCAGTGGAGTCCGGACTCGGTGAGCGGCCGCAACGCCGGCGGCGGGTACGACTACAGCGACAACCAGACGCGCGGCTTCTCGCTGACGCACATGGCCGGACCCGGCTGCGGTGCGATGGGCGACATCCCGATCCTGCCGATGACCGGGGCGCTGCCCTCCGGCGATCCGGGGGTGCACGACGAGTCGATCGACCACGGCAGCGAGCTGGGCAACGCCGGCTACTACACCGTGAAGACCGGCTCGAACCCGGTGAAGACCGAGCTGACCACCACCGCGCACACCGGCATGGCCCGCTTCACGTTCCCGTCCACCAGCCAGGCCGACGTCCTGCTCAAGCTGCTGGACAGCCAGAACGGCACCACCGCCTCCAGCGCGCAGCTGGTCGGCGGCAACGAGGTCACCGGCTCCGTGACCTCCGGCGGCTTCTGCGGCGAGACGGGCAGCTACACGCTGCACTTCGACATGGTCTTCGACCAGTCGTTCACCTCGGCCTCGCAGGTCGTCACCGAATCCGGCCAGCCCGGCCCGAACTCGGTGTTCCTGCAGTTCAACGCCGGCTCCAACCAGGTCGTCCAGGCCAGGGTCGGCATCTCCTATGTCAGCGCCGCAAACGCTTCCGCGAACCTGGCCGCCGAGAACTCAGGGTTCAACTTCAGCTCGGTGCAGACCGCGAACCACACCGCGTGGAACGCCCAGCTGAACAAGATCCAGATAGCCGGCGGCACGTCCACGCAGCAGCAGCTGTTCTACACCTCGCTCTACCACGCGCTGCTGCACCCCAACACGGTGACCGACGTCAACGGCCAGTACATGGGCTTCGACAACGCCGTGCACACCGCGCCGTCCGGACACCAGCAGTACGACCAGTTCTCCGGCTGGGACGTCTACAAGGGCCAGACCCAGCTGGAGGCCATGGTCGACCCCTCGATCGCCTCGGACGCGGCGCAGTCCCTGGTCAACGACTACGCCCAGGGCGGGACGTTCCCGCAGTGGGGCTTCATGAACTTCTACAACTGGGTCATGGACGGTGACCCGGCCACCGCCGCGATCTCGAACTACTACGCGTTCGGCGGCAAGAACTTCGACACCGCCACCGCGCTGTCGGACATGCTCACCGAGGCCACGACGAACAACAACGTGCGCCGCGGCACCTCGCTGGAGAACAGCTACGGCTATCTGCCCTCCGACCTCTACACCGGCTCGCTGGGCTGCTGCAACGTCCGCGACACGGCCTCCAGCCTGATCGAGTACGACAACGCCGACTTCGCCCTGTCGAAGTTCGCGCTGGCCCAGGGCGACACCGCGAACAGCGTCAAGTTCAACATCCGGGCCAACAACTGGAAGCACATCTTCAACCCGGCCAACGACCTGCTGAACCCGGTGCAGAGCAACGGCACCTTCGACAGCATCAACACCGGAACCACCACCGGGTTCACCGAGTCCACGGCCGCGCAGAACCGCTTCGACGTCGGCTTCGACCAGCCCGCGCTGGCCGCGCTCTACGGCGGCAACAGCGCGATCAACTCGGCGCTGGACTACTACTTCCAGACGTTCAACAGCACCAACTCCGACCAGTCGTTCCTGTCCAACGAGGTGGACCTGGGCACGCCCTGGTTCTACGACTGGACCGGCGAGCCCTCGCACACCCAGTCGGTGGTGAACCGGGTCCTGAACCAGCTGTATCAGGACACTCCTGCCGGCTTCCCGAACAACGACGACCTGGGCACCATGTCCTCGCAGTACGTGTGGGGCGCCCTGGGCATGTACCCGGTGACCCCGGGCAGCGCGGACCTGGCGTTCAACAGCCCGCTGTTCACGCAGGCGATCGTCCACCTGGACTCCGGTTCGAACATCACCATCAACGCTCCGGCCGCCTCGGCGAGCAACTACTACGTGCAGTCGCTCACCGTCAACGGCACGTCCAGCACGCACACCTGGCTCCCGGCCTCGACCTGGCAGGCCGGCGTGACGCTGAACTTCACGCTCGGCTCCTCGGCGTCGTCCTGGGGCACCGCGACCGGTGACGCGCCGCCGGCGTACGACCAGAGCGGCACCTCGAACTCCGGTCCGATCACCTCGGGCATCGCCGGCAAGTGCGTGGACGACAGCAGCCGCAACACCGCCAACGGCACCAAGATCCAGCTGTGGACCTGCAACGGCTCGGTCGCGCAGCAGTTCACCGTCAACTCCAACGGCAGCCTGGGCGTCATGGGCAAGTGCATGGACGTGACCAGCGGCGGGACCGCCAACGGCACGCTGATCCAGCTGTACGACTGCAACAACACCGGATCCCAGGTCTGGCAGCAACAGTCCAACGGCTCGCTGCTGAACCCGCAGTCCGGCAAGTGCCTGGACGACCCGAACAGCAGCACCACCGACGGCACGCAGTTGCAGATCTACACCTGCAACGGCACCAACGCTCAGAAGTGGACCCTCCCGTAGCGGTACGCCGCTGCCGGGTCACACCGGGATGAGCCGAACACAATCAGGGGCCTGGTTCACACCGAACCAGGCCCCTGACGTCTCCCCCCAGGGAGCCTCAGTCCTGTGCGTGCTCCAGCAGCCGCCGCACGTTGTCCAGCGCGAACGGATAGTCCCAGCCGAGGAGGAGGTGGTCCGCGCCGGCGTCCAGGTACGCCTGGTAGTCGTCGATCTCGTCGTCGCGAATCATCACGGTGCGCTCCACCGCCTTCGGGTCCCGGCCGAGCTTCGCGCACCACTCGTCGAGCACCTGGTTCTTGTGCTGGAAGTTCTCCACGGGACCGAAGGTGTTCCACAGATCGGCGTACTGCGCGACGAGCCGCAGCGTCACCTTCTCGCCGCCGCCGCCGATCAGGATCGGCAGATCCGGGGCGGCCGGATTGAGCTTGCCCAGCCGCTCCTTGATCCGCGGCAGCGCCTCGCCGAGAGCCCGCAGCCGCTCCGGCGCGGTGCCGAACTCGTAGCCGTACTCGGTGTAGTCCCGCTCGAACCAGCCGGCGCCGACGCCCAGCACGTACCGGCCGCCGGAGAGCTGGTCGACGGTCCGGGCCATGTCCGCCAGCAGCTCGGGATTGCGGTAGCTGTTGCAGAACACGAGCATCCCGAACCGGGCCCGCGTGGTGGTCACGGCCATCGCGGCGAGCAGGCTGGAGCCCTCGAAGTGGGTGCCCTCCGGATCGCCGTTGAGCGGATAGAAGTGGTCCCAGGTCCAGATCGAGTCGACGCCGAGCTCGTCCGCACGCTGCCACGCCTCGCGCAGGGCGGTGATGTCGGTGTGCTGGGGGCGCAGCTGGACGCCCACTTTGAATCGCGCCATGATCGGCGGTCCTCACTGTCGGTGGTGTGGGTGGTAGGGGGTGCCGGGTTTTGCCCGATCACTCCACCACAGGAACGGCTGGGTGGCGCTTTCGGCTCGCCGATCGGGACGACGCACCGTCAGGAACGGCGCGGCACGGCATTGCACGGCACGGCACGGCACGGCACGGCACGGCACGGCACAGCCTGCTGCCGACTGCCGACTGCCGACTGCCGACTACTGGCTACTGGCTACTGGCTACTGGCTACCTGGCACCGGCTACCGGCTACGCGGGCTGCGGGCTACCGACTCGCCGGTCCCGGCGGCGGATGCTCGGAGAGCACCAGCGCGGCGGCCGGCGGCCGGCTGAAGTCGAAGTCCTTCCACAGGTCGCCGAGCTGGGAGGCGTCCTCACGCACGTCCGGACGCGGATCGGGACGGCCGTCGGTGGCCGGGTCCAGGCGCTGGCCCTTCAGGAAACGGTCCTCGATCAGCTTGTCGTAGGCGTCGAAGCTGAGCGTCTGGTGGTCGATCGTCCCCTGCTTGGCATAGGGGCTGATGACGATGCCGGGCACGCGCAGCCCGTAGCCGTTCCCGTCCACGGTCGGCGGGGCCACGTGGTCGTAGAAGCCGCCCCAGTCGTCCCAGGACAGGAAGATCGCCGTGGAGCTCCAGTCCGGGCCCTTCATGACCGCGTTCACCAGGTTGGTGACGTAGGCCTGGCCGTCGGCGACGGAGGCCGGCGGGTGCTCGCTGACCTGCTGCGACGGCACGACCCAGGAGACCTGCGGCAACGTGCCCTTGGTGGCGGCGGTGACGAAGTTGTCCACCGACTGGATGTTGCCGACCTGGCCGTCGTCCTTCACGGTGGAGAACTCCGGGAGCGGGTTCCAGATGCCGGGTGTCTTCACGTCCTGCTTCACCGGCGCGCACGTCGCGGCGTCGTCCTCGCAGTCCGGTTCGCTGCCGCTCACGAGGTAGTAGCCCCAGCTGATCCCCGCGCGGTACATCAGATACGTCAGGTCGGTCCAGGCGTAGTTCTTGCTGCCGGGGTTCTGGAGAGCATTGGTGCAACTGCTCGGGTCGTTGGCCTTGGTGCAGTGCGCCGACCACTCCGAGACCAGGAACAGGTGCGCCGGCAGCGACCAGGAGGCGTTCGGCTCGAACATGTGGTCCTGCAACGTGAAATGCTGCGCGTAGGACCAGTAGTTGGGGATCTCGCGGGCGTCGTGCCAGCCCATGACGTCCGGCTCGCCGACCGGGACGCAGGTGGGGTTGTCAGGGTTCGCACACGGCGTCTTCTTCCCTGCGGCGCCGGCGGCGACCTGGCCGATGAAGCCGTCCATCTTGCCGCCGTCGATGTCGGCGGTGGCGTTGTTCTGGCCGTGCGGGCCGCCTTTGTTCACCACGTTGCCGTCGTGGAACGGCGGGTCGCACTTGTTGGTCGCGGCGTCGGGGACGCAGGCTCCGGCGGGGATGCCGTCGCCGCCGGGATACGTGCCGAAGTAGGAGTCATAGCTCCTGTTCTCCTGCATGATCACGACGATGTGCTGGATCTTGTCGGCGCCGGCCGGCGCGCCGGGCCCCGGGCCTGCGGGCAGCGCGGTCACGCCGGCGGGCAATGGCGAGCCCAGGCCCGGCGACGTCGAGGCCGCGCCACCATGAGGTTTTGAGGAACCGGTAGTGCAGGCGCCGGCGAGCAAGCCCGCCGCCAGCGCCGCGCCCCACCGCGTCGTCCGAGATCTCCGATCACTCATGGTGACGACGGTACTCACACGACGTAAGGATTCCGTCTAGCCCGAAGCCCTACTGCGGCGGCGCGCCATGAGACCCGTTGCACATCGGGACGCTGCCGAACGCGCCGTTGTTGGCGCCGCCGTGGCCGTTGACGGCGTTGACCCAGCCCCAGTTGCTTGTCTGCGACTCCGTCCAGGCCCACCAGTTGTTGAAGTACTGCCCGCCACTCTGGGTCTCGGTCCGGCCCTGGGCCTGGCAGATCACCCAGTTCGTGCCCTGAGGCAGGTAGCCGACGTTGCCGCCACCGCTGTCCAAGACCGGGGAGCCGCCGCTGTAGCCGTTGCCGGCCGTGTCGAACGGGCAGTTGATCCCAGTGCCCTGTTTCGTCGAGACAGTGCCGCCGCACGGGACCGGCTCCGGCGCAGGAGCCTGCGATGTCGACGGCGGCGGTGCCGGCGCCCTGGAGGTGGACGGCGGCGGGGCCTGCTGCTGGGTGGTGCTGTGCGAGGCCGGTGCGCTCGGCGCGCCGGCTGCGGAGGAATGCCCGGCCGAGGAGGGCTGGGCCTGACCACCGGTCGACGTGTTCTGCGCCTGGCCGGTCGGAGCGGCCGCCGAGGAGGAGGAACTGCTTCCCGATGCCGGGATGCTGTTGGCACCCGACAGCGGGTCGCCGGCCTTGGAGGTGGCGCCGGACAGGTCGCCGCCGTCCTTGCCCGCCGAGCTCTGCGCGGCTGCTTGCGTCGAGGCGCTGCCCTGCAGTGCCGTGGTGTCGGACTTGCCGCCGCCGAACGCCATCGCCACTCCCCCGGCGATCAGCGCGACCGCGACCACTGAGGCACTGACGATGAGGGCGACCGGCCGCTTGCGGCTCGGCGGCAGCGGTTCGGTGTTGCCGGGGCGCTGCGACGGGGTGCCGTGCAGGCCTTGGGGACCTTGGGGGCCGTAAGGCCCGTTCGGACCACCGGGCCCGTTCGGACCGCCGGAACGCCCGCGGCCGGACATGTCGCCGAACCCCGCAGCGTTCAACGCGCTGCCCGTCAGCGCTCCCGCCTCGTTCCCGGGACCGAAGTCGGCGCCGAACCCGGCGACGCCGCCCGAACCGGCCATCCCGCCGGAGCCCGGGGGACGCGGGTCCTGCCGCAGGTCCAGGCGCGCGGTCTCGGCCGCCGCGTGCGCCGCCGTCAGGTCGTAGTCGCGCACGGTGTGCATGGCCAGCGGCTTGGGCAGCCAGCTCGTGGCCAGCTCCAGCGTGTCCCCGGTGATGCCGCCGCTGGAGAAGTCGGTCGTGGTCACCGGCACGCCGGGCCAGTCGCTGGCGCCGCGCAGCCGTTCGGCCTCGGCGGCCATGCGCGCGGCGTCGGGGCGCTCCTCGGGGTCCTTGGCCAGGCACTGCGCGACCAGCGGCCACAGCTCCTCGGGCAGCTCGCCGAGGTCCGGCTCGCCGTGCACCACGCGGTAGGCGACGGTGACCGGCTCGCCGCTGCCGAAGGCGAGCTTGCCGGTGGCCGCGAAGGCCAGCACCACGCCGCCGGCGAAGACGTCGCCGGCCGGCAGCATGGCCTGGCGCTCAATGCGCTCCGGGGCGATGAAGCCGGCCACGCCGAGCACGCCGGCGTGGGTGGCGGTGAGCTTGGTGTCGTCGGTCGCGCGGGCGATGCCGAAGTCGATGACGCGCGGGCCGTCGGCGGCCAGCAGGATGTTGTTCGGCTTGATGTCCCGGTGGACCACGCCGGCCGCGTGCACGGCCGCCAGCGCCTGGCCCAGGCACTGCGCCAGGACCGCGACGGTCTCGGTGGGCAGCGGGCCGAAGCGGGTGACCGCGGCGTCCAGGGTCGGACCGGCCACGTATTCGGTGGCCAGCCACGGCGATTCGGCGTCCGGGTCGGCGTCCAGGACCCGGGAGATCCACGGCCCGCTGACCCGCCGGGCCGAGGAGATCTCGCGGCGGAAGCGGGCCCGGAAGTCCGGGTCCTGCAGGAAGTCGTTGCGGACCACCTTCACGGCGGCCGGCCGACCGGCCGGGTCCCAGCCCAGGTAGACACTGCCCATGCCGCCGGCTCCCAGCCGACCGGTCAGGACGTACGGTCCGATCCGGTGCGGATCCCCGGCACCAAGCGTCTGCATCGTCATCGGCCCCCATCCCGTTCTGCGACTGACGATCAGATGGTTACCATACCGATGATGGGCATGATCGTGGTCATCGTCCGCCGCGGAGAGCGCGCATCTAGCGTTTGAGGACCTTGCCGGAGGAACCCGTACGCGCCGCGCCCTCGACCTCGGTGCAGATGCCGAAGACCCGCGCGTGGCCGGTCCAGCCGTTGACGCGGCCGCGGTTGTTGCTGATCTGCACGCGGGCGTTGGCGTGGTCGACGGCCGAGACCAGGTGCAGGTAGGTGGTGCCGGCGACGCGCGCCAGGACGATGTCGCCGACTTCGAGCTTCGCGGGGTCCACCGGCGCGACGGTCACCTGCTGGCGGCTGCGGATCAGCGGGATCATCGACGATCCGGTCGGGCGGAAGCGTACTTCGGCACCTGCGGCGACGCGCGCCGCGAAGGCGTCCAGCATTCCCATGGCGGGAGCATGTCAGGGTGCGTTGGCGCGGCGCCACGGTTTTTGTTACTGCTCAGCCCGCAGACTCCGCCGGCCACGTCCGCAGTCCCCGCACCAGTCCGAGAAAAGCGCGCTCGGCCGGAGACAGCAGGCGGTCGCGGCGGTAGGCGACGACCACGGGGCGGGAGCGCAGTGGCGGGTCGACGTCGAGGACCACCAGGCGGCCGTCGCGGACTTCGGCGTCGATGGCGTGTTCGGAGATCAGGGATATGCCCAGGCCTGCGGCGACCGACTGCTTGATGGTTTCCGGGCCCCACATGTCGGCCTTGGCCATGTCGTCGAGGTCCCAGCCGATGAGGGCGGCTTCCTGCAGGTCGCGGGTTTGGGAGCCGGGTTCGCGCAGCAGGAAGCGTTCGGCGGCCAGTTGCGGCGGCGTGACGTGGCCTACTGTCTGGGTCAGCTGGTGGCCGGGGGCGGCGACCAGGAGCAGCCGCTCGTCCAAGACCGTCTCGGTCTTCAGTTGGGGCGCGCCGGGTTGGCCCGCGACGATGGCCAGGCCGAGTTCGCCGTCCAGGAGGCGCTTGACGATCTGGCCGTTGTTGCCGACGACGATGTCGCATTCGATGTTGTTGTGCCGGTCGCGGAAGCGGGCGAGCAGGCGCGGCAGCAGGTAGGTGCCGACGGTGGTGGTGCCGCCGACTTCCAGGCGGCCGGTCTGGACGCCGGAGACCTCGCGGATGGCGGCGACCGCCTCCTCGGTGAGCAGGAACACCCGGCGTGCGTACTCGACCAGGACCTCGCCCTCGGCGGTGGGGCGGATGCGGGGTCCGGAGCGGTCGATGAGGGTGGTCTGCAGGGACTGTTCGAGGTTGCGGACGTGGTTGGAGACCGAGGGCTGGCTCATGTAGAGCTTCTGCGCGGCCGCTGAGAAGCCGCCGGTCTCGACCACGGTCATGAAGATCGACAAGCGGTGCAAGTTCAGCTGCGTCACGGTAGGTCCACTTCCCACGCCTCCTGCCCCGTGACCGTCAGCCTATTCCCCCGGGTTAACAACACGCCTCTGTTCAGCGACCGGCGCGGATCTTGGAGATGGACGTTTCCAGCGCGGCCAGGAAACGCTCCAGTGTCGGCAGCGGGAGCTCTCCCATGGTGGCGACCCGGAAGAACGTCTTGGCCAGGTCGCCTTGGCCGGCGTAGATGACGAAGCCCTCGTCCTTGAGCGCGTCGTGGAGTTCGGCGTAGGTGATGCCCTCCGGGAGGTAGACCATCGAGATCGAGTTGGAGCGGTGCTCGGCGGGGATCAGGATCTCCAGGCCCAGCCGCTCGAATCCGGCGCGGACGAGCTTGGCGCGCGCCTTGTATTCCGCGACCCGTGCCGCGACGCCGCCGCGTTCTTCCAACTCCTTGATGGCCTCGTCGAGGGCGAAGCACACCTGCGCGGCCGGGGTGAACGGGACATCGCCCTTGCGCTGGCCGGTGAGGTAGGTGTCCGCGTTGAGGTAGAGCGAGCGGACCGGTACTTCCTGAAGGCGCTCGATCCCTTTGTGGGAGCACAGGATGAAGGAGATGCCGGGCCGTCCCCCAGCGAGGTCATCAAACCATGCGCGAAGCCGTAAAAAGCTTCTAAAACCCACAAACCAACCGCACCCGCCACGCC
>NZ_JAACYW010000367.1 GCF_015356825.1 Catenulispora rubra | reverse complement strand
GCCTGCGCCAGCCTCAGCACGCCGCCGACTCGGCCAGCACGCCGAGCTCGATCGCGGCCCGCGTCATGTCGGCCCGGCGGCGCGCGCCGATCTTGTCGCGGATCCGGTCCAGGTAGGAGCGCACGGTCCGCACGCTGATCCCCATCGCCATCGCGATGTCCCGGTCCCGCTCGCCGGCGGCCACCAGCCGCAGCACCTGCTTCTCCTGCCCGGACAGCTCCAGTCGCGGACCGGCCTGCCGGTTCTGCTCGGTGGTCAGCACGATCGAGGCCAGGGTCGGCGAGACGTAGCTGTTGCCGGCCGCTATCTCGCGCACCGCGCGCAGGATCTCGGTCCCCTCGGACTCCTTCGACAGGAACCCGCGGGCGCCGGCCGAGATCGCGCCGAGCACGTCGGACTTCGCGGCCTCGCCGGAGACCACCAGCACGCGGTTGCCCATGCCGTTGATCTGCAACACAGCCGCGGAGCCCTTGACCCCCGGCAGCGTCAGGTCCAGCACGACGATCCCGTCACGGCGGGGCCGACAGGCGACGAACTTCCCCACGCTTCCGGCGACGACGTCGACGTCCATGTCGCCGGCCTCCTCGAAGAGCCGGGTGAGGGCGTCGCGGTAGAGGGGGTGGTCCTCCACGACGCTGACGGGGATACGGGAAGACTCCTGCTCGGGGCGGACGCGGGTGGCTTCCATGGCTCGCCTCTCATGGTGCTCGGGGGCGGTAGCGGCCGGCGGGTGGACCGGACCACAGGTGGCGGGGGGTCGTCGCCGGCGTCGACCCGCTGTGAGAACCACGCCGACGCCGACGCAGCACCCAGTGTCATCACCCTTAGTCGACGCGTCGTCGGTAAAACTACGTAACCCGCTACTACCTCTTACACAGCGGAGCTACCTACCCCGCTGAGTCGCCGTACCCACCCCGCCGCGCTGCCCTACCTGTATGGCCGACCTGCAACGGGCAACCGACTGGCGTCGTAAGCGACAAATAAACAGAATGAAAGGTCTCGGTCACCGGGGCTGGGTACAGTCACACCCATACCTGTGTGAAGTAAAAACTTCTCTGTTGTTCCCTCGGAGCGTCAGGGGTCGACAACCTTGGGGGAGGTGCGCGTGCTTGCCATCGGTTCGCCACAAGCCTGGCAGGCTCTGGTCGGGCGGGAAGCCCAAGCCGAGCGGATGGCCGAAGCCGTCACGGCCTTGGCCTCCGGTCGGGGCGCGGTGCTGGAGATCGCCGGGGACCCGGGGATGGGCAAGACCCGGCTGCTCGGCCGGCTGGCCCAGCTCGCCTCCGGGCACGGCGCCCGCGTCGCCCGGTCCACCGCGCTGCGCGGGAACACCATCCCGCGCCAGCTGTTCCGGGACGCCTGGGCCGACGTCCCGGCCCCGGAGACGTCCGACGCCGACTCCGACGACGACGAGGCGTTCCGCCGCATCCGCGCCGGCCTGTCCGACTGGGCCTCGGACCCGGTCGGCGTCGGCGGCGCCGTGGTCTTCGACGACGTCCACCTCGCCGACGAGGCCTCCACCCGGCTGCTGGCCCGGCTGATCCGCACCCCGGTGCCCGGCCCGCTGCTGATGGCCATCGGCCACTGCCCGCGCCGCACCGGCTCGGTGCTGCTGGAGGCGCTCGACGACGGCACCCGCACCGGCACCGTGGTCCGGGTCGAGCTGGACGCCCTCGACCTCGGCGCCGTCAACCAGCTGCTCTCGGCCTGGTCCGGCGGCAAGGAGATCGACCCCGCCTACCTGGAGCAGATCCGCGCCGCGGCCGACGGCAACCCGCGCAACCTGCGGGTGCTCACCGCCGCCGGCTGGCGTCCGGAGCTGTGGCCGGACAGCCCCGGCGAGGACACCGGCGCGCTGCTGCGCGAGGGCGCTTCGATGGCTGCCGAGCTCGACGCGCTGACGCCGGAGGAGACCGCGGTGGTCAGCGCGGCCGCCGTGCTCGGCGGTCCGTTCCGGCCCGAGGACGTCGCGGCCATCTGTACCGTCTTGAACCCTGGGGTCGGCCTCGCCGGCATCCTGGACGCGCTGGACGACCTGGTCCGCGCCGACGTGGTCCGGCACATCGCCCCCGGCGCGCGCTTCGCCTTCCGGCATCCGCTGCTCGGCCACGTCGCGCACGAACGCGCCCCGCTGCCGACTCTGCTGGCCGCGCACCATCGCGCGCTTGACCTGCTCAAGTCCCGCGGTGCCTCCGCCGTCGATCTCGCACGGCACGCCGAGCACCTGGTCGGCACCGACGCCACGGCAGCAGCCCCACTGCTGGCCCGCGGCGCGAGCGAGATCCTGCCGGACGCGCCGGAGACCGCCGTGCGCTGGCTGCGCCTGGCGTTGCAGACCCCGGTGGGGGAGCGGCCCAGCGCCGAGCGCGACGCCCTGATGCTCGAGTGCTGCCGGGCGCTGTCCGCCGCCGGGCGGTTCGAGGAGGCCCGGGCGCTGGCGCACGACGTGCTGCGCGACGACACCTGGCTCACCGGGCCGCTGCGCCAGCGCGCGTACGCGATGCGGGTCGCCGCCGAGCGGCAGCTCGGACGGTATGACGAGGCGTCCGCGGTGGCCAGCGCGGCGATCGAGGCGCTGCCCCGGCCGCTGACCGCAGGCGCCGCCGAGCTCGCGTTCGAGTACGGGGTGCTGCACCTGTACCGGGGGACGTTCGCGTTGGCGCGGCCGGTCGTGCACGAGGTCGCCGCTGCCGTGAAGGCCGCTTCCGACGCCGCTGCAGCCGGGCTCCCGGCTGACGGCTCGGGTTTCGCCGCGAGCGCTCTCGGCGCCCCCACGGCACCCAGACCGTTCGATGCTTCACACGATGTTGACACGTATTTGATCGATATACCGTCGGCCCCCGAGGCCCGCGCCGCCGCGGCGGTCCGCGTCCTGGCCGCCTTCGGCGACGCCTTCCTCGGCGAGACCGCCGACGCGATCCCGGCCCTGGTCGAGAGCGCGCGGCTGGTCGACGGACTGCCCGACGCCACCGCCGCCCGCAACCCCGAACTGCTGGCCATGCTCGGCTGCGGCGAGATGTTCATGGAGGGCTACACCGCCGCCTCCCGGCACCTGCGCCGCTGCCTGACCATCGCCCGCAAGGGCGGCCCGCAGCAGATGAAGCTCAACGTCCTGCTCGGGCTGGCCTTCATCGACCAGCAGACCGGCAACCTCCAGCGCTCCGAGGAGCTCGCCGAGGAAGCCGGCCGCGTGGCGCGCACCACCGGCGCCGGCGACGGGGTCAGCATGAGCGAGGCGCTGCGCGTCGGCGCGATGGTCTGGACCCGCCCCCGCGCCGAGGCCGCGGCGGTGACGGCCGCCGCCGAGCACGCCGTCCGCATCGCCCGCCCCGGCAACGGCTGGTGGTCCGGCTCGGCCGCGATGCAGCTGGCCCTGGTCCGGATGGTCAACGGCGACGCCGTGGGCTGCGTGGACGCGCTGCTGGAAGGCGGCGGCGGCCCCGAACTGCGCAAGCTGCAACCGGCCTACCGCCCGATGCTGCTGGCGATGCTGTCCTCAGCTGCGCTGCGCTCCGGCCGCCCGGAACTGGCCCGCCAGGCCGCACGCGACGCCCAGCAGGCAGCGGAGGCCTCAGGGCTGTCGGTACAGCGCTCGTACGTAGTCCGGGCCCAGGCCGCACTCCACGCGGCCGAAGGCGACCACGACACCGCGGCGAAGCTGTTCGAACAGGCCGCCCTCGGCTTCCGCCGCGCCAACCGCCCGGTCCAGCACGCCTGGACCCTGCTCGCAGGCAGCGCCTCTGCGGCCCTCGCCCTCGGCTCGACGATCGCCGGCACCTGGCTCGACTCCGCCGAAGAGGTCGCCCGCATCCACGGCGCGCTGCGCATCGAGGAGGAGGCGGCCGACATCCGGACGCGGCTGCTCTCCGGCGGCGGGGCACGCCCTGCGGCGCCGGCGGCGGCCACTTCGGCCACTGTGACCGGCGCCGCCGAGGTGGCCGAGGTCGCCAGCACCACCGGCGCCACGGCGACGGCAACCGCCACAGCGGCTGCCGCCGGCGTCGCGGTCGCGGGCATGCCGAGTCCGGCCTCGTCGACGGGACCCCTGCAATCGGAGGACGTCCGGGCCCTGCTGACGGAACGCGAGCGCGAAATCGCCGCCCTGGTCGCTACCGGCCGTCGCAGCCGCGCGATCGCCGACGAGCTGTACCTGAGCCATCGCACGGTAGAGACCCACCTGGCGCGGATCTATCGGAAGTTGAACGTTTCGTCTCGGACGGCGCTGGCGCACCTGCTTCAGGGGACTGATTCGGCTGGTCCGGACTGAGGTCCAGGTCTCTACTCCCTTCCCTATTTCCTTCTCTACTCCTTCACTCCGCTCCCCAAAGCCGCCGAGGTGAAGTGCCGCTGTGCCACCAGGAACAGCACGATCACCGGCACCGCGAGCACGCACGCCCCGGCCAGGATCACGCCGTAGGGATTGGTCGCGGTGGCCGCGTTCGTTGACACGTACTCGCCGAGCGACACCGCCAGGGGCTGCATCGCGTGCTTCTTCGTGATGAGGAACGGCCACAGGAACTCGTTCCACGGGCCGATGAAGGTGATCACCGATGCGGTGAGGATCGCCGGCTTCGTCAGTGGCGCCGCGACGAGTAGCAGCGTGCGCACCTCGCCGGCGCCGTCGATGTGCGCGGCGTCGAACAGCTCGTCCGGTAGGGAGACGAAGAACTGGCGGAAGATCAGCACCGCCGTGGCGTTGACCGCGAACGGCAGGATCATGCCCAGGTAGTTGTCCGCCAGGCCGTAGTCCCGCACCACGAGGATGTACAGCGGGATCATCATGACCTGGAACGGTAGGACCAGCACCAGGATCAGCATCCCGGCCACCGCCGGCTTGCCCGGGAAGCGCAGGCGCGCCAGCGCGTAGCCGGCGGGCAGTCCGATGACGATGGTCAGTACTACGGTGCCGAGCGTGAAGATCGCCGAGTTTGCCAGCGAGGGCAGGAGTGAGATCGCGCGGTTGACGTCCCGGTAGTTCTGCAGGCCGAGGTTCCCGGCCTTCGGTATCAGACCACTGAATGCGCTGTCGGCGTGTAGCTGCAACGAGCCGACCACCATGTAGTAGAGCGGGAAGATGCTGGCCAGTGCTCCGAGGGTGACGAAGCCGTAGGTGGCGAGGCGTCGCAGGGCCCTGCCTGTCGATCCGTGGCGCCGTCGCGCGCTACTTGCCGTCTGCACGGTCCTCATACTCCTTCCCGGGATTGGGCCAGCCGGCGCGCGCCGGCGCCGAGTCCGGCCACCAGCAGCACGAACAGTGTCAGCAGGATGCCGATGGCCGCCCCGACGCCCGGCTTGCCCTGCTCGACGCCGTCTTGGTAGATCAGCAGCGCCGGGGACATGGTCGCGCCGTTCGGGCCGCCGCCACCGGTGAGCAGATAGGGCTCGGTGAACAGGTTGGCGCCGACGATCAGTGCCAGCGTGGTCACGAGGATGGTGATGTTGCGCAGCGCGGGCACGGTGATCGCTCGGAACTGCCGCACGACCCCGGCGCCGTCGATGCTGGCCGCCTCGTAGAGCGAATCAGGGATCAACAACACTCCGGCCAGGTAGAGCAGGACGTAGAAGCCGAGCTGTTTCCACGTCACCTCCAACGCGATCACGACCATCGCCAGGTGCGAGTTGACCAGCCACGACGGGTTCGGCGCCGCGGATCCCAGCACGTGGTTGATCAGGCCGCTCTGGCTGAACAGGAAGTACCAGACCCCGATGACGGCGATGCTCGCGGTGACGTAGGGCACGAAGAACGCCGAGCGGAAGAACGCCTTCATCCGCGTCAGCTTCGCCAGCACGGCGGCGAGCGTCATGCCCAGGATCACGGTCAGCGGGACGTTGATCACCAGGAACTCGCCGATGTTCAGGAACGAGCGGCGCAGCAGGGGGTCTGACAGCGCTTCGCGGTAGTTCTTCAGGCCTACGAACGGCTGTGGCACGGAGGCGCCCGGCGCCGCGTATACGTAGTCGAGTACTGAGATGCGGATGCCCTGGATGATCGGCACCGCGTAGACGATCACCAGGTACACCCCGTAGGGTGCGGCCAGCCACAGCCCGATGAGGGTCTTCGACCTCGGCCCGCCTCGCTTCGCGCGGGACGTTGGTCCGCGTCGCTTTGCGCGGGACGTCGGTCCGCCTTGCTTCGCGCGGGACATCGGCGCGGCCTACTTGGCGATGTCGGACACGACGGTGCCGGCCGCGTCGTGCAGCCACTGGCTGGTCGACTGCTGGCCGAAGACCACGGACTTCAGGTAGCCGTTGCGGAAGTCCTGCCACATGGTGACGCCGTTGGCCACGTTCGGCACCTCGACGGTCCGGCCGGCCTGCTGCGCGAAGAGCGTGTACTCCGGATGCGCGGTGAAGTAGGACGCGTAGACGCTCGGCAGGTCGGTGCGCAGCGGCATCTGGCCGGTGGTGCTCAGCAGCGCGCCGTCGTTGTCCTGGTCGGTGGCGAACTTCAGGAAGTCCCAGGCGGTCTGCCGGTTCTTGCACGCGGTGAACACCGACACGGTCTTGGAGTCGGCGAAGGTGTGGATCTGGTCGGCCGGCATGCCCGCCGACGTCGGCACCGGCACCGCGCCCCAGTTCACCTTGCCCTGGTAGCTCGCGATGGCCCACGGCCCGACGATCGCCATCGCCGACTTCTTGTCCGCGAACGCGTCGCCGTTGTACTTCTCCTTCGGGGCCTGGTTCTTGGCGTAGACGCCGGCCCAGAAGGCGGCCACGGCCTGCCCGGCGGCGTCGTCGAAGGTGGCCTTGCCGCTCGCGACCAGCGGCTGCCCGCCGCTCTCGGCGATGTAGAGCGGGTAGTAGTCGAACCAGTTCTGGTAGAACTCGTTGGTCGGTGCGGGCGCGATGGCGTACTGCGCGACCCCGGAGCCGGAGCCGGAGCCGACGAGCTGCTTCGCGGCGGCCTCGAAGTCGGCGTAGGTGGCGAGGGCCGGATGGTCCGGGTCCAGGCCGGCGGCCTTGAACATGTCCTTGTTGTAGAAGATCATGACCGGGTTGCTCTTCCACGGCAGCTGGTAGTACTTGCCATCAGGGCTCTTGTATTCGGCCGCGACAGCAGTCCCGCTGCGACCCTCGATGTAGGAGACGCCGTCGGCGAAGTCGTTCAACGGCACCAGGCCACCCTGCTTCACCCACCCCGAGATCGCCGACGGCGAGCCGTTGAACACCAGGCACGGCGCGTTGCCGGCGGCGATGGCTGCGGTGATGACCTCTTCGGAGCTGGTGCCGGCGGGGATCTCTTCGCCGGTGACCTGCTGGTCGGGGTGCGCTTTGTCCCACGAGGCGACGGTCGCCTTGCCCCAGGCGACTTCCTGGGCGTTGTTGGAGTACCAGATCTTGATGGGGCCACTCGTCGGCTTGCCGCCGCCTCCGCCGCTGGAGCTGCATCCCGTCAGCGTGAGGGCCGTGCAGGCCAGCGCCGCGATGGTGGCGGTGGCGGTGGTGGCTCTGGCGGCGGTGGCGACGGTGAACGGGCGCGTCTTCGCCATGGCTGATCCTCTCGAATCTGGTGTAAGGGGTTTCAAAGCCCCTTCCCGGGATGTAGGGAATCAAAGCTCGAAGTCGTGTCCAGTCGGGATTTGCGGTAGTGGTTTGTGGGGTGGTGTCGGGTGGGGTGCTGCTTGGGGTCGGTGGGTGTCGGGTGTGCGGTTGGTTTGTGGGTTTACAGGCGATTTTTACGGCTTCGCGCATGGTTGGATGACCTCGCTGGGGGACGCAGTTCGGCTGTGCCCTGCAGGTTGCGCTGGCGGCCGCCGGTATTCGTGTGCAAGACCGCGCGCCGGTCCGAGCCACTGCGGCACTGCGCTGGCGGCTCGCCGTTTTCGCGTGCACGACCGCGCATGAGTCCGAGTCACTGCGCGCACGTCGTGCGGGCGGGTGGCGGCCGCGTTTGGTGGGTGCCTTGAGGCCTCTGGCGGGCCTCCTCGACGAGGGGCGACCCGCGCGTCGGGCTGTTTGGCGGCGGTCCGCGACTGTTCGGCTTTCTATCCGCTGCTGCCTACGCCGCGTTGTTCGGCGGCGGTGCTGCTTGTGGTCGCCGGGTTCTGGGTCCCTCGCCGCGTCATCGCCGTAAACGGAACCAGCCCGGTTTGGCGGTATCAAGCCGCATCGCTGCTGCTGTGGTCGGTCTCCGTCCGGCTTGACACCGCCAAACCGGGCAGGTTGGCTGCGCCCGCTGACGCGGCGAGGGACCCAGAACCAACACCCCGCATGGTCCTTCGGACCCCCTCACCACATCGCCGGTCAGCCTGGCCCGTCACCACTCGATGTAGCCACGAGCCCGCCACCCCGGCGGTGCCGCGGCGCGGTCGCGAAATCACTCGCCCCCGCGCCGCGTGTCAGGCTACTGTTGGTTTCGGCGCCCGGTGCGCAGGCAGCGGTTACTTCTGGATCCAAGGGTTGCCGGTTCAAATCCGGCGCACCTCCTTCACCGGGGGTGGTAGCTCAATTTGGCAGAGCATTGGACCGGCTTCGGCCGGTTTCCGCAGCCGACTTGGTCTCGGGCGCCTTCAGTCTTTTCCTGGTGCTAGCCCTTGTGCAGCACCTCGTAGGCGAGGGACGTGATGCCGTCGCCGATGGTGGCGGTGTGGGTGAGTCGCAGGGGCCTGATGCCGGCGGTTGTGCCGAACAGGCGCGTGCCGTCGCCGACCAGGACTGGCAGGATCATCAGGCGGATCTCGTCGACGAGGTCCTGCTCGATCAGGGCGTGGCCGAGCTGGAAGCTGCCGTAGACCAGGATCTCGCCGTCGATCTCGTGCTTGAGCTTGGCGACCTCTGTGGCCAAGTCGCCGCTGATGACCGTGCCGTTGGACCAGGCGGTGTGCTCCAGGGTGCTGGAGACGATGTACTTCGGCATCCCGTTCAGCTTGTTGGCCCACTCGCCGGTGCGGCCGAGCCAGCGCGAGGCGAACCACTCGTCGCTCGTGCGCCCCATCAGCAACGCCGAGGCGCCCAGGGCCTCCTTGACGAAGTACTGGGCCCACTCCGGGCGGTCGTCGCCGATGACCTGGTCGAACCAGCCGCCGAAGGCGAAGCCGTCCTTGCCGTCCGGGTCCTGGACGACGCCGTCGAACGAGCTGTTGGTGCTGATGATGATCTTGCCCATGGCCGTACTCCTTGGCTTCCGTGGTGGTGTCGTGGTGTTTCTGTCGGCGATGGAGACACCGCGGCGTGCGCTGAATTGGGCGCCGCGGGACCGCCCAATCCGGGTCGCGGGAGGTGTCTGACCGGAGGATGGAGACCGGATATGTGAGCATGGAGGCGACGAGATGAGTGCGATGACAGCGGATCTGCCGGTGTTGCTGGCGCGGGCCAGGTCCGGCGACGGCGCGGCGTTCGACGAACTGGTCGCCCCGTACCGCCGGGAGCTGCTCGTGCACTGCTACCGCATGCTGGGCTCGTTCCAGGACGCCGAGGACGCGCTCCAGGAGAGCCTGCTCAGCGCGTGGCAGGCGCTGGCCGGCTTCGAGGGACGTTCCTCGGTGCGCACCTGGCTCTACCGCATCGCCACCAACCGTTGCCTCAACGCGCGCCGCTCAGCCAGCCGCCGCCGGGCGAAGGAATGGGACGTCCCGGGCGTGGAGCCGCCGACACCGACCCGGCTCGGCGAGGTGTTCTGGCTGGAGCCGTTCCCCGACGCGCTGCTCGAAGGCGTGCTCGACGCCTCCCCGCCGGGGCCCGAGGCGCGCTACGAGCAGAACGAGACCATTTCCCTGGCCTTCGTCACGGCGCTCCAGGTGCTGCCGCCGCGCCAGGTGGCGGTGCTCCTGCTGCGCGACGTGCTCGGCTACCACGCCGCCGAGGTCGCGGAGATGCTGGACACGACGGCCGAGTCGGTCTCCAGCGCGCTGAAGCGGGCCCGCGCGAATCTGGAACGCCGCCGCCCGGCGCTGGCCCCCGGCTCGACCGAGGAAAGCTCCCTGGCCGCCAGGTTCGCCACCGCCTACGAAGCCGCCGACATCGAAGCCCTCATCGCCCTGCTCACCGACGACGTCTTCACCTCGATGCCCCCGATGCCCTTCGAGTACCAGGGACGCGAGGCCACCATGGCCTTCATCGCGACCATCTTCGCCTCGGGTCGCCGCCACCGCCTCGTGCCCGCCCGGGCCAACGGCCAGCCGGCCTTCGGCGCCTACGTGCGCGGCACCGACGACGTCCTGCACGGCGTGGGCCTGTTCGTGATCGAAGCCCGCGCCGACGGCATCAGTGCCATGACCCGCTTCGAGAAGGGCACGCTGCCCTGGTTCGGCCTGCCGCGCTCGATCCCCGCAGAGTGAGGCGGCGCAGTCGGGCGGGGGAGCGGCCTCAGAAGTCCACGAGCTCGATGCTCACCGAGGCGGTGCCGCCGACGTCGAGCCCCTCGGCCTTCCGCACCTTCGCCTTGACCGGCATGACGTAGCAGCCGCGCGCACCGTCGGGGAAGATCGACGTCCGCCACGCGCTGCCGCCGATGACCGCCCGCACCCGCACGGACCCGAAACCCCGCCGAGGCGCGGCGGCCAGCTCGCGGATGTCCTCGCTGAGGTCCGCCGGCACGGTGACGAACGTCCAGCTGTCCGCCCGCGCCTCCCAGAGCCACAGCTCGGCGTCGAAGGTGACCATCACGGTGCAAGTTTCGCACGGGGGACTGACAGGCCACCTCGGGCTGGCAATCGGGTAAGTGTGCTCAGCGGACTGCGTGGTCGGCTCCCGCCCTACTTCAACCCACCCCGC
>NZ_JAACYW010000366.1 GCF_015356825.1 Catenulispora rubra | reverse complement strand
GTGCAACCCGGCCAGCTCTTCATCCCACACCTGAAGCCGATCAAGAACATCGGCAGCGCCAACAACGTGATCCACACCTCATCAACGAACAGCACCCCAACAAGTCACACCAAGTGCGGCTGCCGTATTAGGGGCGGGGGCTAGGACGAAGTCGGGTCCGGGGCCTGAGCGCGCGAGTGTGCTGGCCGGAGTCGGCGGCGGGTGCCTCAATCAGTCTCGCCGACGTGGAACTCCTTGCGGGCGGCGACGTATGTCGAGACTGTCCAGCACACCGCTGTCGCAGCGATCACCAACACCGCCGGCAGCAGCGGCAGCCGTGGGGCCTGGTCGCTCGGGGTGATGCCGCGGATGGCGGCGTTCACCGGCGAGCCGGCGGCCACCAGGACCGTGATGGCCAGGATGCCGGCGATCGGGATGGCCCAGGTGGCGCGCACCAGGAGCGGCGGGTTGCACAGTGCCCCGACCCCGCTGCCGGCCAGGACGCACAGTGCCATCGTGAGCAGGCCTGCTGTCAGCGCCGTCGTGGGGTGGATGCTGCCGACCGCGGCCAGCATCCCCGCCGCGCCGCCAGCTGCCAAGACGAAGCCGACGATCGTCGCCGCAGCCAGGGCTGCGACGTGCGGACGCCGCGGGCCCACGGCTCCGGCCACGCAGTGTCGCGCGGCCTCGGGCTCGGCGGTCAGGGCGGCGCGCGTCAGCCAGGCCACCGACGGGACCAGGCCCGCGCCCGCGTAGCCGAGTGCTTCGCCGACCTTCGCCGAGCCCTGTGTTCCGATGCTGACGATCGCCGCGTAGAAGATCGTCGCCGGGAGCCAGCGGCCGGAGCGCAGGAGGAGCGCGACGTAGTAGCGGATCAGTGCCGGCATCAGGACTGCTCCTTCGCGCGGATCTGTGTGGTGGCCTGCGATACGGCGACGATGTGTACCTCCGGTCCGAGGGCCAACAGATGCCTCAGGACCTCGTCGGAGAGCGCTTCATCGACCACGATCCGGTGCAGGCCTTCGCGCTCCGAAGAGATCTCGGCCGCCGACGGAAGCGAGATCCCTGCCACGACACCGGCGACCTCGATCGCGACCAGCCGAGCCGCAGCCGCCCCGGCCTCCGTAAGCCCTGCCCCAGCGAGCCCCGCGAACTCCTCACCGGCCGCGTGCAGCGCCCCGTCCCGCACCACCCACCGCTCGTCCGTGGCATCCGCCAGCCGCGTCGCGTCGTGGTCCACGAACACCACGCACGCCCCGCCCCGAGCCCGCTCCCGCACCACCGCCGCCAGCTCGTCGCGGGCCGCGACGTCCAGCCCGGTCCACGCCTCGTCCAGCACCAGCAGCTCCGGATCGCCGAGCAGCGCCTGCGTCACCGCGATCTTCTGCGACGTCCCCTTCGACAGCTCCTTCATCGCGGTCCCGGCGAACTGCGCCGCCCCGAACCGCTCCAGCCACCGCGTGCCCTGCGACGCCGCGACGCCCCGCATCCGCGCGTGGTGCCGCAGGTACTGCGCCGCGGTGAACGGCAGCGCGGGCGGGAACCGCTCCGGCACGTACCCGGTCGACGGACGTCCGCTCACCCGGCCGCTGGACGGCTCCGCGATCCCCGCGACCACCCGCAGCAGCGTCGACTTCCCGCTGCCGTTGCGTCCGTGGATCCGCACGACCCGCCCCGGCCGCAACTCCAGCCGCACGTCACGCAGCACCCACGGCCCGCCGATGCGATACCGCTTGCCGATCCCGTCGAGAAGCACGCTCCCAGTCTGCCTTCACCGACCGCTGTGATGCCCGCGCAGCCCGACGACCGTGGCGATGACGCCGGCGGCCGCGATGAAGCCGCCGATCATCAGCGGCCCGTCATAGGTGTGCGGGGGAGCGGCCAGCGCGAGCAGCGAATAGTGCACGTTCCACACGATCCCGGCGACGAACGTCAGAAACCCCGCCAGGGCAAGCTGTTCAGAGTGCTTCATGGCCGTCCCACCCCCGATCAGAACACTCACTTCTCAGGATGCCCGCTCACAGCCCGGTCCATACCACCGGGCCACCGGCTGGAACCACCCGCCGTAACCACCCGCCGTAACCACCGGCCGACCGGCTACACCACCAACCGCAGCTGCCGCTCCGCCGCCCGGATCCGCACCGTCTGCCCCCACCCCAAAGACAGGCGGTCGGCCTCGATCCCGTCCCCGAACACCACCAGCGACTCGCCCTCGATCCGCACCGTCAGCTCCGCGCCGTCCGGAAGCAGCCCCTCCGTCAGTGCGGCCCCCGTCGTCGGCGACGGCCACGCCTCCCGCACGAACCACCCCAGCTCCGGATCCGTCGGCCCCGGCAGCGCGATCTGCCGCGCCCGCTGCCGGGCGATCGACAGCAGCCACCCCGTGGCCCCGGTCCCGGACCCCACCAGCAGCCCCGACGACGAGTGGTGCTCCTCCTCGCCCTCCGGAGTGCTCAGCAGGTACCGCGCGGACTGATGCCCGGAGTGCCCGAGGTAGACCTCGTTCAGCGCCAGCAGCGACTCCCCGTCGTCGGTCGCCGCCGACACCATCGTGCGCGCCTCGACCTGTGCCCGGCCGGCGCCGATCCCGGCGAGCAAGGACTCGAAGTCCTTGGGGGAGTGCCGCACCAGCACCCCCACGTTCCGGCCGGGATCGGGGTCGATCCCGATCACCGGCTGGCCGTCCAGGTACTTCGCGGTGTTGGCGACCAGGCCGTCCTGGCCGACCACCACCACGACGTCCTCCGGCTCGAACAGGAACCGCGGCAGGTCGGCCCGCTCGACCGTCCCGCGGCGCCACTCCTTCGGGATCGTCGCGGAGACCGCCTGCACCGCGCCGCTCAGCATCTCGTGCCGCTTCTTCACCGACGACAGCGAGACCCCGCGCCGCTTCTGCACGAACTCCGCCTGCCCCCACGTGCCCTGCTCGGCGACGATCTCGTCGCGCTCGCTGTGCCGGTGCACGACGACCACCCGCGGCGCCACGGACATCGCTCAGGACTCCGCGCCGTGGGAGGCCTCGCCCGCCCCGTTCGCCAGCCTCGACAGCAGCCCGGTCACCATGTCCGGCGTCAGGTTGACCGTCCCGATGTCCGGCAGCTGCCCGGCGAACTCGCGCAGCGCCAGCGTGAACAGCACGTTGCGATCCAGCCCCGCGTACGCCGCCAGCTTCGCCGCCTCGTTCTCCGCCTGTGCCGCACCGACGGCCCGCAGGTCCTCGACGTTGGCCGAGGAGCGCGTCCGCAGCGCGTCGGCGTCGGCCTCGGCGACGATCCGGGCCCGCTCGGCGTTCGCCGCGGTGGCGATCCGCGCCCGCTCTGCCTCGCCCTCGGCCGCGATCCGGGCCCGGTCCGAGTCGCCCTCGGCGGCGATCCGCGCCGCGGCCGCCTGCTCGGTCGCCCGGCGGCGCGCGTTCTGGCCCTCCTGCGCGACCAGGTTCTCCTCGCGCATGGCCAGCTCGATCTTGCTCTGCAGCTCGTTCTCGGTGATCGCGCGCTCGCGCTCGACCGCCAGCGCCCGGCGCTCGAACCCGGCGCGGTCCGCCTCCTGCTGGATCAGCTCCCTGGTCGGGGTGCGCAGCGCGCGCTCCACGTCGGCCTCCGGCTTCACCGCGACCACCCGGACGCCGATCACGCCGATGCCGGTCTCGGCCAGGCGCTCGTCCGCAGCCAGGCCGCCGGCCACCCGCTCCTGGACCGCGGCGGTGCCCGAGGCGAGCGTCTCGGCCAGCTCCAGGGTGGCCACGAGGGTCAGCGCGTGCTGTTGCGCCAGCTCCGTGAGCAGCGTCGCGACCTGCTCCAGCGGGGTGGCCCGCCACTGGCCGGTGAGCGGGTCGACGGCGAAGTCCAGGCGGCGGGTGGCCACGGCCGGGTCGACGAAGCGGTAGGTCATCGAGGCCTGCACGGCGACGTCCTGGAAGTCCTTGGTGCGCGCGTGGAACAGCATCGGCAGTTCGCGGTCGTCGACCGGGACCTCGGCCAGCACCGCGCTCAGCGGCCGGAACCAGAACGCCTGGCCGGTGCCCTCGTGCGCGACCTTGCCGCGCCGCATGTGGACCACGTGGTTGGTCGGGCTGCCGCGGAAGTGGCTCAGGAACAGCCGCTTGGTGATGTCCGCCATTTCTCTCCCCCAAGAAATTCGAAGCTCTGTCTCGCAGGAGCAAGACGCTGAGACGGTAGCCCCTCGGACCTTTTATCGTCAAGCTGACGAGAAACGGGCCGGGCGGCGTCGGGAGACTCAATATCCGCATACTCGACGGGCTGGCCGCCGCGCGGCGGGGAAACGTCCGCGTCCTTGAGTCCGGGCGACGCCCCGACCTGGGGGTGATCATTCCGACGGGTGACATCGGCCCGACTATCGGCTAAGAATCCTCAAGTCCGCCGGTGGTGCGGCCGACGACAACAACATGAGCATTCCTACACACATGACCGGGACCGTCGCGCCCGTCGACACCCTTCCCGCCGCGCCGTCCCCCGTCGCCAACACCCTGGCCGCCGCGGCCGGCGGCACCATGACCGACTCCTACCTGTCCCTGCGCGCCGGCACCCAGGCCCGCGGGCTGCACGGCCAGCTGGTCCAGCAGCTCGGCCGGATGATCGTGGCCGGCGAGCTCGGCGCGGACCGGCCGCTGGTCCCCGAGGAGATCGGCCGCCGCTTCGAGGTCTCTCGTACCGTGGTCCGCGAGTCGCTGCGGGTGCTGGAGGCCAAGGGCATGGTGACCGCGCGGCCGAACGTCGGGACCCGGATCCGCCCGGTCCCGGAGTGGAACCTGCTGGACCCGGACGTCATCGAGTGGCGCGCGGCCGGGGTCGCGGGCCTGGACCAGTGCCGCGAGCTGGCGGAGCTGCGCTGCGCCTTCGAGCCGCTGGCCGCGCAGCTGGCCTCGGGGAGGCTCTCGGAAGGCGCCGCGGCCCGGCTCTCGGAGCTGGCCGTGCTGCTGAAGCAGGCCGCCGCCAACGGCGACCAGCCCGGCTACGCGAAGGTCGACGGCGAGTTCCACGCGCTGCTCGTGGCCGAGTGCCCGAACCGGATGGTGGAGCACCTGGCGCGGGTCGTGACCGGGGCGGCCGAGAGCGCGGGGATGCGGCGCCGGTCCTGCGGGCCGATGGGCGACGCCGGCGCGGCGGCGCACCAGCGGCTGGCCGACGAGATCGCAGCCGGCGACGGCGCGGCGGCGGCCAGTGTGATGCGTGCCATGCTCGCGGCTCAGTTGGAGGAGCACACTCCGGCCTACGGGCTGCCCGGACAGCGCGGACAGTGAACAACCGGTGATCGACCGGGCCCGGTCGCGTTACCGGGATCTGGTTGAGTGGTGCGCGGCACCGCCGCCTCGGGGGACGCTGAGAGGCGTTCTGTAGGCGGTGCCCGCCGATTACCCGGTATCCAGTCCCCGGGGAATACATCGGCGTGCCACAATGCTATGTCGCGTGCAATGCGGAACGACCGGGTGCGACCGGCCGGATCCGCGGCGCGATCGGAATCTTCCACACGAACCCGACACAGAGCAAGACGGTCCGCGTACCTTGCGGGCTGTATCCCGGCTCACGTCGGAAGCGGGTGGTTGCCATCCAGTAGCGAGAGGGTTTTCGTGTCGGCCAGCACTTCCCGTCCACTGCCCGCCGAGATCGCCGAGTCCGCCCACCTCGTGGCGCTCATCGAGCGGGGCAGGGCACAGGGACACATTGCCGCAGACGAGGTGCGGCAGGCCTTTGAAGAGGCGGACATCCCGATGGCCAAGGCCAAGAGCGTCATGCGGGCCCTGACCACCGTACTGCACGAGGAAGGCGTCGACCTGACGGTCAACGCCGCGCAGAGCGCCGGGGTCACGCGCAAGCGCGTCGCCGCGGCGAGCAAGACGGCGGCCAAGAAGACGACCACGGCCACCGCGGCCAAGGCGACCACGGCCAAGAAGGCCGTCGCCAAGCCCGCGGGCCCGGCCGTCGCCGCCGCCAACGGCGCGTCCGAGGACGCGGACGCCGAGGCCGCAAAGGCCCCGGCCAAGAAGACCGCGGTGAAGAAGACCGTGGCGAAGAAGACGACAGCGGCCGCCGACGGCGAGGCCGAGACCGGCAACGGCCCGGCCAAGAAGGGCGCGGCGAAGAAGGCCGCCCCGGCCAAGAAGGCCGCGTCCGGCAAGAAGGACGGCGACGAGGACGGCGACGAGGCCGAACTCGAGGAAGACGTCGACCTGGAGCTGGAGCTCGACGACGAGGAGGCCCCCGATCTGGAGGTCGCCGCCGTCGCCGACGAGGAAGGCGAGGAAGCCTCCGAGACCGAAGGGGCCGCCCCCGGCGAGGACAAGGAGGAGGGTTTCGTCCTGTCCGACGACGAGGACGACGCCCCCGCCCAGCAGGTCGCCTCCGCCGGTGCCACCGCGGACCCGGTGAAGGACTACCTCAAGCAGATCGGCAAGGTCCCGCTGCTCAACGCCGAGCAGGAGGTCGAGCTCGCCAAGCGCATCGAGGCCGGCCTGTTCGCCGAGGAGAAGCTGAACGACGGCGAGCCGCTGACCCCGGAGTTCCGGCGCGAGCTGGACATCATCGCCGAGGACGGCCGCCGGGCCAAGAACCACCTGCTGGAGGCCAACCTCCGCCTGGTGGTCTCGCTGGCCAAGCGCTACACCGGCCGCGGCATGCTGTTCCTGGACCTGATCCAGGAGGGCAACCTCGGTCTGATCCGCGCGGTCGAGAAGTTCGACTACACCAAGGGCTACAAGTTCTCGACCTACGCGACGTGGTGGATCCGTCAGGCCATCACCCGCGCCATGGCCGACCAGGCGCGGACCATCCGCATCCCGGTCCACATGGTCGAGGTCATCAACAAGCTGGCCCGCGTGCAGCGCCAGATGCTCCAGGACCTCGGGCGCGAGCCCACCCCGGAGGAGCTGGCCAAGGAGCTGGACATGACGCCCGAGAAGGTCGTCGAGGTCCAGAAGTACGGCCGCGAGCCGATCTCCCTGCACACCCCCCTCGGCGAGGACGGCGACAGCGAGTTCGGCGACCTCATCGAGGACTCCGAGGCGGTCGTCCCGGCCGACGCGGTGTCGTTCACCTTGCTGCAGGAACAGCTGCACTCGGTCCTCGACACGCTCAGCGAGCGGGAGGCCGGCGTGGTGTCCATGCGCTTCGGCCTGACCGACGGCCAGCCCAAGACGCTGGACGAGATCGGCAAGGTCTACGGCGTCACGCGCGAGCGGATCCGGCAGATCGAGAGCAAGACGATGTCCAAGCTGCGGCACCCGTCGCGGTCGCAGGTGCTGCGGGACTACCTGGACTAGGGGTCTGGAGTCCGTCGGCACCGGATCGGTTCGCGACAGATCGGTTCGCGACAGATGGGTCCGCAACGCTGAAAGTGCGGCCGCCCCGGAAGGGGCGGCCGCACTTTCGTTGTGCGGTATGTGTTCCGTCCGTCACATTCAGAAAGCGATCGGCTACGGCTTGTGACCGTCGCCGCGCTTCGCCGTGTGACTCAGCTCACAGCGAAGGCCCCGGCTTCCATCCGGAAGCCAGGGCCTTATCGCAAGCAGTAGCCGTTATCGGATCGTCCGTCACAGGTCTACATGGTCGGGCCGGGCAGAACGGGCACTGTGGCTCAGTGCTCGTCCTCAGCTGCGGCGACGGTGGTCTTGGTCTCCGCCTGCGTCAGCTTGTCCGAGAAGTCGTGTATCTCGATAGCCACCTTCGACAGGCTCTCCTGGTACTTCTTGCCGTGGTGGGCGCAGAAGAGGAGCTCGCCGCCACCCAGGACGACGCGCACGTAAGCAGCGGCACCGCAGCGGTCGCAACGGTCGGAGGCCTTGAGCGGCTCAGTCGGGGTCAGTACTGCAGTGGTCACGGTCGCACCTGCTTTCTGTGTGGTACCCGGAACAACATCAAAGCAGGCGTTCGGTGTTCCCGCGCTAGTGATTCGGCGTCGAAAGCGTCACGTTCGCTCAGAGCGTACGCGGAAAGGGTGCGAACCATGAGGAAACTCAACGTTCGGTGTCGGTCCCGGCACGATGCGTGAGCCTCCTCCCATCAGAGTGTTGCGCCGGTCACATGGACTCGCCGGGGGGAAGCTGCCGGTACGCTGGCCCTGCCGTCGCTACCATTGATGCGAAACTGTGTTCGAGTGACGTGAGTCGATCTTGAGGTCGGTCCCGGCGACCGACGAGGGAGAGGTAGGTCCGCAAGTGAGTGCGCAAGGCAGGCCCGCGCCGTCCGCCGACAAGGACGGCTCCTACACCGCGCGGCACCTCCTTGTCCTCGAGGGACTCGACGCGGTCCGCAAGCGACCGGGCATGTACATCGGCTCGAACGACGGCCGCGGTCTCATGCACTGCCTGTGGGAGATCATCGACAACTCGGTCGACGAGGCTCTGGCCGGGTTCGGGGACAAGATCGAGATCATCCTGCACAAGGACGGCTCGGCCGAGGTGCGGGACACCGGCCGCGGCATCCCGGTGGACGTGGAGCCCAAGACCGGCCTGAGCGGCGTCGAGGTCGTCATGACGATGCTGCACGCCGGCGGGAAGTTCGGCGGCGGCTCCTACGCCGCCTCCGGCGGCCTGCACGGCGTCGGCGCCTCGGTGGTGAACGCCCTGAGCTCCCGGGTGGACATGGAGGTCGACCGGGCCGGCACCGTGCACGCGATCTCCTTCCAGCGCGGCGTCCCCGGGGTGTTCGACGGCGACGGCCCGGAGGCGAAGTTCAAGGCCGAGTCCGGGCTGCGCAAGGTCGGCAAGGTCTCGCGGGCCAAGGGTGCCTCCCCGACCGGCACCCGGACCCGGTTCTGGCCGGACCGCCAGATCTTCCTGAAGGACGCCGAGTTCACCCTGGAGGACCTGCACGCCCGGGCCCGGCAGACCGCGTTCCTGGTGCCGGGGCTGACCATCGTCGTCGTCGACGAGCGCGAGGGCGGGCACGACGAGGAGGTCTTCTCCTTCGCCGGCGGCATCTCGGAGTTCGTGGAGTACCTGTCCCCGGACCGCCCGATCACCGACACGCTGCGCTTCACCGGCTCCGGCAAGTTCACCGAGACCGTGCCGGTGCTCGACGAGCAGGGGCACATGACCCCGGCGGACATCGAGCGCGAGCTGTTCGTGGACGTGGCGCTGCGCTGGGGCACCGAGTACGACACCGTGATCCGCTCGTTCGTGAACATCATCGCCACCCCCAAGGGCGGCACCCACCTGGTCGGCTTCGGCAAGGGGCTGCTCAAGGCGGCGAACGAGCAGCTGCGGGCGGCCAAGCTGCTGAAGGTCAACGACGACGACGTGATCCGCGAGGACGTCTTCGAGGGGCTGACCGCGGTGGTCACCGTCCGGCTGGCCGAGCCGCAGTTCGAGGGCCAGACCAAGGAGGTCCTGGGCACCCCGGCGGCGAACCGGATCGTGGCCCGGGTCGTGGACAACGCGTTCAAGGAGTTCCTGACCTCGGCCAAGCGCAACGACAAGCCGATGGCCCGCGGCGTGCTGGAGAAGATCGCCAACGCGGCCCGGACCCGCATCACCGCGCGCCAGCACAAGGAGGCGCAGCGCCGCAAGAACGCGCTGGAGACCTCGGCGCTGCCGGCCAAGCTGGCCGACTGCCGCTCGGACGACGTGGACCGCTCGGAGATGTTCATCATCGAGGGCGACTCGGCGATGGGCTCGGCCAAGGCCGCGCGCAACTCGGAGTTCCAGGCGCTGCTGCCGATCCGCGGCAAGATCCTGAACGTCCAGAAGTCCTCCGTCGCCGACATGCTGAAGAACGCCGAGTGCGCGGCCATCATCCAGGTCGTCGGCGCCGGCTCGGGCCGGTCGTTCGACCTGGACCAGGCCCGCTACGGCAAGGTGATCCTGATGGCCGACGCCGACGTCGACGGCTCGCACATCCGCTGCCTGCTGCTGACGCTGTTCCACCGGTACATGCGGCCGATGCTGGAGGCCGGGCGCGTCTACGCCGCCGTCCCGCCGCTGCACCGGATCGAGGTGATCGGCGCGGGCCGGGCGAAGAACGAGTACATCTACACGTACTCGGACAACGAGATGCGCCGCACGGTCGCCGAGCTGCTGAAGAAGGGCAAGCGGATCAAGGAGCCGATCCAGCGCTACAAGGGCCTGGGCGAGATGGACGCCGACCAGCTGGCCGAGACCACGATGGACCCCCGGCACCGGACGCTGCGGCGGATCACGGTGGCCGACGCCGAGTCCGCCGACAAGGCCTTCGACCTGCTGATGGGCAACGACGTGGCACCGCGCCGGGAGTTCATCATCAACTCGGCCGCGGTCCTGGACCGGTCCCGGATCGACGCCTAGCGATGGCTGCGGGCGGGGGGCCGGCGGCGCCGAGCACGGTGCTGCCCGCCGGGCGCGCGGCTGTGTGCCGCGCGGTGGTGGGGTGGTTGACGGCGGCGGGTGCGCCGGCTGTGGCAGTGGCTGACAGCGGCTCGGGTGCCGGCGCGGGCTCGGGCGGCGGCGCGGGCGGTGGTGCGAGCGGTGCGGCTGGTGCCGGCGCCGGGCTGCCGCGGTTGCTGCTGGTGACCGGGCCGAGGGGCTCGGGGAAGACGTTCACGCTGGCGTGGGCGGCTTCGGAGCTGGCGGTGCTGGCTGAGGCCGCCGACGACGAGCGCTTCGCATGGGTTTCCGCGCGCGGGCTGACGCCCCGGGTGTTGGCCTGGCAGTTGGCGGGTCAGCTTGGCGTGACGGTCGGGGATGCCAAAGGGCTTGCCGCGGCTATCGCCGGGCGGTTGCGGGGGAGCGAGCAGTCTGGCGACAAGCCCGGGACAACCGGCGGGCTCGGGG
>NZ_JAACYW010000365.1 GCF_015356825.1 Catenulispora rubra | reverse complement strand
CGCCGGGGTTGGCCGAGGTGCGGCGGGGGCGGCGGTCGGTGGCGGCGGCGTTCGTGGTGGCGGCGCTGAGGACGGCTGTCCTGAGTCTCGATGCGACGGTCGTGCTGCTGACGCCGGTGGTCCTGGCCACGACGGTGCGGGCTGGGGTGCGGGATCGGCCGCACGTCTTCGCGTGCGCGCACCTGTCGAACTCGGCGTCGTTGCTGCTTCCGGTCTCGAACCTGACGAATCTGCTGGCGTTCAGTGCGTCGGGGCTGACGTTCGGGCGGTTCGCGCTGTTGATGACCGTGCCGTGGGTGGCGGCGGTCGGCACCGAGTACGTGGTGTTTCGGAAGTACTTTGCGGGTGACCTGGCGGCCGGGGCGGAGGAAGGGCGCGAGCCCGGGGACGCTGAGCAGGCAGGCGGCGCGGAAGAAGCGGGGCAGGGCGAGGAGATCAGCGTCCCGACGTTCACCGTCGTCGTGGTGGTGGCGACGCTGGCAGGCTTCGCGCTGACGTCGCTCGCAGGGCTGAATCCGGCGTGGGCGGCACTCGGCGGCGTCCTCGTCCTGGGCAGCCGGGCGCTGGTGCGACGGCGCGCCACGGTGCGGGAGCTCGCGGGGGCGGCGTCGCCGTTCTTCTGCGCGTTCGTGCTGGCGCTGGGCATCGTCGTAAAGGCGGCGACCGGCAGTGGGCTCGGGGCGCACGCCGGCGACCTGCTGCCGCAGGGCAACTCGCTGCTGGCACTGCTCGGCACGGCGTGCGTGGCGGCGGTGCTGGCCAACGTCGTCAACAACCTGCCGGCGACGCTCGTGCTGCTCCCCGCCGCCGCGCACGCCGGGCCCGCGACACTCCTGGCCGTCCTGCTCGGCGTGAACCTCGGCCCGAACCTGACTTACGTCGGATCGCTGGCGACCCTCCTGTGGCGCCGCGTCCTCACCGCGCACGGCGAGCAGGTGAGCCTGGCGACGTACACCCGGCTCGGCCTGATCGCCGTGCCCGCGACGCTAGTCACCGCGACCGTGGCGTTGTGGGCCGCGGTGAGCGTCATCGGAGTGTGAGCTCGACGTCGGCGGCCTCAGCGTCAGCCAAGGCTCGGCGGGCGGCGCTGATCGCCTGCGGATCCCAGCCCGGGCCGGGGACCGATTCCAGCAGCAGCCGAGTGTAGGAATGCGACGGCGAGGCCAGCACCGATTCGGTCGCGCCGCGTTCCACGATCGCGCCGTGCCGCATCACCACCACCTCGTCGGTGACGCAGCGGACGACGCCGAGGTCGTGCGTGATGAACACGTATGCGATCCCCAACTCGGCGCGCAGATCGGCCAGCAGGTTCAGGATCTGCGCCTGGACCGACACGTCGAGCGCCGCGACCGCCTCGTCGAGCACCAGCACGCGCGGCGAGACGGCCAGCGCCTTGGCGATGGCCACGCGCTGACGCTGACCCCCGGACAGACCGCGCGGCAACGCCGAGGCCTCGCGCGCGCCGAGGCCGACCTGGTCGAGGAGTTCGGCGACGCGGGTGGGGTGGTCGGTGTCCGGGTGGTGCAGGCGCAGGATTTCGGTGAGCGCGGCGCCGATGGGGATGCGGGGGTCGAGGGACAGGAACGGGTCTTGGAAGACCATCTGGACCTGGCGGGCGCGGGCCAGCCGTTCGGGGCGGCCGCGGACCCGGCCGGAATCGGGGCGGTCAGGGCGGTCTTGGCGGTCGCGGCTGTCGCGGCTGTCGCGGCCGTCGATGCGCACCGAGCCGGAGTCGGCGTGTTCGAGGCCGACGATGATCCGCGCGGTCGTTGTCTTTCCTGACCCCGACTCCCCCACTACGCCCAAGGAGCCGCCGGGCGCGACCGCGAACGACACGTCGTCGACTGCGACCTGCGACCCGAAGGACTTCCGCAGACCCCTGACTTCCAGTACCGGCTCAGCCACGGCTCGCGCCTCCTTGCAACGTCAGCGAGCTACTTCGCCAGCAGGCGACCGTTGCCTCGGAGCGATCGGGGATCGCCGTGGTTTCCGGCGGCTCGTCGTGGCACGTGTCCATGGCGTGGGCGCAGCGGCCGGCGAAAGCGCAGCCTTCGATGACCGTGCGTAGGTCGGGGACGCGGCCCGGGATGACGGCCAAGCGGCCGGCCGGCGCGTCGAGCCGAGGGGTGGCCGCGAGCAGCGCTGCGGTGTAGGGGTGCTTCGGATCGGCGAACACCTGGTCGGCGGGGCCGGTCTCGACGATCCGTCCCGCGTACATCACCGCGACACGGTCGGCGATGACGGCGGCGAGTTCCAGGTCGTGCGTGACGAACAGCAGCGCGGTGCCGAAGCGGGTCTGGAGATCCCGCAGCAGCGCGATGATCTCGGCCTGCGTGGTGACGTCCAGGGCCGTCGTCGGCTCGTCGGCCAGCAGCAGCACCGGATCGGCCATCAGCGCCGCGGCGATCATGACTCGTTGCAGCATGCCGCCGGACAGCTCGTGTGGATACTGCCGCAGCGCCCGCTCGGGCAGGCCGACGGCGTCGAGCAGGACCAGCGCGCGCCTGCGTGCCGAGGCCTTGTCGGCCGTGCCGTTGGTGCGCAGGGCCTCGGTGAGGAAGTCGCCGACGCGCCGAACCGGGTTGATGGCGGCGCGGGGGTCCTGGAAGATCATCGCCGCGGTGGTCGCGCGCAGGCGGCGGAGGGCACGCGGGTCCATCGTGAGGACGTCGCGGCCGTCCACCTCGACCACGCCGGATGCCGCCGCGCCCGGCGGGAGCATGCCGAGTGCGGCGCGGGATGTCAGGGTTTTGCCAGAGCCGGACTCGCCGACCAGGGCTACTGTCTGGCCTGCGGCGACGTCCAGATCGACGCCGTCGAGGACGGGGCGCGCCGTTCCCGGCAGGCTTACGCGCAAGCCCTGGATGTGCAACGTGTTCACGCGCGCACGTCCTCTCTTTTGGCAACGTGGTCGGCCCAGTGCTCGCCGACGACGTTGAACGCGACGACGGTCAGGACGATCGCCAGGCACGGCACGATCGCCGACAGCGGCTGGCCCTGGAGCATCGCAGACTGGCCGTCGTTGACCATCGAGCCCCAGTCGGGCGTCAGCGGCGGGACGCCGAGGCCCAGGTAGGACAGTGCGGCGAGGTCGATCAGCGCGTAGCCGAAGTTGACGGTGGACTGCGCAAGGATGACCGGTCCGATGTTGGGGATCAGGTGCCGGACGCAGATCGTCCAGTTGGAGAAGCCCTGGACTCGGTAGGCCGCTAAATAAGGTCTCTGCTTCTCTGTCAGGGTCAGGCTGCGAGACAGACGACTGACATAGGGGGTGTAGGCGAGGGATAGGGCTGCTATCGGTGCCAGCAGGCCGGTTCCGTATAAGGCTACGAAGAGGATCGCCAGCAGCAGGCCGGGGAAGGCGAGCATCAGTTCACTGCTTCGGGACAGGAGAGAGTCCAGCCAGCCGCCGCGCCAGCCTGCGGCGACGCCGACGGCCACGCCGAGCGTTGTGGAGAACACGACGACGGCCGCCGGGCCGAGCAGCGCCGTTCGCGAGCCGAGGATCAGGCGGGAGAGGGTGTCGCGGCCTGAGCCGTCGGCGCCGAGGAGGTGTGCGGAGGACGGTCCGGTCAACGCGGCGCTGAGGTCGGAGGCGTTCGGGTCGGCCGGCGCGATCCACGGTGCCAGGACCGCGATCAGCACGGTCACCGCCGCGAAGGCTGCGCATATGTAGAACAGCCATGGTCGCGATGTCCGTAGTGCGCGTAGTCCGGGGCGGCGGCGGACGAGTGTCAGTGTGCTCATGCGCTGTTCCTCGTGCCGAGCCGGACTCGGGGGTCCAGCAGCGGATAGGTCAGGTCGACGACCAGGTTCACGGCCACGAAGAGGCCCACGATCAGGAGGCTGATTGCCTGCACGACGGGGAAGTCCTTCACCGAGACCGACGTGTCGAGGAACGCGCCGATGCCGCCGAGGCCGAAGGCGGATTCCACCAGGACTGTGGAGACCACGAGGCCGGTGATCGTCAGGCCGCTCATGGTGGCGATGCCGCCGGCGGCGTTGCGGAAGACGTGGCGGCGCAGCACGGTGCGCTCCGGGATGCCGCGGCTGCGGGCTACGGCGACGTGTTCTTTGGACAGCTCGGCGAGCATCGCCGCGCGGGTGACGCGGGCCAGCGTGCCGACCCAGTAGAGCGACAGCGCGAGGGCCGGCAGGGTGAGGTGGTAGGCCATGTCGAAGAACCCTGATCCGGAGCCGATGGACGGGAACCAGCCCAGACGGACCGAGAACACCCAGATCAGCGCGATGGCCGCGACGAAGGACGGTGTGCCGACCGCGACGGAGGTGACGACCAGGACCGCCTGGTCGACCGCGCCGCCGGGGCGCCGTACCGAGAGCCAGCCCGCGCCGATGCCGAGGAGGACGACGAGGACTGCGGCCATGCCGATCAGCACCAGGGTGCCGGGAAGGCGCGCGGTGATCAGGTGGAGGACCGGTGCACGGTATTGGATGGAGGTGCCGAAGTCGCCGTGGGCCATCTGGGTGAGCCAGCGCCAGTACTGGACGGGGAAGGGGTCGTCGAGGTGGTAGTGCGCGCGGATCGCGGCGAGTGCTTCCGGGGTGGCCGAGCGGCCGCCGAGGAGGAAGGTCTCGGGGCGGCCCGGGGCGAGGTAGACGGCGGAGAAGATCAGGAACGAGGCGGCGAGGAGGGTTGCGGCGAGTTCGAGGGCGCGGCGGGCTGCGAAGCGGAAGATTTCCGCGCTCGGGCGGGGCGAACTGCTGGCACTTTTGCCCACGCCGCGCACGCCGCTCGCCGCGCCAATGCCGATCTCGCTGCCGCCGCCGATGTCGCTGACACCGCTGCCCGCACCACTCTCGCTGCCGAAGCTGCTGCTCGCGCTGGCCTCGCTGCCAGCACCGCTCGCGCCGCCGATGCCGACCGCGCCACGCACGCCGCTAACCACGCCTGCGCCGACCGGATTGCTGGCCGCACCGCTCAGGCCGACGTCGCCGCCGCTCGCGCCGAAGCTGCCGCTCGCGCTGCCGAAGCCCCTGCTCGCGCTGTTCTCGCTGTCGGCGCCGCCGCCCACGCCACCCACCACGCTCACCCGGCCGAGCCGACGTCCGCGGCCCACGGGTAGTAGAGGTAGGCGATCGAGGTGGGGGCGCCGGTGATGTGCTTGTCGAGGAAGAGGGAGGTGGGCCATTCGGCGGCGGGGATCCAGAGGAGTTGGTCCATGGCGAGCTTCTGGATCTGGGCGCTGATTGCGGCGCGCTTCGCCGGGTCGTACTCGGCTTCGGCTTGGTCCATGAGTTTGTCGTAGGTCGGGTTCGACCAGGCTGCGTAGTTCTCGAAGTCGCCGGTGTGGAAGATGTGGTACATCGCCAGGGGGTCGGTGGTGGAGAGGTAGTAGGTCTCCGGGAAGGCGTCGAGGCCTTGGCGCGCCTTCGGGTCTGAGAACAGGGCGGTGAAGGCGTCCGGGGACACCGTCTTGAGCTGCACCTTCAGGCCGATCTGGGTTCCGGCGGACTGGAATGCCGTGGCCAGTAGCGAGACGTCCGGGCCGATCGGCGAGGTCGCTATGGTGACGGTCTTGCCGGTGGCACCTGCCTGCTGGATCAGGGCCTTGGCCTGCGTCAGGTCCTGCGCGGTCGGCGGGAGGTCGCTCGCCGGCGGGACGGCGCCTGGGGGCCAGGAGTCGGCCGGGGCGTTGGCGGACGTCACCGAGCCGACGCCCTTCAGGCCGGTCTTGACGAAGCCGGAGCGGTCCAGGGCCAGCAGCAGGGCTTTGCGGACGCGGACGTCGCCGAGGGTGCCGGACAGGTTGCAGACGTTGAGATTGATCGTCGTCAGCGACTTGCCGAAGTACAGCGTCCCGGCGCCGGAGGACTTGAGCCGCGCGTAGCTGTCGGGGGTGATCAGGTAGCCGCCGTCGGCCGCGCCGGTGAGCAGCGCGTTCGTCAGGGCCGTCGGGTCGGTGATGAACTTGAAGACCACCTTGCCGGCCAGCGCCTGCTTGCCCCAGTAGCCGGGGAAGCGGTCCAGCTCGATCGAGGTGCCTTTGACCCAGGTCCCGAGCGTGTAGGGGCCGGTGCAGCCGAGGGAGCCGCCGGTACCGTAGTTCTGTCCGGCGGACTGGACCGCCGCGGCGTGTACGACGGTGCCGGCGGAGTTGGCCATCGCCTCGCCGAACTGCGAGTCCGGCTTCTTCAGCTTGACGGTGACCTGCGACGGCCCGGTCTTGGCGATGGACGTGACGTTGTCGAACGTGGATATCCACGTCGACCCGGTCGCCGGATCCATCTGCCGCTTGAGGGAGAACACCACGTCGTCGGCGGTCATCGTGCCGCCGTCGTGGAACTTCACGCCGGACCGCAGCGTGTAGACGTACGTCGTCGGGTCCGGCTGGGCCGCCGAGGAGGCCAGGCCCGGGGACTCGGTGAGGTCCGGGTTCCAGCGCATCAGCGATTCGCAGACGTTCGACAGGATCATGTTCTGCGGGTAGTCGAAGGCCTGCGCGTAGTCGAGCGTCGTGGGCTCGGCGTAGAGGGCCCAGGTGAACGAGTCGACGGGGCCCTTCGCGACCGGCGTGGACGCGGACAGCGCGTACGCCGCGCCGCCGGATGTCGCCGAGCCAGCACCGCCGGACGCGGTGGTGGTGTGCCCGCCGCCGCACGCCGTGACGGCTGCGGCGAGGAACAGGCTGGCACCGGCACCGGCGGCGGACCGCCAGGGAACTCTGATCAAGGTGATGCTCCTTCGCTACGGAGGGACGCGCTACGGAGGGGACGGGAGGGTGAAGCGGCTAGCGGCGCGCCACAGGCGTGGTGAGCGGCCCGTAGATCTCGGGCCGCCGGGTGTAGACGAGCCCGAACTCCAGCCAGTCCCGGCGCTGGTCCAGGTCCAGGTCGGCGACCAGGACCGCGGGCTGGTCCCGGGGGCCGCGCAGCAGGATGCGGCCGTAGGGGTCGGAGATGAAGGAGGACCCGTAGAAGGTGATCCGCCCCTCCGGGCCGACGCGGTTGGGCACGATCTGGAACAGCGCGTTGACCAGTCCGTTGGCGCTGATGGCGTGCTCCCACATCGGGCGGGTGTCGAACTCCGGCAGCTCCGGCTCCGAGCCGATCGCCGTCGGGTGCACCAGCACCTGGGCCCCGGCCAGGGCGTAGGCGCGGGCCAGCTCCGGGAACCACTCGTCCCAGCAAGTCGGGAAGCCGAAGCTGACGTTGTCGATCGGCACCACCGGGAAGCCGCTGTCGCCGGGGCGGAAGCACAGGTTCTCGTGGTAGCCGGGGAACTCGGGGATGTGGTTCTTGCGGGTGGCGGCCAGCATCCGGCCGTCGGCGTCCACGCAGATCGCCGTGTTGTAGCCGAGGCCGCCGTCGTCGGCGCGCTCGTAGAGCGAGGCGTGCACGACGATGCCCAGCTCCTTGGCCAGTTCGGCGGCCAGGCGCGCGGTGGGGCCGTCGTGCAGGTCCTCGGCGAAGCGCGGGGCGTCCACGGCCATCGCCGCGTCGGCCGCGAAGTACGGGCTGCGCGTCAGCTCCGGGAGGCAGACCACGGTCGCGCCCTGGGCTGCGGCGAGGCGGACGCCGGTGCGCAGCGCCTCGTCGTGGGCGTCGGCGTCCGGCTGCCAGCGCATCTGCACCAGGCCGATCCGCAGCATCGGGCGGACCGAGGGCTCCAGGCGGGCCGGGGAGCCGAGCGGCGAACCGAAGGACGTCAGGAGGGTGTAGTCGATGCCGGAGCTCATGCCGCTGTCACCTTTCGTGCCGCCGTGCCCGGCGCCGTGCCCGGCGCCTTCGGGATCTGCTGGGTGATGCAGTGGATGCCGCCACCGCCGTACGCGAGCGCCGGGGTACGGACACCGACGACCTCCCGGTCCGGCATCGCCTCGGCCAGCACCGCCAAGGCCCCGGCGTCGGCCGGCACGCCGGCGATCGGGACGACGACGCCGCCGTTGGGCAGGTAGAAGTTGAGGTAGCCGACCTCGAGCTCCTGGCCGTCCAGGTCGACGCGGTTGGACTGCGGGATCGGGATGATGCGGAGCTTGCGGCCCTGTGCGTCCAGGGAGTTCTGCAGGATCTCCAGGTTCGCGCGGCAGCGTTCGTAGTCCGGGTGCGCCGGGTCGTCGGGCAGCTGCACGATCACGGTGGCCGGGGCTATGAAGGCGCAGCAGCCGTCCACGTGGCCGTCGGTCTCGAAATCCTCGGCGCCGCCGTAGGGGAGCCAGATGACGGTCGTGACGCCGAGGCGCGCCTTGAGTTCGTCCTCGATCTGCTCGCGGGTCCAGTCCGGGTTGCGGTTCGGGTGGAGCAGGCACTGCTTGGTGGTGATCAGCGTGCCCTCGCCGTCGACGGTGATGGCGCCGCCTTCCAGGATCATCGTTGACGCGACGCGCTCGACGCCGAGGTGCTCCAGCAGCAGGGCACTGATGCGGTCGTCGGCGTCCCACGGGGTGTGCTTGCCGCCCCAGGCGTTGAAGCGGAAGTCGACGCCTGCACGGCCGGCGCCGGCCGGGGCGCGATCGCCGGTCCCGTCGTCGGTGACGAAGATCGGGCCGGAGTCGCGGAACCAGGAGTCGTCGATCGGCAGCTCGATCACCTCGACGGTGTCGCCGCACCGGGCCCGGGCCTCGGCGCCGGCGCCAGGCGGGGCCACCATCAGGACCGGCTCGAAGCGGGCGACGGTCCGCGCCACCTCGGCGTACTCGTCCTTGGCGGACTCCAGGACGGCGCCCCACAGATCGGCTCTGGTCGGCCAGGCCATCAGGGTGCCCTCGTGCTCGGCCCATTCGGCCGGCATGCGCATGGTCATGGGTTCTTCGTTCCTTGTGAGCTGGGTGAGCTGGGTGAGCTGGGGATCCGGGCGCCATCCGGCGGCGCGGTGTGCCTAGAATGCTCTTGACTGAAAGTTCAGTCAAGAGCAGCAGCCCGGGCAGTGACTCGCATGTAAGGTGTGATGGCGTGGCCAGCAAAAGGGACCTGATCCTCCAGGCGGCGGTCGGGATGATCGCGCAGAGCGGCGTCAGAGGACTGCGGGTGGAGGAGATCGCGGCCAAGGCCGGGGCCTCGACCGGGCTGATCTACTACCACTTCAAGGACCGCGCGGGGTTGCTGCGCGCGACGCTGGACTACATCAGCGACCGGGCCGACCGGTACACGGCGCAGGCGCTCGCGGCCGGGAAGTCCGGGGCGGCGCACCGGGATCCGCGCTCGGAGCTGGAGCAGACGCTGCTGCTGGAGCTGCAGGACGACGACGAGATCCGGGAGAACAGCACCGCCTGGGGCGAGCTGCGGGCGTCGGCGATCTTCGAGACGGACCTGCGCGAGCGGCTGGAAGGCGCGACGGCAGGCTGGGTGCGGGAGATGGCCGAGCGGGTGGCCCTGGCGCAGGAGGCCGGGCAGGCGCGCGAGGGCGTCGATCCCGACGACGTCGCCGAGCGGCTGACGGCGCTGGTCGAGGGGCTGTCGGAGCGCTGGCTGTCCGGGACGCTCGGGTTGGAGCGGGCTCGGGACCTGCTGCGCGGGGCGATCGTGGCGGAGCTCGGGCCGAGACCCGGTCTGGATTCAGAATCGAGCTGACCCACTTTTCAGCACAGCCCACTGTCAGCTTTTGCGAAAAAAGAGCCGACCCGGGGAACATCGCCGCGATCAGAGTTCCGGCGGACCGGCAGAAGCGCGACCGCAGCTGGAAGGCCCGGCCGCGCTTCGTCACTCGATCGGCGGAGGACTCAGACGCAGCACTCAGACCGAGGGCTGCTGCTGCGTGACGCAGTGGATGCCGCCGCCTCCGTTGCCGAGGTTGTCGATGTTCAGCTGCTCGATGGTCCGGCCGGGGAACAGGGTGCTGAGGGTGTCGTAGGCCAGGCCGTCGGCGTTACCGTCGCCGAACTGGGCTGAGATGACGGCACCGTTGCAGACGTAGTAGTTGGCGTAGGAGCCTACGAAGTTCTGGTTCGTGGAGCGGATGACGTTGTAGTTCGGGCCCTGCATCTGTGTCACTCCGATGGGCGCACCCTGGGCGTCGGTCGCGGAGGAGAGTGCCTGGTACTGCTGGTTTTCGTCGGTGGCCCAGATGTCGCTCTCGTTGGGGTCCGGGATCTGCACCGCGCCGGCGCCGGGGCCGAGGAAGCGGCTGGTGGCGTCCACGTGGTCGTCGGTGACGTCCTGGTTCTTGATGCCGGTGAACCACAGGACCTTGCCGGCGCCGTAGGCCGCGCACATCGCGGCCTCGATCTGCGCCTGGCTCAGGGATGGGTTGCGGTTGGCGTTGATGATGCTGGAGCGGGTGGCCATCAGGGTGCCGGCGCCGTCGGTCTCGATCGCGCCGCCCTCGCTGACCAGGCCGGCCGCGGTGAAGGGCAGGCCGAGGTAGGCCGCGACGCGCCGGGCGACGAGGGCGTCGTTGGCGTGGGCCTGGCGGTTGCCCCAGCCGTTGAAGTTCAGGCCGACGGCGTCCAGGCCGCCGGCGCCGTTGGTGCGGAAGACCGGGCCGGTGTCGCGCATCCAGCAGTCGTTCACCGGGATGGAGCCGATGACGGTGACGCCGGAGCCGCACATCGAGCGGGCCTTGGAGACGCTCGCGGAGTTGGCGAGCAGGTAGACCGGCTCGTAGCCGGCGATCGTGCGGGCGATCAGGGCGATGTTCTGCTGGACGCCGGAGAGCTGGCGGCCCCAGATCGAGGTCGAATCCGGCCAGGCCATCCAGGTGCGGGTGTGCGGGACGGAGTCGGCCGGGACGACGAAGGTCCCTGACGCGGCAGCGGCGCGGCGGGTCCCGGCGGCAGCAGCGACAGGGGTCGCGGCGGGGGTCGCGGCGTCGGCGGCCCGGGCGCCGACCAGGGTCGCGGCACCGGCTGCGGCGGCGCCGAGCAGCACGGC
>NZ_JAACYW010000364.1 GCF_015356825.1 Catenulispora rubra | reverse complement strand
GGCGGCTTCGTCGTCAGCCAGGCCCAGTTCAACCAGATCTTCCCGAACCGGAACTCCTTCTACACGTACGACGGACTCGTCGCCGCGCTGAGCGCGTACCCCGCGTTCGCCACCACCGGCAGCACCGCGACGCAGCAGCAGGAGGCGGCGGCGTTCCTGGCCAACGTCGACCACGAGACCGGCGGCCTGGTCTACATATCCGAGATCGACCAGTCCGGGAACTACTGCGCCAGCGAGTCCTACGGCTGCCCGGCCGGCACCTACCAGTACTACGGCCGCGGCCCGCTGCAGATCAGCTGGAACTTCAACTACTACGCCGCCGGAAACGCTCTCGGCATCGACCTGCTCGACAACCCGAACCTGGTCGCGACCGACTCGGCCACCTCGTGGAAGACCGCGCTGTGGTACTGGTTCACCGGGACCGGCAACGGCTCCGTGACCTCCCACGACGCGATGGTCAACGGCAACGGGTTCGGCGCCACCATCCGCGCCATCAACGACATCGAGTGCAACGGCGGGAACACCGGCGAGATGCAGGACCGGGTGAACGACTACCAGTCGATCACCGGCGTTCTCGGCGTCTCGCCGGGCGGGAACCTCACCTGCTGAGGTAGGTACCTGCTGACTGAGGATCAGAGCACTGCGGTGGCGGCCGGGGATCGGCTGCGCGGCGGTTCGGCGTGGTTGCCGCACCGGCCGGGCAGTCCCCCGGCCGCCACTGGTTGTCCAGGCGATATGGCCAGGCCGGTCAGGGCTGGTCAGGGCTGGTCAGGGCTGGTCAGGGCTGGTCAGGCCGATCAGGGCTTGGTCAGTCTGATGGCGACCTTGGCCACCACGCGGCCGATGCGGTCGGAGAGCGACTGCGGTTCGGGCGGCGTGTCAGTGTCCTGAAAGGTTTGCATGGCCTGCTCGGCAGCCGCCGCGGCGGTCGCGGCCTGCACCCGGATGATGTAGCGCGCGCCGAGACGTCTCAGGGCCTTGCGACCCTCCTCGATCCCCGCGGTCTGGTCCGGCGGGTAGGGCCCGGTCTGGCCCATGGACCCGCCGTCGCGGCCGAAGCCGTGGAGGTAAATGCCGTCCCCGTTGTCGTCCACGATCGTGGAACGACCGACACCCGGGCAGTGTTCCGCCGACATAGACCGCCGACTTCTTGATACTCAGTAGCCTGAAATATTCGAGAAGATCAACAAGGAGGCGGAAGCGATGAGCGCTCTTACCGTGGTCACCGGGGCGACGGGCAACGTCGGCGGGTCGCTGGTGTCGGCCCTGGTCGCGAAGGGCATGCCGGTGCGGGCCTTGGTCCGCGCCGAGGCGGACGCGGCGCGGCTCGCCGGCGACGGCGTCCAGACCGCGGTCGCCGACCTCGACGACCCGGCGACGATGGCGTCCGCCCTGGCCGGCGCGGAGGCGCTGTTCCTGTTGCCCGGCTACGCCGACATGCCGGGCCTGTACGCGGCGGCGCGCGAGGCCGGGATCGGTCACGTCGTGCAGTTGACGGGGGTTTCGGCCGGGAGCGGCAACATGTCCAACGCCGTCACCGAGTACATGGTGCGCAGCGAGCAGGCCGCGGCGGAGTCGAAGCTGCCGCACACCGTGGTGCGGCCCTCGGCGTTCATGACCAACGCGCTGCGGTGGGCCGGGCAGGTGCGCGACGGCGACACCGTGACGCTGCCGTTCCCGAACGTGGCCACCGCCTGCCTGCACCCGGCGGACCTGGCCGCCGTGATCGCCGCGGTGTTCGCCGATCCGGACCGGTACGCCGGGGAGGTGCTGCTGCCCACCGGTCCGGAGGCGCTGCTCCCGCGCGAGCAGGTCGCGATCGTCGCCGAGGTCCTGGGGCGGACGCTGGACTTCGTGGGGCTCACCGACGAGCAGGCACGCGAGTCGATGGCCGCCGACGGGACCCCGCAGCGGTACATCGACGCCTTCCTCGACTTCTACGCCGACGGGAACCTGGACGAGTCGCCGGTGCGCGGCACCGTCGCCAATGTCACCGGCACCGCGCCGAGGACGTTCGCGGCCTGGGCCGCAGACCACGCCTCGGCTTTCACGCGCAGCTGACGACCTCGTGGTTGTAGCGCGTCCGTGACCAAGCTGTCGCCGCCCCGGGCCACCAGATCGCTGAGATCGGGGTGTTCGGGGGGCGGCAGCTTTACGGGAACGGGAAGTGGGGGTGCGGCATGTCCGATTACTGGCAGCCGGACGAGCACGACGGGTACGACAGTCACAACGGGTATGGCGACCACGGCGGGTATGGCGAGAACGAGGTACAGCAGGGACGCCGGGCCCCTGAAGCGGGACGCGGCAGGCGCAGGCAGAGCCGGCAGAGCCGTCCCCGCTCCGGCAAGGAACGTCCACCGGCGGGGGTGATAGCCGGCCGGGTGGCGGCCTGCACGCTCAGCGCGGCCGTCGTCGTCACGACCGGCTCGATCTGGTACGTCAACAGCAGCCTGAACGACAAGCTCCACACGTCCGACGCGACCAACGCGGCCAAGCCCGGCGAGGGCGGCTACGTCCCCAAGCATCTGGGCAACGACATCAACCTGCTGCTCATCGGGCTGGACTCGCGCAAGGACATGAACGGCAACGACCTGCCGACATCGTTGGTCGAGGACGAGCTGCACGCCGGGTCGTCGGAGAAGGGCGGTTACAACACCAACGTCCTGATCTTCATGCACATCCCGGCCAACGGCGGGAAGGTCACGGCGTACTCGATCCCCCGTGACAGCGACGTCGACCGGCCGGGAGGCTCGTCCACGGTGTCGTTGGTGCCGAGCTTCCCGGACGACGGCAAGGGCAAGATCAAGGAGGCCTATGGCGACGCCAAGGCCTACGCCGAGAACAAGCTGGTCGCGGCCGGGAACAAGAACAAGGCCGACGTGGAGGCGAAGAGCCGGGAGGTCGGGCGGGAGGCGACGATCGCCGCCGTGCAGGAGCTGACCGGTCAGCACGTCGACCACCTCGCCGAGGTGAACCTGCTGGGCTTCTACGACATCGTGAAGGCGATCGGCAACATCCAGGTCTGCCTGAAGGCCCCGGCCTACGATCCGATCGAGGACCATGCCGGCACCGGCCTGAATCTGTCGGCCGGCATATCCACGCTCGACGCGGCGACCGCGTTGCAGTTCGTGCGCCAGCGGTTCCACCTGCTCAACGGCGACCTGGACCGTACGCACCGGCAGCAGGCGTTCCTGTCCTCGGTGATGTCGAAGCTGCGCGGTGAGGGCCTGTTCGGGGATCTGGGCAAGATGAACTCGCTGATGCAGATCGTCGCGAACGACATCGTCATCGACAAGAACAACAACTGGAACGTGCTCGACTTCGCCGCCAGCGCGTCCAACCTGACCGGCGGCAACGCCGAGTTCGTCACGCTGCCGACCGGCGCCCCGATCAAGGTCAAGGGCGAGGACGCGCTGACCGTCGACCCGGCCGCGATCAAGCAGGAGTTCGCCTCGACCTTCGACAACGACGCGGCGGTCGCGACGTCGCCGACCACCGCGTCGTCGGCGACGTCGGCACCGACGCCTTCCGTGGCTCCGGCGACCCCGGCACCGCCGAAGGACGCCATCACCGTTCTGAACGGGACCCCCAGCAACGGCCTGGCGTTGAAGGTGTCCTCGTTCATCATGGACAAGACCGGTGTCCCGGTCTCGAAGACCGGCAACCACGACAACATCCGGCACACCGTCATCCAGTACGGTGCCGGCGCGAAGGACGAGGCGCAGAAGATCGCCGCCGCGATGGCTGCCGGGACGGTGCCGGCCGCCAGCAGCTCGCTGCCGGCGAACAGCATCACGGTCATCGTGGGCGGTGACTTCAAGCAGTCCACACTCACCGCAAGCACACCGACCGGCGGATCCACAAACGGACCCACCAGCGGCGGTTCACCCAGCAAGAACACTGCGAGCGGCGGGCTCGACAGCGGCCCGGCGGTCGAGGCCAACTCTCAGAACGGCATCCCCTGCGTGTACTGAGCGCCCTCCCAGCCGGCCGGACGAGCGGCCGGCAACGCCCCGAGCGCGGCCAGCCGGTCCAGGTGGGGCTGGAGCCGCCGGGCGAAATCCGCCGGGTCGCGGCGTTCGTCGCTCCACGCGCCTTCGGCCAACGCGCACAGGCGCGGGTAAAGCAGATGTCTGACGACCTCCGTCGTCGGTGCGGACTCCGTCCACAGCTGGGCCTGGGTTCCCAGCACGCCGGGCCCGCCGGAGCCGTCGTCCAGGGCGGCGGCTCCGACCGCGGTCAGGCCGGTCGGCAGCGGGTCGAAGGAGTAGGCGTCGGCCAGGGTCAGGACGCGGTCGTCCGCCGAGGGCGGCTCGTCGGGGTGGCCGGTCTGGCGGTAGTCCAGGTAGGTGTTCTCGTGCGGGGCCATGATCACCTGGTGGCCGCGGGCGATCGCCTCGGTGGCGTGCTCCGGCTTCAGCCAGGCGGTCGCGACCACGCCGGGGTCGAGGTTGTCGACGCCGACGCCGTCGTTCCAGCACACGGCGCGGCGGCCGTGGTCGGTCAGGAAGGTGTGCATCTGGCTGAGGAACCAGCCGAGCAGGCCGGAGACGTCCGGCAGGCCGAGGCTCGCGGCCCGGTCGCGCGCGTCAGGACTCTTCTGCCACTGCGCGGTCCGGCACTCGTCGCCGCCGATGTGGATGGCGCGGGACGGGAAGAGCGTCAGCACGTCGGAGAGCACGTGGCGGCAGAAGTCGAGGGCTTCGTCGTGGACGGCGAGGATGTCCTCGCTGATGCCCCACGAGGTCCACACCGGCAGCCGGACTTCCGGGTGGTTGCCGAGCGCCGGGTAGGCGGCGATCGCGGCGCGGGTGTGGCTGGGCATGCCGATCTCGGGGACGATCGTCACGCCGCGGGCGGCGGCGTGCTCGACGAGCGCCGTGAGTTCGCGGCGTGTGTAGTAGCCGGAGTGCGGGACGCCGTCGAAGACGGTGGATCCGGCGCGGCCGACCATCGATTCGGCGCGGGTCGAGCCGACCTCGGTGAGCAGCGGCAGGCCGTCGATCTCGATGCGCCAGCCCTGGTCGTCGGTGAGGTGGAGATGCAGGATGTTGAGTTTGTGCAGCGCGACCTCGTCGACGAAGCGGTGGAGGAAGTCGATGGGCATGAAGTGGCGCGCGACGTCGAGCATGACGCCGCGCCAGGGGAGGCGGGGCGCGTCACGGATGTGGCAGGCAGGCCAGCGCTGGGGTGCTGCGGACGCCGTCGTGACCGGAAGCAACTGTCGCAGGGTCTGCACGCCGTTGAAGAGCCCTGCTTCGCCGGACGCCGCGAGGGTCACGTGGTCCGGGTCGATGCGCAGGTCGTAGCCCTGCGGGTGGTCGTGGGCGCCGGGGTTAAGGCGGAACTCGACGGCCGGGCCGACATCGGTGCGCGGGCGGTCGCCGAGGTAGGACGCGAGCAGGTCCGCGGCGCGGTCGGCACCGGGATCGGCGATCAGGTTCAGAGCGGTTCCCAGGACGAACTCGCCGGAGTGCGGGGTGTACTCGGCGGGACGGGGGATCATCACGAAAGGCCTTTCGGTTCAGCTCGGTTCGGCCCGGGTCAGCTCGGTTCAGCCCGGGTCAGCCGGGTTCAGCCCTTGACGGCGCCGGCGGTCATGCCGGCGGTGAGCCGGGTCTGCGCGATCAGGAAGAAGACGACGGCGGGGACGGCGAACAGCGTCGAGCCGGCGATGAGGCCCGCGTAGTCGGTGCCGGTGTTGGTGGAGAAGGTGGCCAGCCACACCGGGAGCGTGTAGTGGGCGTCGTCCTTCATCATCACGTAGGCGTAGATGTAGTCGTTCCAGGCCGTGATGAAGGCGAAGATCGAGGTGGCGATGATGCCGGGGGCCAGCAGCGGGAGCATGACGTGCCGGATGACCTGGCCGGGGCTGGCGCCGTCGAGTTTCGCGGCCTCCTCCAGCTCGACCGGGATGCCCTGCGCGAAGCCACGCAGGATCCAGATGGTGAGCGGGACGACGAACGCGGTGTAGGTCAGGCCGAGGGACAGCAGGTTGTTGAGCAGGTGCAGGTTCTTCATCGTCAGGAACATCGGGATCACCAGCGCGGGGGCCGGGATCATCTGGATGCCGAAGATCGTGACGAGCAGCGCGCGGCGGCCCACGAAGCGGAAGCGGGCCAGGGCCAGGGCCGCGAGGAAGCCGACGACGGTCGCGACGACCACCACCGACAGCGTGACCACGAGGCTGTTGACGACGTAGGAGCCGAAGTGCGGCTTGCCGACGGCGTCGGCGAAGTTGGCCAGGGTCAGCGGGAAGGGGAGGAACCTGGGGGTGGAGGTGAGGATGTCGTGCTGCGGCTTGAAGGCCGTGTTGACCATCCAGTAGAGCGGGAAGGCCCAGACCAGGACGAACGCCCAGCCCGCGATGTTCAGCAGGACCCTGTTACGGGGCGATGCCTTCATGATTGCTCCTTCACGGTTACTCCCTCACGATTCCTCGCCGGCGAGGACCAGGCGCCGGACCCACCAGCCGATCAGCACGGCCAGCAGCACCACCGAGAACACCGCGATGGCCGCGCCCTGTCCGTAGGACTGGGAGGCGAAGGCCTTGGTGAACGACCAGATCGCGATGGTGGTGGTGGCGCCGTCCGGGCCGCCCTTGGTGAGGATCCAGATCTGGTTGAAGACGTTGAAGTCCCAGATCACCGACAAGACGGTGACCAGCAGGAGCACCGGCCGCAGGAACGGCAGCGTGACGGTCCGCAGCCGCCGCAGGTACCCGGCACCGTCGATCGCGGCGGCCTCGTAGTAGTCGCCGGGGATCTGACTCAGGCCCGCGTAGAGCGTGAGCGTGACGAAGGGCACGGAGATCCAGACCACGAGCAGCCAGACCACGACGAAGCCGGAGGTGGTCCCGGCGAGGAAGTCGTGCTGCCGCAGGTCGCCGAAGACGTGCAGCTGGGTCAGCAGCCAGTTGACGACGCCGTATGTGGGCTGGAACAGCCACTGCCAGACCAGCGTCGAAGCGACCGTCGGCATGGCCCACGCACCGAGCAGCGCGAGCATCATCGCCACCCGCAGCCGCCGCCCGACCGCGACCAGCATGAGCGCCGCACCGAAGCCGATCACGACGGTGCCGGCGACGAGCGTCGCGGCGAAGACGACGGTGCGGACGAGGACGGAAGCAAGCTGCGAGTCGTGCAGGATCGCGCTGTAGTTGGCGCCGCCGACGGAGGTGGCGCGGCCGGTGATCAGGGTACGGAGACCGAATCCCTGGGTGGAGATGACACCGAGCCGCACAAGCGGATACCCGACAACAGCGCCGAGCAGAACGACGGCGGGCACGAGCAGGATGTACGGCTGAAGCTGACGACGACGCCGCGGCCGAGGCGCCACCCCCGGATCGGCGGGGGCGACGGGTCCGCTCGGCGGCGCGCCCCGGCGCCGGAGCGCGTGGGTTGGCGGGGCGTTCACGGGCGGGTTCCTTTGGGCGGAGATGGGGGTGCCGGCTGCTCGGCAAGCTCAGGCAGCTCGGCAAGCGCGGCAAGCTCAGGCAGCACGGCCAGCTCAGCCGGATCGACAAGCTCGGCCGACTCCGACGGCTTGGCCAGCTCGGCCGATTCAGGCAGGGCCGCCGACTCGCCAGGCGCGGCGGCAGATGCGAGCGGCGCGGCCGGTGCGTGCCCGGCCGGCGCCGTCGCGGGGGTTCGGAGCATCATTGCGCGGGCGCGTTCAGTGCCTGGCTGAGGTGGGCGTCCAGGGTCTTGGCGGCGTCGGCCGGGGATTTGCGGCCGGTGGCGATGTCGGCGAAGAAGTCGTTGATGGACTTGTCCGATTCGACTGTTGCCCAGCCGGCCACGGCTGGGGTCGCGACCGAGGTCTTGGCTGCGGTGAAGAAGGCCTTTGAGACGTCCGGCAGGGTGCTGATGGTCTGGTCGATCACCTCGGAGGAGGCGGGGATCCAGTGGTCGATGCCGACGATGGCCGAGGCCTGGACGGTCGGGTCGGTCGCGGCCTTCAGGTAGGCCAGGGCCAGGGCCTGGTTCTTGCTCTTGGCCGCGACGGCCAGGTCGGAGCCGCCGAGGAAGACGGGCTGGGTCTTGCCGTCGGTCGCGCCGGGGAAGGGGAAGGTGCCGATGTCGTCCTTCAGGGACGGGTCGACCTTCAGGATGCGGTTGATGTTCGAGTTCAGGATGGTCGCGGTCTTGCCCTGTGCGAACAGGGTGTTGAAGTCCGGCGCCGTGGTGTCGACGTCCTGGGAGGCCGCCGAGGAGTACTTGCCGACGAAGCCCTTCCAGGCCGTCAGTCCCTGCTGGGCCTGCGGCGTCTCCAGGGCGCCGGACCACTTGCCGCCGGATTCCGTGGCGAGTTGGCCGCCGGCGTCCCAGACGAACTGCAGCGCGCCGTACCAGTAGCGGCCGGGGAAGTAGAACGCTGAGAAGTCCGATGCCGGGTTCTTCGCCTTAATGGCGTCCAGGTCCGAGGTCAGCTGCGTGAAGGTGGTCGGGGCTGTGGTGATGCCGGCCGCGGCCCAGATCTTCTTGTTGTAGATGACCGCGCGGTTGCCCGCGAACAGCGGTGCGCCGTAGCTCTTGCCGTCGACGGTGGCGGGCCCCTCCAGGCCGGGCAGCCAGTGCTGGCCGTTCTGCAGTTGCGGCAGTGTGGAGGTGATGTCGGTGAGGCCGGAGCTGGCCGCGAACAGCGGGACGTCGGTGTTGCCGATCTCGATCACGTCCGGCGGGTTGTCCTGGGCGAGCGCGGTGGCGATCTTGGTGTTGATGCCGTCCCACTGCTGGATCTCGACCTTCACCTGGGCGCCGGTCGCGGCCGTGAACTTGTCGTCGATCGCCTTCTGGGCCTCGGTGGACAGGTCGCCGTCCATGTACCAGACGGTCAGGGTCTTGCCGGCGCCGGATCCGGGACCGGCCACCGCGGCCGGCTGCGCGCCGCCGGTCGACGACGTGCCGCCGCCGGAGTTGGAGCTGGAGCAGGCCGTGGCGCCGAGCGCCAGCAGCGGGACGAGAACAGTGCCTGCGGCCTGGGCGGCCGAGATGCGTACGCGCATGGTGATCCTCTCACCTTCGAGCTCTGTCGGATGGAGATGAGCGAGGTGCGACGGATGCTTGCACTTTCCCATTGGTAATGTCAACGGTTCGGCGGGGACGCGGTCAGGCGCGTGAAGCAACTGACCGAAGGTCGTCTGTGACCACAAGAAATGGTCATACCGGGCACAGCGGAACGAGGTCTTGACAGACCAGTGGCTCGGTCGCATCCTGAACGCCAGCAGCTCCAGGAAGTTACCTATGGTCCTGTCCAAGGTGAACAGAGCGAACACGGGGATCCGCCTCGGCAGCCACCGACCCCACAAGGAGTTCTCACCACATGCGCCACAATTCCGCCCCTCGCCGCTCGATCGCGGCGCTGGCCGCCGCCGGTGTCGCCGGCGCCTTCGGCCTGACCGCCGCCGCGTTCTCCACGGCCGCGCACGCCGCCGGCGCGCCGGCCGCGCTGGCCTACCACGTCGGCTCCACCGGCTCGGACATGGTCGAGCCCTGGTTCACCGTCACCAACACCGGCAGCGGGTCGCTCGACCTGTCGACGGTGAAGATCCGCTACTACTTCACGGTCGACTCCTCGCCGTCGTACCAGTTCGCCTGCGAATGGGCGCAGATCGGCTGCGGGAACGTCACCGGCACCATCGGCACGCTGGCCTCGCCGACCGCCACCGCCGACCACTACCTGGAGGTCGGGTTCACCGGCGGCTCGCTGGCGCCCGGCGCCTCGACCGGCGACCTGCAGCTGCGGATGAACGCCGCCGGCTGGGCGCCGGTGAACCAGGCCGACGACTACTCGTTCAACGCCTCGCAGTCCTCGTACGGCCCGACGAACACGATCACCCTGGCCGTCAACGGATCGGTCGTCTCCGGCACGGCGCCCGGCGGGAACCCGCCGACCAGCCCGTCCAGCTCCCCCAGCACCAGCCCGTCGACCTCGCCGAGCTCCGGCGGCGGCGGAAATCCGTCCGGCGTGCTGTTCGACGACTTCTCCTACAGCGGCCCGTCGGACCCGAACCTGGGCGCGCACGGCTGGGCGATCCGCACCAGCGCCGGCGGTCCCGGCGTGCAGAACACCTGGAGCGCGGACACGTTCAGCTTCCCCGCCGACAGCACCGCCCAGGGCGGGCACGTCATGGACCTGACGGCCTCCACCGACGGCACCACGTCCGGCACCAAGCAGTCCGAGATCGACACCACGCACCAGAAGTTCTTCGAGGGCACCTACGCCGCGCGCGTCTACTTCAACGACGCCCCGACCACCGGCGCCAACGGCGACCACGTGAACGAGACCTTCTACACGATCACCCCCGACAACTCGCTCTACAGCGAGGACGACTTCGAGTACCTGCCGAACGGCGGCTGGGGCGGCCCGGCGAACTCGATGTACACGACCTCCTGGTACAGCGCCGACGCCATGGACCGGGTCACGAACGACGCCATCGGCAGCCTGCAGGGCTGGCACACGCTGGTGGCCACGGTCTACGGCGGCACCGTGACCTACTACATCGACGGCAAGCAGGTGTTCTCCAGCACCGGCAAGTACTACCCGCGCGAGGCGATGACCATCGACTTCAACGAGTGGTTCATCGACCTGCCCTTCACCGGCGCCCGCACCTGGAACGAGAAGGTGAACTGGGTCTACTACGCCAAGGGCGTCGCGCAGTCCCCGACCGACGTGCAGAACGCGGTCAACGGCTACTACCAGGGCGGCACGCACTTCACGGACAGCGTCCCGAACAGCTGACCGCATCCGGCGAACCGGTGCCCCCGGACCTGGCCGGGCCGCCGGCCGGGTCCCACCCGACCGGCGGCGCGGCCCGACCTGAGAC
>NZ_JAACYW010000363.1 GCF_015356825.1 Catenulispora rubra | reverse complement strand
CGTCCCACCCATCCCAGCCCGCACCGGAAGCAGACCCCGACGGCGAGGTCTTCGTCGGCCGCGAACCGCTCCTCGCGCAACTCACCGAGGCCCTGGCCGCGGCCCGCGCCGGCCGAGGCCGAGTCGCGGCGGTCTCCGGCGAGCCGGCGGTCGGCAAAACCCGGCTGTTGAATCGTTTTGCCGACCTCGCCGGGGTCCCGGTGCTCTGGGGCACCTGCCCCGAACACGTCACCGCGCCGCCGCTCTGGCCCTGGGAACAGGTGCTCCGCGCGGCCGCCGGCGCCTTCCCGCAACGCCCGGTGCCCGCGCTCGTCGGCGAACTGCTCGACGGGCCGGAACAGAGCGACGGCGTAGAGGTCGCAGCCACCGCGACCCTGCGCAGCTTCGAAGCGATCGTCCACTACCTGACCGGCGCCACCCGCACCGAACCGCTGGTGGTGGTGATCGACAACCTCCACCGCGCCGACGCCTGCTCGTTGCGGCTGCTGGCGCACCTCGCCGAGTCGGTGGCCGCGAGCCGGCTGCTGCTGGTCGTGTCCTACCGCTCCGACGAGGCGCCGGTGCTGGCCGACACCCTGGCCGCGCTGGCCCGCCGCGAGACCACTCGCATCGCCGTGGCCGGTCTGACCGGGCGGGACGCGCAGCGCATGGCCGGCGCGATCCTGCGGCGGGACATCAGCGAGCGGGCCGCCGAGGCGTTGTGTGCCAGGACCGACGGCAATCCGTTCTACCTGCGCGAGTTCATCAAGGTCCTGACCAACGAGCACGCCCCCGACGACCCCGGCGCCGTGCCGGTGCCGACTTCCGTCCGGGAGGTCGTGCTGCGCCGTGTCGCGCAACTGCCGCCGGCGGTGGGAGAAGCGCTGTCTGTGGCGGCCGTGGTCGGCCGGCACTTCGAGATCGAGGTCGTCGCCGGGGTGCTCGGCCTCGAGATCGACGCCGCGCTGGAACTTCTCGACGCGGCGGTCGCGGCTGGGGTGGTCGTGGAGGACCGGCAGCGTCTGGGCTGGTTCCGCTTCGCGCACGCCCTCGTCGCCGAGGTGTTGTGCGAGACCACCGGCCACCTGCGGCGGGCCCGGCTGCACCGGCGGATCGGCGCCATGACCGACCCGGCGGGCAACCATGTGCCGGCCAACCATACGCCTACGAGCCATGCGGCAACCAACTACCCGCCGACGAACCACGTGCCCGCCAGCAACCCGCCGGCCACCGCCCCGCCGACGGTCCGCTGGCCGCATCCCCGCGTGCACCCCTCCGAACCGCTGCGCCCCGTGGCGCAGATCCCCGAGGACCCCGCCTCCGCGCCGAACCCCGGGTGCCGCCCGAGGCGCGCGGCGGCGATCACCGCAATCGCCCGCGCCCGATGACGTCTCCCCACGACTGATCGAAGGAAGTGAGTACGGTGACGGCCCAGAACACTTCATCCACATCCACCGACATCCCGTTCCTGAACGTCCTGGACCCCGACTTCGACTTCGGCTCGCCGCAGGCCATGGCCGCCCAGGAGCAGAGCTGGTACGCCGAGAGCCCGATCGGCCTGCTGGTCCTGCGCTACGCCGAGGCCCAGGAACTCCTGCGGGACCAGCGCCTGGACCACAACGGCCGCGGCTACATGGAGCAGAGCGGCGTGGTCGCGGGCCCCATCTACGAGTGGTTCGTGCCGATGATCAACAACCACGACGGCGAGGACCACCGCCGGCTGCGCAACCTGGTCTCCAAGGCCTTCACCCCGCGCATGATCGAGCGCATCCGGCCCTTCGTGCGCGCCGCGGCCGAGCGCATGGCCGACGCGATGGCCGGCGGCGAGGTGCACGAGTTCGTCGAGAGCTTCGCCGATCCGCTGCCGCTGTCCGTGATGTGCGAACTGCTCGGCGTGCCGACCGAGGACTACGACACCTTCAAGCTGTGGACCAGCGACATCGGCCTGGTCTTCAGCCTGGTGCACGGCGGCGACATCGTGGACCGGGTGGAGAAGAGCGTCCTGGGGCTCAACGAGTACGTCTCAGGCCTGATGGAGGAGAAGGCGAAGGACCCGGGCGACGACCTGATCTCCACGCTGGTCACCGCGCAGCGCACCGAGGGCCAGGTCAGCTCCGAGGAACTGCGCAACCTGCTGGTCACGCTGGTGTTCGCGGCCCACGACACCACCTGCCACCAGCTCTCCAACGCGATGGTGGTGTTCGCCGACCACCCCGAGCAGTGGAACCTGCTCGGCGAGCGTCCGGAGCTGGCGGCGCAGGCCGTCGAGGAGATCATCCGCTGGGTCCCGTCCACGCCGATCATCTACCGGTGCGCGACCGAGGACTTCGAGTATCAGGGCCTGGAGGTCGCCAAGGGCACGTTCCTGACGATGTGCGCGCAGACCGCGCAGCGCGACCCGCGGGTGTTCGCCACCGGTGAGACCTTCGACGTCACCGCCACCGGACTGCCTTCCCCGCTGCTGTTCGGCGCGGGGCCGCACTACTGTCTCGGCGCCCCGCTGGCGCGCACCGAGATGGTCGAGGCGCTGGCCGCGCTCGCGCAGCGGCTGGGCCCGCCGTCGCTGGCGGGCTCGGTGACCTGGCGGCCGCCGACCGGGATCCACGGCCCGAACGAGCTGCCGCTGCGCTTCGCGACCCGGTCCTGAGCGGCCGACGCGGCGGCGGCCCGGCGAGAGAGCGAACCGGCGCCACGGTGAAGCGGCGCGGTGGGCAGGCCGAAAGGCGGCGCGGCGGGCTGGGTGAACGGCGGCGCGGCGGGCTGATACGGCCGCGAGGCGGCGAGTGGGCAGGTCGGCGTGATCCCGGATCAGGATTCTTGCGGTACTTCCGCCACCGGCTCCCGGCGGCGCTTGCGCGGCGCCGCCGACCGCGGCGGCTGGGCCCGCATGTGGTCCCGCACCCGCGGCATGATGTCGCCGAGCTGTTTCACGTCCTCGCCGGACAGCGGCTCGAACAGCAGCCGCCGGATCACCTCGACGTGCCCGGGCAGCACCCGGCCGACCAGGGCCGCGCCGGCCTCGGTGATCGAGACCAGGGTCGCGCGCTCGTCGTCCAGGCTCGGCACGCGGGTGATCAGGCCCGCCTGCTCCAGCAGGCCGGCCTGGTACGTCAGGCCGCTGCGGCTGTACACCACGCCGTCGGCGAGCTGCGTCATGGTCAGCGGGCCGTCCACGGTGGTCAGGCGCGCCAGCACCTCGAACTGCACGTAGCTGAGGTCGCCCTCGGCCCGCAGCTGCCGCGCGACCTGGTGCTGCAGCAGGCTGACGGCTTCCATCAGGGCGAAGTAGACGCCGAGCTGCTGGGGTTCGAGGCCCTGAACGTCGTCCATGTCTGCCGGATCCGAGCCGCCCATTCCTTGAGCGTACAGGGAACCGGGGAGAAGAACAGCGGTTGTGCTTCGAAATCGAAGCAGCTACAGTGAAGCTTCAAGGTCGAAGCATCTGCTTTGACCTTGAAGCACATGAGCCTGCAGGGCAGCGAGAGAGGTCGATCATGAAAGCGGTGCGCTTCCACTCCTACGGCGCGACTGACGTCCTGGTCCACGAAGACGTGGAACGTCCGGCGGCCGGCCCGGGCCAGGTCGTGGTGAAGGTGGCGGGCGCCGCGTTCAACCCGGTCGACCTGCCGATCCGCCAGGGCTTCGTGACCGAGGCGTTCCCGATCGTGCTGCCGCACACCCCGCTCTACGACCTGTCCGGCACCGTCGCCGAGCTCGGCGACGGCGTCGCCGGCTGGAGCGTCGGGGACCCGGTCGTGGCCTGGCTGCCGATCCCTGCGCCCGGCGCCGCCGCCGAGTACGCCGTGGTCGAGGCCGACACCCTGGCCCCCGCCCCGAGCACCGGCGAGCTGGCCGACGCCGCGGCGCTGCCGTCGGTCGCGCTGGTCGCGCTGCAGATCGTGGTCGAGCACGCGGCGCTCAAGCCCGGCCAGACCCTCCTGGTCAACGGCGCCGGCGGCGCGGTCGGCGGCTACCTGGTCCAGCTGGCGGCGGCGGCCGGCGCGGTGGTCACCGCGACAGCGAGCCCGGCCAGCCGGCAGCGCGTGGAGTCCTACGGGGCGAAGCGGATCGTCGACTACACCGTCGAACCCGTCACCGAGGCGCTGACCGGGGAGCGGTTCGACGTGGTGGTGAACGTCGTGGCCTCGGCCGGCGAGGCCGAGCTGGCGCCGCTCGCCGACCTGGTCGCCGACGGTGGCGTCTTCGCCACCATCGTGCCGCCGGGGCTGCGCAAGGAGATCGGGCGCGGCGTGCGGAACCTGGTCGTGTTCGGGCGCAGCGACGCTGCGCAACTCGCGGAGCTGACGGCGCGCGTCGACGCCGGGGAGCTGAAGATCCACGTGGCCCAGCGCCGCCCCCTGGCCGAGCTGGGCGCCGTGCACGACGACGCCGCCGCCGGCCGGCTGCCCGGCCGGACCGTCCTCGTGCCCTGAACCGTTCCACCGGGCCGGCCGTACCAGGGCCGGCCCGGTTTCACCCGTTCCGCCGATCGTCTGCCGTTGTTTCGCCGCCAGTACGCCGCCAGTACGCCGTCCGTTCGCCGTCACGAGCTTGAGGAGAGTTCCCCTTATGCATTCGACGTTGTCCTCCGAGGCGGTCGCATCGACGCTGAGCCGGCTGCAGGCCGCCGAGGAGAAACAGGACCTGGTGGCCGCCTTCAAGGCAGCCGGGGTCGACATGGCCGGCGAGTACCCGGTCGACCTGCCCGCCGACGAGCTGGCCGAGCGCACCAAAGACCTGATCATGTCGGTGAGCAAGGAGGGCGGCCGCCTGCTCTACCTGCTCGCGCGCTCGGCGCGGGCCCGTACCGTGGTCGAGTTCGGCACCTCCTTCGGGATATCGACGCTCTACCTGGCCAGTGCGGTGCGCGACAACGGCGGCGGCACGGTCATCACCACCGAGCTGCAGGCCGACAAGGCGCTCGCCGCCGAGAAGAACTTCGCCGAGGCGGGCCTGGACGACCTGATCGAGCTGCGGCTCGGCGACGCCCGGGAGACCCTGCGCGAGCTGCCCGGGCCGGTGGACCTGCTGCTCCTGGACGGCTGGCTGGACCTGCGGCTGCCGATCCTGGAGCTGGTCGCGCCGCGGCTGCGGCCCGGCGCGCTGGTGGTCGTGGACGACGTGGACCTGGAGATCGGCCGCGGCGTCTACCAGGAGTTCCTGGACCACGTGACCGATCCGGCCAACGGGTACTTCTCCGTGCGGCTCCCGGTCCACATGGGCGTCCAGGTGTGCCTCAAGCTCGGCTGAGGCGCCTGACGAGCCGATGGACATCAAGGTCCTGGGTCCGCTGTCGATCCAGCACGGCGCCGCCGCGGCCACCCCGGTCGCGCAGAAGCCGGGCACCGCGCTGGCGCTGCTGCTGCTCAACGCGATGCGCGTGGTGCCCGTCCCGGTGCTGATGGACGAGCTGTGGCGCGAGGCCCCGCCGAAGACCGCACGCGCCGCGCTGCAGATCTACGTGCTCCAGCTTCGCAAGAAGCTGACCTGGGCCACCGGGCTGACCCTGGCCGAGGTGTCCGAGCACGTGCTGCAGACGGTGCACAACGGCTACCGCTTCGTCGTCGAGCAGGGCCAGCTGGACCTGCAGGCCTACCACCGGCTCCAGCGCACGGGGATCAAGGCCATGGACGCCGGGGACTACCACACGGCGGCCCGGGACTTCCGGCACGCCCTGAACCTGTGGCGCGGGCCCGCGGTCGCCGACGTCGAGCCGGGGACACGGATTCGCGCCGAGGTGGCGGCGCTGGAGCAGTCGCGGATGACGATGCTGGACTATCGCATCGAGCTGGACCTGCGGATGGGGCTGCACCGCCAGATCCTCGGCGAGCTGGCGGTGCTCACCTCGCGCAACCGCTTCCACGAGAACCTGCACGCGCAGTTCGTCATCGCGCTGTACCGCTCCGGCTACCGCATCCGAGCGCTGGAGGCGTTCCACCAGGTGCGGCACAACCTGCGCACCGAATTCGGGCTGGAGCCCTCCGGCAAGCTCAAGAGGTTCCATCAGGCGGTGCTGACCCAGGATCCGGTGCTCGACGACGCCGAGGTGGTGCCGCTGCCGCGGGGATCGGCAGCGGACCTGCTGGAGGCGCCGGCGCTGGCGAGCTCGTTCTGAGCCGGATCAGGAGCCTGAGACCTCAGGAGCCTGAGACGGCGGCCGTGAGCACGGTCTTGATGCTGTCGTCCGCGATGCGCTCGGCACGCTCGCGGGACACCGCGTCGGCGATGTGCGTGAAGTTCCACGACAGCTGGCCGTGGCTGGTGCTGACCGACGAGGCCAGGTATCCGACCACTGAGATGCCCCCGACGAACTGTGCTCCGGACAGCCGCCAGTCGCCGACCTCCGCCGGGAAGTCGAAGCGGCCGATGTTGGAGATGAAGAAGTTGAACGAGCCGTGCTCCTCGATGTACCGGACCAGCGGCTCGCTGTCGACGATGCCCGCCGGGCCCTGCGCGGCCAGCAGCGCGAACACCGGGTACTGGTCGCCGCGCTCCCGGCGCTCGGTGAGGTCGCGGTTGACGAAGCGCGCCATCGACCACAGGTCGTCGGGCTGGTAGGCGACGACCGAGTGCACGGCCGAGACGAAGCAGCCGACCTCGTCCTCGGACACCGGGCGTTCGAGCTCGTCGCGGAAGGAGACCGGGGAGCCGACCGCGAAGTGCGAGCCGGGCGCCGCCTCGGCGTCCCGGGCGACGGCGCCGGCCAGCGCGGCGGCCAGGACGCCGTGCAGCGTGACGCCTTCGCGCTTGCAGGCCGCCGTCAGGTCGGCCAGCGCGTCGGCGGGCAGGAAACGGTGCAGGAGCCGGGTCCGGCGCTGGTCGAAGGGGACGAAGAACTCGGGCTCCAGGCGGCCGGCCTCTGCGGACTCGTCCGCTGTCGGATCGGCGGCCTCGCGGTCCGGGAGCGCGCCGGCGGTGGTGCGGTGACGCTCCGGGAAGAGGTCTTCCACCGGGACGGGGATCGGTGTTTCGGAAGCATCGGCGGCTTCGGCGGCATTGGCGGCTTCGGCATCGTCGGCGGCGCCCGGCTCGGCCGCGAGCAGCACCCACTGCCGCAGCAGGGCCAGCGCGGTCGTCCCGTCCGAGATGTAGTGCGGGACCGAGAGAATCAGATCATTGATCCCGTCCGGCTGCCGGATCACGACCGCGCGGGCCAGCGGCCCGGTCCGCCAGTCGACGGACTCGACGAACTCGTGGGTGTCGATCTCCTGCGCCCAGCGCTCTTCCTCCAGCCGGGTCACGCTGACCTCGCGCAGCGGGATCGGCTCGCTCGTCGGGACGAAGCGCGGGTCGATTCCCGAGGCTGCCGTCGCTATCGCCAGGCGCAGCAACGGTTGCCGGCCCTGGAGTGCGCGCAGCCCGCCGCGCAGCGCGTCGGTGGACACGGCGCCCTCGACGCGGACCCGCGCGCAGACGTTCAGCGTGGAGAGCTGATCGATGATCCAGTACCAGCGCTCCGCCGGGCTCAGCGCCCGCGACGTGCCCCGAATGCTCATTTCGCCTCGACCCCCATCATTGCATGAAATGCGATGTGTAAATACCGGAACTGATCATCGAAAGCTTACTCGCGATGATGCTAGCAAATAGCGCGGGGTGGACACCATGAATTCTTGGTGATAATAGTGTGACAGCGCTCTGAGCTGGTCCATGAGCCGTATTTAGTCGATTCTCAAGCGTGCCGTGATGGTATTCCAGTGAGCCGTCGGCCGCCTTGCCGGCGTCATTTCTCTTGACATCTGATGGGCCGGCTCCGCCGATGGCCGAACCGGCCCGGGGGAGGAGTTCCCGTGTCCGACTCCATGGTCGCCCAGACCGTTCCACCGCTGATCCGCATCGATCCGTCCGGGGCCGACCGCCACGGCGAGGCGGCGCGGATGCGCCAGGCCGGCCAGGTGATCCGGGCCGAGTTGCCCGGCGGCGTGCAGATGTGGGTCATCACCGACTACGGCCTGCTCGCCGAGCTGGCCGCCGACCCGCGCGTGGGCCGGGACTGGCGCAACTGGGGCGCGCTGAGCCGCGGCGAGGTGCCCGAGGACTGGCCGCTGCTGAGCATGATCCGGCTGAACAACGCGATGGCCCGGGACGGTGTGGAGCACCGCCGGCTGCGGCGTCCGCTGACCAGGACGTTCACCCGCAACCGGGTCGAGGCGCTGCGGCCGCGGATCGGCGAGATCGTGGAGCGGATGCTGGACGAGCTGCCCGCGCTGGCCGACTCCGACGGCGTCGTCGATCTGCGCAAGCACTACGCCTATCCGTTCCCGATGCAGGTGATCTGCGAGCTGATCGGCGTGCCGGAGGAGTGGTGGCCGAGGTTCCGCCAGCTGATCGACACCGTGGTGCGCGCCGACACCACGGCCGAGGAGTACATGGCCACCCAGGTGGAGCGGCACGAGCTGTGGCAGAAGCTGTTCGCCATGCGGCGCGCCGAGCCGGCCGACGACCTGACCAGCGCGCTGATCGCGATCAACGGCGAGGACGGCGAGCCGCTCACCGACGAAGAGCTCGAAGACACGCTGTGGATGCTCATCGGCGCCGGCCACGAGACCTCGATCAGCCTGATCGTCAACGCCACGCGGGCCCTGCTGACGCATCCGGAGCAGCGCGCCAAGGTCGACGAGGGCGGTGACGAGGGCGGTGACGAGGTCTGGGCGAAGGTCATCGAGGAGACGCTGCGCTTCGACTCGCCGGTCGGGAACTTCCCGGCCCGCTTCCCGACCGAGGACGTCACCGTCGCGGGGGTGACGATCCTCAAGGGCGAGGCCATCCTCGCGCCTTGGAGCGGGGTCAACCGTGATCCGGCGCGGTACGGCGAGGACGCCGACCAGTTCGACATCGACCGGTCGGCCGGCAAGCACATGGCGTTCGGGGCCGGGCCGCACGTGTGCATCGGCCCGAACCTGGCGCGGCTTGAAGCGGCGATCGCGTTGCCGGCGCTGTTCGCGCGGTTCCCGGAGCTGCGGCTCGCGGTCGAGGACGACGCGCTGACCGCGGTGCCGTCGATCTTCTCCAACTCGGTCGTCGGCCTGCCGGTGTACCTCGGGGCGCAGGCGCAGCGCAGCTGAGGCAAAAAAGTGGATCGGTGGCCGCCCCGGGGGAGGCGGCCACCGATCCCGGCGGCGGCACCCGCCGGTCTGTGAACCCCGAGAAAGTCTGTGAACCCTGAGAAAGTCTATGAGCCCTGAGAAGTCGCGGGCGGGATGTTGTGGTTCAGGCGGAACAGGTTCTCCGGGTCGTAAGCGGCCTTGATCTCGGTCAGCCGCTGGTAGTCCTTCGGCTCGTAGGCGGAGCGCACGTACTTGGCGTCGTCCGCGCCGTTCAGGAAGTTCAGCGTGCGTCCGACGACCCAGGGCTCCAGTGCGGCGAAGATGCGCTCGTGCGCCGGCCGGATCTCGCTCAGTTCGGCGCGTTCCAGGCGGGAGATGACGTTGATGGCGTACCGCGCGTGCCGGCCGCCGACCGCGTTGCCGACCGCCGGCGGGTTCGCCAACTGGCCGCCGAGGTGTCGCAGCTCGATGACGTGCGGCACCGCGGCCTGCGGCCCGGCCAGTGCGAACAGCGCGTGCACCCCGGTGGTGTCGAAGTCGTGCAGCAGGGCGGTGAAGGACTCGAAGGCGCCCGGGATCGGGGGGTCGTTGTGGATGGTGCCGCCTTGGGAGTACGGCATCTCCTTCACGGTGTCGATGAAGGGCTCCAGCTCGCGCAGCGGGGCCACCAGGTCCGCGCCGGGACGCAGGTCGTCGGCGGAGTAGGTGATGCGCACATGGGCCACGTAGCGGCCGCGCAGCGGCGGCGGGAGCATCGGCGCGTCGGGGAAGGCGATCATCGCGATCGAGGAGGTCATCTCGTCGGGCAGGTGGGCAGTCCACCGGACGTAGGCGTCGAAGACCTCGGTGATGGCGTCCGCGGCGAAGAACAGGCCGCCGCCGTAGATCGTGGTGACCGGCATCAGGTCGATCTCGATGCCGGTGACCACGCCGAAGTTGTCCCGGCCGCCGCGCAGCGCCCAGAACAGGTCCGGGTCGGCCTCGGCGCTCACCTGCCGCAGCCGGCCGTCCGCGGTGACGACGTCGAGGCTGCGCACGTGGTCCGCGGCGAATCCGTAGCGGCGCGAGAGCAGGCCCAGGCCGCCGCCGAGGGTGTAGGAGACCACGCCGACGCCCGGCGCCGAGCCGGACAGCGGGGCCAGGCCGGCCGCCGCGGCCTCGTGGATCACCTGCTCCCAGCGCGTCCCGGCGGCCACCCACGCGGTGCCGGTGCCGGGGCTCACGCGGATGCCCTGCATGCGCGAGGTGGTGATGAGCAGACCGCCGTCGGCGGCGACCGCGGCCGAGGCGTGGCCGGTGCCCTGGACCGCGACCGGGAGGCCGTGCTCCCTGGCGAACGTCACGGCCGCCTGCACGTCGGCCGCACCGGTGGCGCCGACGATGAGGTCGGGATGGTGCCGTCGGGCGGTCTGGTTGCCGCTGCGCTCGGCGTCGTACGCCTCGTCGGCGGGGGCCAGCACCGGACCCTGGATCCGCGTGGCCAGCTCCGTGACCGTCTCGGGGTCGATCGGGGGATCTATGGTGGCGGCTCGGTCCACACTGCTCATGGCTGCCCTTGTCCGTGCCGGGTGGCCGGCACTGTCGCGGTTCCGGGTGATCACGAAGAGTAGTAAGGTAACCGTACGTCCCGGATACCTGATAGTCAAGCACCCTGACCAATATCGAGCACACCAGCAATCGAGCAGACCAGCATCGGGCACCCCGATATCGAGCAGAGAGGCCGCTCCAGGTGACGAAGCGAACCGATGACCGGGGCGAGGCCGCCGGGGCTCCCGACACCGAACCCCGCCCGCCCCTGCCCACCCT
>NZ_JAACYW010000362.1 GCF_015356825.1 Catenulispora rubra | reverse complement strand
CGCAGACCTACGAGCACTACTCGGCCAGCGCGCCGTCGAGCTTGCCCACGCCATCGACACCGGCATCAAGATCCCGTCACGGTGACAGATCGCATGGCCAGGTGACAACTAACGCGTCACGGCACAGTATCGAGTCAGGAGATGAGCCGAGACCCAGGTCAGCGCTCTGTTCAAGTGCCAAGTACCGAGTCACGTCACAATTCCACATCGTGGGCGTGAGCGCTCTCTGTGATCGTCACTGGTATGCGCTTGGCCGTCTCCCGTGGGGGGTTTGCCGGGCAAGGTCGCTGTCGGCCTGTCGGAACTGGTCGGCGCTGGTGCGGGCCATGCTCGACAGTTGCGCGGAGTAGGTGTTCATGATCGTGGCGGCGTTCGCCCAGGAGCGGGTGAAGGCGCCGAGTGCGTCGATGAGATCGGTGTCGTCGGCGAGCCAGTCCAGATCCCCGATCTGGTTGGCGGTCCCGTTCCATTGGCCGGTGAGGTTTTCCAGCGCGCTGGCGAAGCGGTCGAGGCCGTCCAGGTCGAGACTCAGGTCGGCATCCGGTGGTGGGCGCATAGTCCTCCGTTCTTGTACGTCCGCTGGCGGCTCTCGTCGTTGCCGTCTATGAGTTGTTGGGCCGCCAGTCGCGGGTCCGAGTGATGCGTTCGGTGGTGATGGGGCCGGCGCCGGTGAGGTCGACGGGGTCGTCCTTCAAGGTGTGGCCGGCGTACACAAGTTCGTCGATGATCTGGTTGTCGGCGAGGTCGTCGATGAATGAGTCGCCGTCGGTGAAGAGCTGCTCCACGGTGTCGAACAGCTGCGTGCGCTCCTCGGCGGTGCCGGTCCGCAGCCGCGGAATCATGAACTCGCGGGCGAAGCGTTGCAGCAGGACGTACAGCATCGGGTTCTCGGTGCCCCACCTGCTGACGTGTGCCGCGTAGGTCGGCGCGAAGTCGGGGTGGCGCTTCGACAGAAAGGCGCCCACGTTAGCGTCCGTGATCACGTGTACTCCAGGGCCGGTCACACTAGGGGGTCGATTTCGGGTAGCTCGGGCAGTTCGCCGCCCGGGTTGATGTCCCCGCCGTCGACACCGTCGTTTACCGGATCCGGTGGGGGCGTTGGCGGCAGCCTGGGAAGTCCGTCCGCCGAGGACCAGTCGTACTCGTTTGGGTCTCCCATGATCGCACGACCAGACGGTGATCTCATGGCTGCCTTCAGCGCGCTTTGGAGGCTGCTGGCGCGGCCGGGATTGTCCTTGAGCATCTGTGTGACGTCGCCTGCCTTGTCGTGGCCCAGGATGCTCTGCCACAAACGGCTGGCCATCGAGGCGGTGACGATCTGGTCCTGCGGTGTGAGGCTCGACTGCGGGTCGTCAAGTGCGTTTATCAAGCCGCTAAGGGTGTCTGCGGCCTTGTTGATGTGCCATTTCCCGCCGACCGGGGTTCCTGTTTCGAGCTCGTAGTCGAGGGCGGTGGAGAGCTGGCCGTCGCCGGGGATCTGCGACACCTCCCCCGGCCGCAGGTAGGCGTTGTTGAGTACGGCCTGCAAATCCGGGTTGGACACGGTCGGCGGGCTCTGGCCGTCGGTGTAGAACCGTACGCTGCCCAGCAGGGCAGCGATCCCGGGGTTGCTTTGCCAGTAGTGCCGGCGCTCCTCATCGGTCAGTGAGGTCCACCAGTCCGGCACGCCCTCGGGCCCGGGGGCGGAGGATGGGACCATGCCGTCTTCGAGGTCCGTGCCCGCCGACCCGGGCAGGACCAGGGCCAGGTCGGCGGCGGCTCCTCCGAATGCTGCGTAGCGGGTGTTGAAGTCGGCGGCGTTGATCCCTTTGCCGCCGGCCTGCTTGATGATCCGGGAGGCCAAGGCCGTCGCGTCGTGGATGGCGTCCGAGCATGCCTTACGCGCAGTGGTTGTCTGGGATATCAGGGTCTGAAGCTGGCCGCCTCTGAGGTTGGCCGCGTCGATGACGTGGTTCCGGATCTTGTCCGCTGCGGTATTCAGGAACTGGGCAGACCCCAACGCGCTTTGGCCGGCGACCGCCATGAGGGTGCCCGTGAGCTGCTCGGGGTTCATGATCAGCTGCTTGGCGTCGGCCTCCGACAGTCCACCGTCTGCCATGATCGCCCGCAGCATGTCGAGGCATTGGATGCACAAGCTGTCGAACTGCGGTTGCAGGTTCCTGACGCGAACGCTGAAGGCCTCCCAGGCGTCGCCGAGTTCTCGGTACGCGGCGGTGGCTGTGCCGAGCATCGACGGGTACGGAGTCAAGGCGTCGAAGAAGGCCTGGCCGGACTGCCCGAGCCAGCCGGTGATCGCCGGATCGCCCATCAGACCGACCGTTCCACCGCGGACCAGGTCTATCTGGTCGGCGAAGTCGTGGTACAGCGTTGACCACAGATAAAGGTTGCCGGGGTCCTGCGGGAGCGGATCCTTGTCCAGGTCGAGAAGCCACCAGTCGGTGGGGCGTGCCATCAGAACCCCCGCGTTCGATGCCCGTAGTTGCGAGGCGTCACCGGATGCTCTCGCGAAGTCACCACCGTAGTGGTGGCAACCGGGCGCGTCAACGAATATGAATACTGATATAGCCATCAGCTTGAACCGGCCTGGCGCCGCGCGGATGCCCAAGTCTGAGCTAGGTAGCCGGCGGCCTGCCGGGCAAGAGAAATTTCGTCATAGGTACGGCTCGCTGTCGGCTTTCCTCTTGCGTAGCGCCTCGCCCAAGTCGACGCCGTAGTGATTCGCGATGGAGCACATCACGAGCAACATGTCGGCGAGTTCTTCGTCGACCTTCCCGACGCGGGATTCGGGGTCGATGGTGAGGTGCATCTGCCGTTGGTGAATCGCCTTCGCCAGATGCCCGGCCTCTTCTCCAAGCAGAAGGGCCCGCGACAGGACGTCGTGGTCAGCCAAGCCGTGTTCGACCCCTACAGCAGCAACGAAGGCCTGGATGACGTGTAACGGCTGTCCCCCGTCGAGCGGAAGCGGCGGTTGCGCCTCGCGGCCTGGTGACGGCAGGCCGGGAGTGACTGGAGCGGTTTTCGCCTTTTGCCGTGTGCGACGTACATACGGCCTGGCCGGCGGATCGTTCGAGCCGTTAGTTGCCTGGTGGCGCACTCGCGGGCTCGGGACATCGATCCGCCCCTGGGCGTCGACCCGGCCCAGAGTAAGGATGAAGCCGTTGGCCTGGGCCCACACGACATGTGCAATCGGCCGCGGGGGTACGCGGACCAGCTCCCAGCGTTGGATGGTGTCACGGGAGACGCCAACCAGTTCGCCGAGTTCTGTCTGGTCCATGTGACGGGCCTGGCGGCGGTTTCTCAGCGGTATGGCCAATTGCCGCCGCTGGAAAAACTCCCACTCTTCGCCGGGACGTTGGCGCGTCGGGCTGTTCGACAGAACACCGTTCCTATCGACGAGCGCCAAGCACCGGCCGAGCTCGCGAGCCCACTGCATCAGGTGCTCCAGGGACGGTTCTGCGGATCCTGTCTCCCATTCGGATATGGCCCGTCCCCGCACCGGAAGGCCCGCTGACAGTGCGTTCTGGGAGATCTTGGCGTTCTCGCGTGCAGTCCGCAGACCACTGATGATCCCTGCGAACATCCGCTCCGCCGCTGCATCAACGCGTAGCCCTACGTGTCGTGAGCTCATGCGGGCTCGCGTATGAGCTGGTGCTGGTCGGACCCGCGATGGAACAGGACGGCGGAAGAGTGCCGCTCGGCTAGCTGAAGTTGTACTGGCTGAAGGTGTTGCCGGCGAGGTGCTGTTCGATGGCGTGGCGGCCGTAGCCGACCATGGCAGCGGGAAGGCGATCCAGGAGGAACCAGTCGATCGCCGAGGCTTTGTGGGTTTCGGCGTTGTACGGGGTGCCGTCCCACAGGCCTGTAGTGAAGAACATGCCGACGCGGTCCAGGCCGTCGGGGTCGCGATGCTGGCAGGCGTGGGCGAAGGTCAGGTCGCGTTCCTCGATCAGGGCGCCGGTCTCCTCCTTGCCCTCGCGTGCGGCGCACGCGGTCAGGCTCTCGCCGAGTTCGAGACCGCCTCCAGGAACTTGCCACAGCCCGTCGGCGAACCCGGTGTTCGACCGTCGCAGCAGCAGGATCCTGCCATCTTTGATCATCATCAGATGGACGCCGATCCCGAAACTCGCGCGCCGTCCGTGCTGGGCCATCTATCTGCTCTCCGCCTGTTTGCCGGGTCCTCGGCGGCTTCAACGCCGCCGGCTTCCACGACGTTACGCGGCGGCTCAGACGAGTATGCAGCTTGGTCATGACTGCGGGTTCCACTTCGTACGCTTGGGTCGGTCTGAGTCGTGGTGCCGGCTGGTGAGTTCGGTGCCGGTGCAGGCGCCGAGCCGCTGCTGCGCGTTCCAGCATTTCGGGGTGGGTCGGTCACCGGCCGGTGTAGTAGACGCGGCGCCTGCCGACCGTGGCCGGCAGGCGCCTGGGTGGGGGCGTCATCAAGCAAAGGTGGCTGCCTTGTCGAGGATGAGCTTGGTGAGTTGTTCGGGGCTGGCGTCGTCGGTGTCGAGGACCCATGCGCTCGGATCGTTTGTGCCCAGAAGGTCGTAAAAACGCTGCACCGCCTGGTAGCGGGAGGTTTCGGCGAACAGGAACCGGTCGGATTCGGTCAGATCGGCCTTGCGGGCCAGACGCTCGGCCAGCGCGGCGGGGCTGGTACGCAGGTAGACCGTGAGGGTCGGTTCGATCAGATAGGTCATCCACGGCTCGGCGACGTCGAGGACCTGCTGGGGAACGAGGCCGTGGACCGCGGCGTGGTTGGCGATGACTGAGGTCCTGTAGCGGTCGGCCACGACCGGTCCGACGGTGAGGTTCTTTCGGATCAGATCGGAGGCGTAGCAGAGTCCGGCCAAGTAGAAGGCGAGCTGTGGCAGTGGTGCCAGCTCTGCGTTGATCGTCGGCGTCAGCCCCTGGAACGGTTCCGGCACCGTGTGCAGCAGGTACGCGGACAGTTGCTGGGCGACCAGCTTGGCGATGGTCGACTTGCCAGAGCCGCTGATGCCTTCGATCACGATGAGCATCCCTTGCGGGGCCGGTACAACTGCGGGTGCGTAGCTGCCTGTCAGCGCTGGGCTCACAGCAGGCCCTCGGTGAACGCGTCAATGTGGAAGGCCACGGCTTCGGCCAGGGCTTTCGGGTCGCGCTCGGCGATGTAGGGCTTCAGGTCCAGCCGGAGGTCCTCGCGCAGCAGGCAGGGGCCGATGAAGCCGGCGTGGTCCGCGCGGAGTGCCCAGAAGCCCTCCACGCAGGACGGCTTCTTGGGGCATCGGCCGCACTGGCCGACGTGGTGGCGTCCCAGGTCCTTGTGGATGACCTCCACGGTGTCCCCGTCCACCGTGAACACCCGTTTGCCTTGTCCGACGCCTTTGACCACGACCTTCTCCTGCGCTCCCATCGCACGCAGGCTGGCGATCAGCGCGTCGGCGGAGACCTGGGCCACGCCCTTGTCCGCGTTGAAGTCGGTGTCGACGAGTTCGATGAACTGGATCGGAAGGTGTTCGGTGAGCGCGTAGGTGAGGATGCGGTCGATCTCGTGCAGGTTCTTCCCGTGAATCAGCGTGTTGATTTCGACATGATCGACGGTCTCGCGAGCAGCGGCGATGCCGTCGAGGATCGGGCTGATGCCGTGCTCGGAGTTGGCGATGGCCTTCAGCGACGCGTCGGAGAAGTAGTGCAACGACACCTTGATCTTGTCCAGGTTGGTGCGCCGCAGCCAGTCCACGTTGCGGCGAACGAGGATGCCGTTGGTGATCAGGGTTGCGGAGGTGTCGCCGTGCTCGTGGGGTGGGATCGCCTCCAGCAGCGGACGCGTCAGTGGCGACACCAGCGGCTCGCCGCCGGTGAAGTACAAGCGGGTCAGGCCGGCCGCCATCAGCGCGCCGATCATGAAGTTGTACTCGTCGGCGTTCAGCTCGCGCCTACGGGGGCGTGCGCTGCGGTCGTGGCGGGTGATGTGCGGGGGGACGTCGCCCTCATCGTGGCAGAAGTCGCACTCGATGTTGCAGTGCGGGCTGGTGACGATCCGGAGTTGCCCTCCCAGGGTGGTGAAGTTGGCCAGCGCCGTGAAGTCCACCGCCGTCGGCGACGGCGGTCGGCGTATGAGCGCGGCGGGTATCGCTGTCATGACTGCCCCTTCGATCGGTCTATGCGGGTGTTTTGCTGCGGTGTGCTTAGTGGTGTGCTGTCGGCTGGACGGGTGTGGCCGCCCAGCCGACAGCTTCTTCAGTGCGGTCTGAGTGAGCTGTCGCCTCGGTTGCATAGGGCCCAGGCGGGGGTGTTTTGCGTGGCTAGAGCTGCCAGCACTGTGAGGGCTCGGGCTTGGAGGTCCGGCAGGTCCATGCTGGTTGCGGTCCTCAACGACTGGGCCAGGTCCACCAGGTCTCTGAAGGGCACGCCGGGCACGGATACGCGGCTGAGCGCGAGCGGAATCAGTCCGCTGGAGCAGGCCAGAAGGACCGCCGCAGGAGCGTGGCTCACGCCGAGCTTGGCCATCGACTGCGCGACATAGAGGCCGACGGTCTTCTGCTTCACGCCCAGCTTGAGAGCGATTTCCGGCGTGCCCACATCGTTGGCCACCAGCTCCAGCGCTTGGGCCTCCCGCTCGGAGGGAATCCCGACCACGTTCCTAGGCGGCATCGGAGCGGGCCTCGTTTCGTGTGCGGTGGTCGGCCGCAGCACGTGGGTGCATGCCGCAGGGCCGTTCCTGACCGAAGCGGTGGTGAGTATGCATCGGGGCTACCGAGTTCGGACACATCAGAGGGCCAGCCGCTTCAGGTCGGCGCGCAGCGTGTCCGCGGCGGGGTCGACGAGTCCGGCCAACTCCAGCAGGGCCTGGTCGCGCTGCTCGGCGCCTGCATCCCCCTGCCCGGATGCCGCCTTCGCCCTGGCCAGGTAGTAGCGGGTGCGGGCAGTGGCGAAGGGCTCGCCGAACCGCAGGCGCTCGGCCAGTGCCGCGCTGTGCTGCTCGGCGGCCTGGCCGTCCTCTCCCAACCTGGAAAGTGCCTTGCCTACGCCGTCAAGGGCATCGGCCAGGCGGTAGGGGTGGGTGCCGGCGGATTGCAGCATCACAGCCTGTTGAAACATCACCAAAGCGTCCCGGTACTCGCCCTGCACCAGCAGCAACTCGCCCTTGACCAGCGCGGCAAAGACCCGAAGCGGGGCGGGCTCGAACCCGGCGGCGAACGAGGCCAAAGCAGCGTTCAGGTGGTCTTGGGCTTGGTCGAGATCACCGATGAGGGTGTAGGCCCTGCACAGTTCCAGATGCGCTTCCAGCGACCAGTACTGTGCACCGTCGCAGCCTTGGAGCAGGTCCAGCCCGATAAGCCCCTGCTCGATCGCGGAGTGCGGCTCACCTCGCTCGATGGCCACCCATGCCCGATTGACATACGCCATCGCCCGGTGGACATCCTCGCTCGTGCACAACGCAAGCATCTGGCTGAACGCGGCATCTGCGGCATCCAACTTGCGGGCAGCTGCGTAAGCCACACCCAGGCGGCTCAACACCGCGACCGTGCCGGCCGCGTCCGCCAGTTCGGCAAACAGACGCACCGCCACCTCGTAGTCCGCGACCGCCTGCACCGGCTGGCCGGCCACCTTGTAGCCCCCGCCACGACTCAGCAGCGCGTGCGCCTCGGCACGCTTGTCGCCCCGCCGACGCGCTGCGGCCACCGCCAGATCCGCCAGCACCAGCCACCGACCGGTGTGCTGCTGCATCGTCAGCAGGTACTCCAACCCCCGCATCACCCGCCCAGCGTGTTCATCAGACCCACACCTGCCGGCCAGCACCACCGCATCCTCGATCGCGTCGCCGTGGGCAAGGTAATACCGCTGCGCCTCCGCCAAGTCCACGAACACCGGCCCGTCACCGAGGTCGTCATCGCCCGGAAAAGACGGCAGCAGCACCGGCGACACCCGGCGAGCGGCACTGGCGGCGCGCGCATACCGGCCCATCAGCGCTTCCAGCACCTGCCGCGCCCGTTCAGTCATGACCCCGGTGTGTATGCCGGTTCTGATGGTGCCCAGCTGCTCCAACACTTCGGCGGCAGCCTGTACCTCAACTGTGGTCTCCGTGTTCGACATTTGATCGATCCCCCCTCGGTGGTGGTGTCGGATGACCGGATCTGGTGTCCGGTCAGTTGGCCTGCCGCGCGCCCCGTCGGCGCGGTCGGCGTAGGGGCCCGCGCCTCGCGCGGCAGGCTTTCCCCTCCCGCCTCGCGCGGGCGGCACTCCGGCGGATGGAAGGAGTTGGTGCACCGTCGGGCCGGCCGTTGGCATACCGGCCTGACGGTGGTCTTGGTTGCGGCGGTCAGCTGCGCTGGCCGCGTCAGGGCAGGGCGTTTACAGCTCGGTCTCCTGCTGCGCCAGCTCCTCGGGCGTGCCGTAGCTGATCGGGCCGTGGAAGTGTCGCCGGGCACTGATGAACCACCACGTGGTGGCGATCATCAGCACGATCCCGAAAGCGACCGGCGCGTAGTTGAAGTTCTTCGCTGTGATCGGGCTGACCTGGGGTAGCAGGAACAGGACGCTGCTGAGGACGACCCAGGTGATCGCGATGCGGGCGACCGGGAGGCTGTAGCGGCCCAGATGCCACGGCCCGCGCTCGAAGGCATCGCCTTGTCGAAGCCGCAGCCAGATGGCGATGCTGTAGGACCCGAACAGGCCGATGACGTTGATCGACACGATCGCCGGGAACGCGGTGGTGCTCCACAGCGACGGCACCGCCAGGGCGAACGCGCCGACGGCGGCGAACCAGACCGCATTGACAGGGGTGCCTTTTCGCACCGTGCGCCACCACCTGGAGCCGGGCATCGCCCCGTCCCGGGAGAACGCGAAGATCTGGCGGGAGTTGGACGTCATGTTCGCCAGGCCGCAGAACAGCATCGAGCCGATCACCACCAGCATCAGCAACTTAGCGGGGGTGGCCCCCAACGCGCCGGTGAAGACCACAAGGGGCGGCACCGCAGCACCGGCCTGGGTGTCGTAGTCGGTCATCGAGAACGCCAGAGCCACGATGAGCACGAACCCAGCGGTCCAGGAGAAGGCGATGGAGCGCACGATGCCCTTTGGGGCGGCGATCGCGGCGTGCACCGTCTCCTCCGACATGTGTGCGGAGGCATCGAACCCGGTGAAGGTGCCGGCGCTGAACAGCAGCCCGATCAGCCCGGCGTAGATGCCGGAGTGGAACCCGGTGCCGTTGACGAAGTGGGTGAACGCGAACGACGCCGAGGTATGGCGGGTCGGGAACACCGCCAGCCACCCGACGATCACCGCGGCCCCGATCAGCAGCCACCACACCGCGACCTTGTTCAGACCCGCCACCAGCCGCACGGTGAAGGTGTTGAGCAGCCCGTGCACCGCCAAGACCACGGCGTAAATGACGAGCGTGCCCTGGGCAGTGGGGGTGTAGGAGCTGTACTGCGCGGCGGCCAGGGCCTGGATGAACGTCGCAGCCCCGAAATCGGCCGAGGCGGTCCCGGCTATCTGGCCGGCGAAGTTCAGCCAGCCGGTGTACCAGGACCACACCGCACCGTGGCGTTTGGCCAGCTTGGCCGACCAGTAGTACAGCGCGCCCGATGTCGGCAGCGCCGAGTTGATCTCGGCCATCGACGCCCCGACGAACAGCACCATCAAACCCACGAACGCCCAGCCCCACACCATCACCAGCGGGCCGCCGGAGACCATCACCAGGCCGAGGCTGTACATGATGCCGGTGATGAAGTTGATGATCGTCGCGGACATCGCCCAGTTCCCGAAGCCGTTGACCCTGCGGGTCAGCGCCCGGGGGTAGCCGAGCTCGTGCAGTCGGGCGTCGTCGTCGCTTACCGACGGCCGACTGCGGCGTGCGGGGGATGCGGCGCTGGTGTCACGGGTCTGCGGCATGGGAGCACCTCCAAGGAACCGAAAGGATCAAAGACAAGAAAGGGGGAGTCCGGCTGGCCTGCGAGCCGTGGGCGGGCTGTCGCCAACTCCTGAGTGAGCGCTGGCGGCCGTTGTGTCGACGGTGGGGCCCCGGAGCGGCATCGGGGGGGTGCTGGTGTCAGCGGATGCCGCTCCGGGAGTTCAGGCGATTCGGTCCCGAGGCGTGCATGCACACCCCGCGCGCCCAGGTGAAAATCTGGTTCGGGTGCCCGTGCAGCGACCACGGCTTGGTCAGCGCGAAGCGACCGATCTCCGCGAACACCGGCTTGGCCGCGGTGTAGTAGCCGGCCCGCCAAAGTCCGTGCGCCATCAGGTGTAGATCCGGCAACAGCCTCGGTGCCGCCCGGACCCCGCTGGCGAACCACTCGGTGTACGCGCGTTCGATATCCAGCAACGCCTGCGCCGCAGCCCAATGCCGGTCGGCATTGAACAGGCGCTTCGGCGAGTCGTCACGTACTCTCTGCTGGAACTCCTCGATGTACGCCAACAACGGCAGCACATGCAGCGGCGAGCCGAACGGCGCGGTAGACGACGCCCACCTGGCCACGTCGTACACATCCGTCATACGGCCGCCGAAGCTAGGACCGCTGAGCGGCAGCAGCCGATGGAAGGCCTCACGGTTCCACTCGTCCCGCAGCTGCACCTCCTCCATCAGCTGCCGCGGCGCGACCTCGCCGGGGGCGCAGGCGTGCAGCTGCAACCGCGCCACCCACGGCGTCGGATCCGCCGGCGCGTACTTCACCGCAGCCATGCACGACCGCTCGGCAAGCTCCGCCAACGCCGGCGCCTGCGGCTGCTGCGCACGCTGAGACCGGATCGCGCGAATCACCGCGGTCCTGGCGTACAACACCGCAGCATCACTGTTGCTCGGCTCCTCGCTGCGCCAACGCTCAACAGCCGTACTCTCACCGGCAGCCTGCGCCAACAGCAACATCCGATAGCAGCGCAGATCCCACCCACCC
>NZ_JAACYW010000361.1 GCF_015356825.1 Catenulispora rubra | reverse complement strand
CCCCCGACGCGGCCAGCGCGAACACGTGGATCGCCGGAGTCCCCGCACTCAGTCCCCCGCCGCCGGGCAACGTCACCGAAGCCAGCGACTTCCCGGCAGTCAACGCCACCGGCACGGAGAAGATGTTCCCGGACCCGCTGTACGTCGTGTTCCCCTGCCGGTTCTGGTACGCCGAACTCACAGCCAGCGCACCACCGCTCGGCGGCGTCGTGGAGAACCAGTCCGGCACCGTCAGGCTGTAACTCTGGGTACTGCCATCGGTGTAGGTGATCGTCCCGGACCCGGTCGCCGGACCATAGTCGGCGGAGACCAGGAACCCCAGCGTGCCCGACCCCGACAACGAAATGGTCTGCCCTTCAGCGACCGTGTTGTCGTTGACCCCGGCAGCCACATTCGGGAACGTGAACGTCACCCCCGACGCCGTCACCGAACTCCCCGGCCCGGCACCGGCGTTCGTCAGCGCGGTCTCCGAGAAGCTGGCCCCGTTGGCGTCGAAGTTCCCCGCCGCAGTGTTGTTGTCCGCGGTGATCCCGACGTTGTTGAACGACGCGGCCAGATTCGGGAACGACACCGCCGGGTCCAGACCGATCTGGACCTTGCCCAGGTGCCGCGCCGCGGTCGCCTTCGTCCCGGTCACCTGAGCGAACGGCAGCGACGTCGTCAGCCCCGAAGGCCGCTCGACCAGGTACGTCGAACCCGCCGTCACCGGCACGCTCAGCGTCCCGCTCGTCGTCGCCGCCACCACGACGGCCCCACTCGACCCGTTCACCACCTCGGCCTGCTGACCCGGCCACGGATTCCGCACGGTCATCGTCTGCGTGCTGCCGGCCTGGATCGCGGCCGTGGCCAGCGTCCCGCCCTCGACCTGCACGTCGACCTTCGTCCCGCCCTGCACCGCCACCGTGCCGGACGCGTCCCAGCCCGACGGCCAGGCCGGAGCGAACCGCAGCGTCCCGTCGTAGTCCTGCACCAGCGCCTCGTCGACGGCCGTGGCCACGGTCGAGGACTGCTCGATGTACGGCTCGTCGCCGGTGTTGCCGTTGAACAGGTTCGCCAGACCACTGATATAGGCCTGGTAGCCCTGCGTCACCGAGTTCAGATCCGAGGCGACCTCGCTGCCCAGCCCGAGCCGCGCCGCCTGCACCGCGTCGAAGTTCCAGTCCGGGTTCGTCTTGTTGACCCGGTTGGTGTACGTGCGCTGCGCCAGGGCGGTCAGGTTGTCGCCGTTGACGACCGTGTTGTCGCCGATCAGGCCGTAGGGCCACACCGGCTCCAGGCCGATGTTCTCGCCGTTCTGCGGCTTGGCCGACGGCTGGTAGGAGTCGGCGATGATGTCAGTACCCTGCGCGTCGACGTTCGCCGCGGCCGACGCCGAGGTCGGCTGCGGGTTCAACAGCTGGGTCTTGCCCGAGTCCGTGCGGGCGTACGGCTCGATCTGCCCGAGCGCGGTGTTCAACTGCGAGACCAGCGTGGGGTCGGAGTTCAGCTGCGTGGCGGCCTTCACCGTCGCGGAGAACAGCGCCTGGCTGGCGGCGATGTCGGTGGTCGGGTCCGTGACGGCCCACTGCGTCTCGTGCGCGTTCGCGGTGGCGTGCAGGAAGTTGTCCGAGCCGACGCTCTGGTAGTTGAGCAGGAACGTCGAGGTCTGCTTCAGGATCGGGTAGTACTTCTGCAGGAACGCCGCGTTGCCAGTGTCCTGATACTGCTGCCAGACCCACAGCGCGATCTCCGCGCCACTGGTCAGCGTCAGCGCGTTGTAAGTGGGGCTGGAGGCCTGCGCGCAGGAGGCGTTCTGCGTGTTGTTGCCGCCGTTGTAGAAGCCGTTGCCGTTGAACCGCATGGTCTCCGGCACGCAGGCCCCGGGCTTGCCACCCATCTGCGCACTCGTCCAGGACTCGATGTTCGGCAGATCATTGAGATACATGTCGAAGATCGGCGTGTTGAGCGCGAAGTTGCCGGAGCTGAGGTTCGCCGCGATCTGCCCGCGCAGGTTCCACAGCCAGTACCCGGCCGGGTACCAGTCCTGTTTGTCCTGCGAGAAGTTGAACAGGTCTGCGACGCCCGCCTGACTGCCGGGATAGGTGCCGGCGTGCATCGTCGCGGCCTCGAAGTAGAGATACAGCGTGCGCAGGTTCTCCATGTACTGCGCCGTGCCGTCCGAGGAGTTCATCTCGATCAGACCGCTGTTGGCCCAGTAGTTGTTCCACCACGACGACTGCGTGCCGAGCAGCGAGGACGTACCGGCCGTGGCGTCGCCGCCGATGACGGTGTTCGCGGTATTCGTCGGATCACCGCCGGTCCACTGCGGTGAGGCGACGACGACCCGGTACGACCCGTCAGAGTTGGGATTGAAACTCACCTGCACCTGCGTGGAGTTCACCACGGAGGCGGACACGTTCTGTCCGCCGGCGGTGACCGCGGCCATCGCCCCGAAGGTCTGCCCCGAGTTCCCGGTCTGCGAGTTGTCGACCCACGTCTGCGCGAGGCTGCCGACCGCGCCGGACGCGGCCGTGGACGGCGTCCGTCCGCTCCACAGGCTCAGCGTGGCGGTCTGCCGCGCGCCGGGATTGGCGCCGGTCACGTTGACGACCAGCTCGTCCTTGCCCGCCGGCACCCACGCCTGGAGCGTCATCCCGCCGCCGGACTCGTTCAGCACCCCGTTGTAGAGGTCGAGCGATCCGGTGAAGTTCGAGGCGGAGGTCATCGCGGTGAGCCCGGGGATGTTCACCTGCCCCGGCGACAACCGGTTGGGCATGGTGTCGCTGCGGTTGAGCTGCGCGGTGAACCCGTTCGCGGCCCACTCGGCGACCCCGAGCGAGCCGTTCCCCAGCGGCAGCGACTGCGTCGCGGCGTTGTTGGGCTGCCCGAGCACGACGTCGGACCGCGAAACGACACCGCCGGTGTTCAGCTGGAACGCGCCGTTCTGCCACGCGGTCGTGGTCGTGGCCGCGAGGGCCGGTGGGGCCAGGCCGCCGGCGATGACGGACGGCACGGCGATCATCGCGGCTGCGGCGGCGATGGACAGGCGGGTACGGGGATTTCGACTTGACACGAGCGCTCCCTGGATGCGGCGCGTGAAGGCGCCGTCACGTCGAAGACATCGGATGTGTTGTAGCGCACGATCGGGACGCCGTCTAGGTATCAGGGGTGTTGCGCAACTTCTTACAGTGCACTGTCAGAGTTTTTCCGGGTACTGATCCAAGGGTTGCCCGACCGTCGTGCTGCGACGACGCGGAAGAGCTGCCGTGAGCACGCACTAGATCCATACTTAGTCTTTACTCTTGAGGTTATTGCCATGAGAACCCTGATGTTGTTTTAGTGTTACGCATAAGTCAAGCGTCTCGCACAGGCGTTCCGCCGCCGATTGTCTGGTTGCCGGCGCCTGGGCCCAGTCATCGGATGTATCCATCATGAGAATCAGGGCTCTGCCCTCCCTGGCAGCCTGTGCGCTGGCTGCGACAGCCTGGCTCGGCGCCGCCTCCGCCGCCCCGGCCGCCACCGCCACCCCCACTCACGCCGCGCAGGCCGCGCAAGCCGCGGCGGCACCGAGCCCGATGTGGGCCACCCAGCTCCAGTTCGACAACAACGGCACGGCCTGGTCCCAGGCCAGCTTCGCGGCGCTGAAGGCGAAAGGCCTGACCACGGCGGAGATCGACATGCCGTGGGGCACGGTCGAGCCGTCGCAGGGCAGCTTCAGCTTCACCGAACTCGACCAGGAGCTGGCGAACGCGGCGGCCGGCGGCATCAAGCTCATACCGATCTTCTGGTACTCCGGCTGGGGCGGAAGCCCCGCGCAGTGGGTCAACGGTCGAGAGGTCGACAGCACCGGCGCGAGCAGCCCGGCCCCGGTCTGGTGGGATCCGGCGAACCAGCCCGCCTACTTCGACTACGTCACCAAGACGGTCGCGCACATAGCCGGGAACGCCGGCTACGGCGGCAGCATCCTCGACTACGGCTTCCTCGACGCGCAGTGGGACATCAACGGCGGCGCCTCGGGCTGGGCCCAGGCCGACATCGACGAGTTCCACAACACCTACCTGCCGAACACCTACGGCACCATCGCGGCGTTCAACACCAAGTATCAGACCTCTTACGCGTCCTTCGGCGCGGTCCCGGCCGCAGCTATAGGCCAGTCGTTGTGGGGCGTCTACCAGGCCTTCCGGGCTTGGAGCGTGCAGGACACCTACGGCCGGCTCACCGCCGCGGTCCGTGCCGTCACCGCCTCGACGCCGCTCTACTACTACTTCGGCGGGCACTTCGGGAACGCCGTCAACTACGCCAACATCCCCGACATCTTCTTCACCCTCGCCAAGCAGTACTCGGCCACGGTGATCGTGGACGCCGCACAGTCCCCCGGCCTGACGCTGACCTTCGGCAGCCTGGCCCGCGCCTACGGAGTTCCGCTGGCGCAGGAATGGACCGCGCCGAGCGACAGCACACAGCTGGCCGCGCAGGCGGTGCAGTGGCTGTCCAACTACGGGATGGGCCTGCCGGAGGGCGGCGGCGAGGACTTCTTCATCCACGACGGGACGCAGAAGGACGTCGTGGGCTGGCCGATCTACACCTCATGGCTGCCGACACTGCCGACCATCACCGGCGCCTATCCGCAACAGCCGGTGGCCGTCTACATGGACTTCTCCCAGGCCTACGGCAACACCTCCGGCGGCGCCGTCGGCAGCATGGAGGACGCCATCTCGAACCTGTGGAGCGGCTACCAGGCCGGGTTCGCGGTCGTCACCAGCCAGGAGGTGGCCAATGGGACGGTGAAGCTGTCGTCGTACAAGGCGGTTCTGCCGATGAACGGGACCGACGCGAACCTGAGCGCCTACCAGTCCGCAGGCGGAACCGTGCTGAGCAACGGATCGCAGCTCGCCTCGTACGCCCCGGCCTACGCGTCCCTCGCGAACACCGGCGTGCTGCAAGTCGTACCGGACGTCGCCGGCACCGGTACCAGCGCGACGGTGACGCTCGCGGACATCACCTCCGGAACCGCCTACAACGCCGCGGTGACGTTCAACATCGCAGGCCTCGGCATGACGGCCGGGAGCTACCACGTCGTCGATGTCAGCGGGAACGTGGTACCGCAGAGCGCCGTCAGCGGCGGGATCTGCACGGCTCCGAGCATCCAGGCCGCGCAACTCGTGCAGTGGAACATCGTCGCCGGGGCCGCACCCGCCGGAACCCCGGTTCCCTCGGCGTGCGGCGGCAGTGGCGGCACACCGGTGATCAGCCTGCGAGCGCACGCGAACAACGACATCGTCACGGCCGACAACGCCGGCGCGGCGCCGCTGATCGCCAACCGCACCGCGATCGGCGCGTGGGAGCAGTTCGACCTGATCTCCAACTCCGACGGGAGCGTCAGCTTCCGGGCACACGCCAACGGCGACATCGTCACCGCGGAGAACGCCGGCGCGTCGTCGCTGATCGCGAACCGGACCGCGATCGGGCCGTGGGAGGAGTTCGACCTCATCCACAACTCCGACGGCAGCGTCAGCTTCCGGGCGCACGCCAACGGCGACATCGTCACCGCCGAGAACGCCGGTTCCAGCCCGCTGATCGCCAACCGCACCGCCGTCGGGCCGTGGGAGGAGTTCGACCTCATCCACAACTGAGATCCGGATCCCCGATCCGAACCCCAGATCCGAACCCCACACAGGCACACACAGCTCACGCAGCTCACACAGCACCGTCAGCACCGTCCCTTGGTCCCCGCTCCAACCCCGCCACCGACCCCGGAGTCGAGTCGATGAGACGTACCACCCCCCACCGCAAGCTGCTGGCCGCGGGATCGGCCCTCACCCTGGTCTGTACCGTCACCCAAATCTGTGCCCTCGCGGTGTCCGTGACCAGTGTCGCGGCCTCCCCCGCGAAGAGCGCCGCCCCCACACCCGCGGCCAGCAGCACGCCGATCTACCTGAACACCAGCTATCCCTTCCAGGCCCGCGCCGCAGACCTGGTCTCGCGGATGACGCTGGCCGAGAAGGCTGCGCAGCTGAACACCACCAGCGCCCCGGCGATCCCGCGCCTGGGCGTCCAGCAGTACACGTACCAGGCCGAGGCCCAGCACGGCATCAACTACCTCGGCGCCGACCAGAACAGCGGCAGCGCCGCCGGCAACCCGCCGGTCGCGACCAGCTTCCCGACCAACTTCGCGTCCTCGATGTCCTGGGACCCGGCCCTGGTCTACCAGGAGACGACGGCGGTCTCGGACGAGGCCCGCGGCCTGGTGGACAAGTCGCTGTTCGGCACCGGCCAGAACAACCTCGGCCCCTCGGCGAGCGACTACGGCTCGCTGACGTTCTGGGCGCCGACGGTGAACCTGGACCGGGACCCGCGCTGGGGCCGCACGGACGAGGCGTTCGGTGAGGACCCGTACCTGGTCGGGCAGATGGCCGGGGCGTTCGTGAACGGCTTCCAGGGCAACTCCATCACGGGCCAGTCGCTGAACGGCTACCTCAAGGCCGCCGCGACTGCCAAGCACTACGCCCTGAACAACGTGGAGCAGGACCGGACCGGCATCTCCTCCAACGTCAGCGATACCGACCTGCGCGACTACTACACCAAACAGTTCGCGAGCCTGATCGAGAACTCGCACGTCGCGGGTCTGATGACGTCCTACAACGCGATCAACGGCACGCCCTCGGTCGCCGACACCTACACGGCGAACCAGCTCGCGCAGCGCACGTACGGCTTCAACGGCTATGTCACCTCCGACTGCGGCGCCGTCGGCACCACATACCGCAACTTCCCGGCCGGCCACGCGTGGGCCCCGCCGGGCTGGACCACAAACGACGGCGACACGAGCGCGATCTGGACCAACACCGCCACCGGCGCGAAGATCTCCGGCGCGGCCGGCGGCGAGGCCTACTCGCTGCGCGCCGGAACACAGGTCAACTGTGGCGGCGACGAGTTCTCGCTGCAGAACATCCAGGCCGCGATCAGCGCCGGGATCCTGTCCGAGGGCGTCATCGACGCCGACCTGACCAAGCTGTTCACGGTCCGCATGCAGACCGGCGAGTTCGACCCGGCGTCGCAGGTCCCTTACACCAGCATCACCAAGGCGCAGATCCAGAGCCCGGCGCACCAGACGCTGGCCACCACCGTCGCCGACAATTCGCTGGTGCTGCTGAAGAACGGCAACGTCTCGGGGACCAGCGCGCCGCTGCTGCCGGCGAACGCCAGCAAGCTGAACAACGTCGTGGTCCTCGGCGACATGGCGAACGCCGTGACCCTCGGCGACTACTCCGGGGCGCCGACGCTCCAGGTGAACGCCGTGCAGGGCCTGACCTCGGCGATCAAGGCGGCGAATCCGAACGCGAACATCCTGTTCGACGCGGCCGGCACCTCCAGCACCGCGACCGGCGCCGCGACGCTCAGCAGCGCGACGCAGACCGCTATCAAGAACGCAGACCTGGTCCTGCTGTTCGTCGGCACCAACCAGAACAACGCGCAGGAGGGCAACGACCGCACCACCCTGAACATGCCGGGGAACTACGACTCGCTGATCACGCAGACCACGGCGCTGGGCAACCCGAAGACCGCGCTGGTCGTCCAGTCCGACGGCCCGGTGAAGATCAGCGACGTCCAGGGCAGCGTGCCGGCGATCCTGTTCAGCGGCTACAACGGCGAGAGCCAGGGCACCGCGCTGGCCGACGTGCTGCTCGGCAAGCAGAATCCGAGCGGGCACCTGAACTTCACGTGGTACGCCAACGATTCGCAGCTCCCTGCGATGAGCAACTACGGCCTCACCCCCGGCGACACCAGCGGGCTGGGCCGGACCTACCAGTACTTCACCGGTACGCCGACGTATCCCTTCGGCTATGGCCTGAGCTACTCGACCTTCAGCTACTCCGCCGCGACCGTCGACAACACCAACCCGAACGCCGACGGCACGGTCAACGTCTCGTTCACGGTGACCAACTCCGGGAGCAGCGCGGGCGCGACCGTGGCGCAGTTGTACGCCGGGACGCAGTTCACGGTCTCCGGTGTGCAGCTGCCGAACAAGCGGCTCGTGGGCTTCCAGAAGACGAACGTCCTGAACCCGGGCGCCTCCCAGCAGATCAGCATCCCGGTGAAGATCAGTGATCTGTCACTGTGGAACGCCACGACGATGAAGTCAGTGGTCTACGACGGCACGTACGGCCTTCAGGTCGGCGCCAGTTCCTCCGACATCCGCTCGACGGTGAACGTCGCGGTGTCCGGCGCGATCACGCCGAAGGTGCAGTACGTGACCGTGCAGCCGGAGAGCGTCGTCTACGACGCCGGGTCGACCGTCGACCTGACCGGCAAGAATCAGTGGATCAAGGACGACACCACCGGCGTGGGGTCCGTCGCCCAGGGCCGGGACATGAGCGTGACCGCGGACAACGTGGTCGAGGCCGTGAACAACGACCAGTCGTTCGTGAACCTCGCCAACGCTTCGGTCAGCTACAGCAGCAGCGACCCGACGGTGGCCACCGTCACCAGCGCCGGCCAGGTCCACGCGGTCGGCGACGGCACGGCGCTGATCAGCGTCACCGTCAACGGCGTCACCGGTACCGCGCCGATCGTGGTGCGGCACACGCTGAAGCTCGCGGCGCCAGCGCTGATCACAGCCGGCGGCAGCGGTACGGCGACCACGACGTTCGTCAACGGGGGCACCGCCGCCGAGACGAACGTGGCCGTGGCGCTCACCGTGCCGTCGGGATGGACCGCGCAGGCCACGACTCCGGCGACGTTCGCCAGCGTCGGCGGTGGGCAGTCGGTGCAGACGACGTGGAAGGTGACCGCGGCTTCCGGCGCGGCGGCCGGGCCGTACGCGGTGTCGGCGCAGGCCACGTTGAACGGCAGCGGTCCGTACACCGACTCCGGCACGATGAACATCGCGTACTCGTCGCTGAACGCCGCGTTCAACAACGTCGGCATCACCGATGACGCGAGCACGGCGAACGGCAACCTGGACGGCGGCGGGACGAGCTACTCGTCGCAGGCGCTGTCCGCGGCAGCCGGAATCACGCCCGGGGCGACGCTCACGCACGACGGCGCGACCATCAGCTGGCCGAACGTCGCGGTCGGGACGAACGACGACGTCGTGGCCTCCGGGCAGACGGTTCCGGTGTCCGGGTCGGGCACGACGCTGTCGGTGGTCGGCACGTCGACGTACGGGGCTTCCTCGGGGAGCGGGACCGTCATCTACACCGACGGGAGCACGCAGGACTACAGCCTGGGGTTCGCGGACTGGTGGTCCAAGACGGCGGCTCAGGGTACTGACGTCATCGCCAGCCCGACGTACATCAACGGCGGGAGCGGGAAGATCACGCAGGCCGTGAACCTGTACTACGCGGCCGTTCCGCTGCAGGCGGGCAAGACGGTGAAGGCCGTGGTGCTGCCGAACGTCAGCGCGGGTGCGGCACGGAGTTCGGTGTCGATGCACATCTTCTACGTGGGGGTGTCCGGCAATACGGCGAGTTCGGTGATCAGCCTGCGGGCTCATGCGAACAACGACATCGTGACGGCCGACAACGCCGGCGCGTCACCGCTGATCGCGAACCGGACGGCCATCGGGCCGTGGGAGTCCTTCGATCTGATCCACAACGCGGATGGGAGCGTCAGCTTCCGGTCCCATGCCAACAACGACATCGTGACCGCTGACAACGCCGGCGCGTCGCCGCTGATCGCCAATCGCACGGCGATCGGGCCGTGGGAGGAGTTCGACCTGATTAAGAACTCTGATGGCAGCGTCAGTTTCCGGTCCCACGCCAACAACGACATCGTGACGGCGGACAACGCCGGGGCTGCTCCGCTGATCGCGAACCGGACGGCCATCGGGCCGTGGGAGGAGTTCGACCTCATCAACGACTGAGACAGGGTCCGCAACGTTCCGGGGCTCGTGGGGTTTGCGCTGCGCAGACCCCACGAGCCTTCTCGTTTGCGGCCGTAATATACGAGACAACAGGAACTAGCCGAGGAGTGCATCGTCGCCACGCCGCCGAATCTGCGAGAAGAGGGCCGCTTGCGGGTCCTCCAGGTCCTGCTCGCGAGCGCCACGACCAGTCGGCCGGAGCTGGTCCGGCTCACCGGGCTGTCCCGCGCGACGGTGTCCGTGCTGGTCGCGGACCTGATCGCGGCCGGGCTGGTGGTGGAGGAGAACGGCGGGAACGGCGCCGCCGAGCCGGAGAGCCGCTCGATGGGGCGGCCGGCGTTGCCGTTGGCGCTCAGCCGCTCGGTCGCGTACGCCATCGGCGCGGACATCGGGCACGCGCACGTGCGCGTCGCGCTGTGCGACGTGCACGGCACGCCGCTGTGGGAGACGGTCGAGGCCAAGGAGGTCGACCGCGCGCCGCACGAGACCCTCGACCTCGCCGCCGACCTGGTGCACCGCGCGATGGCCGAATACGGCGTCCCCCGCGAGCGGGTCCTGGGCCTCGGCGCCGGCATCGCCGCCCCGGTGGACGCCGTCGGCGCACTGTCAGCGGAGGGCATCATGCCCGGCTGGACCGGCATCCGCCCCGGCCCCGAACTCGAACGCCGCACCGGCCTGCCCACCGAGATCACGAACGACGCCAACGCCGGCGCCCTGGCCGAGCACATGTACGGCGCCGGCCGCGACTCGGCCGACATGGTCTACATCCGCCTGTCCGCCGGCATCGGCGCCGGCGTCATCTCCGCCGGCCGCCTCCAACTCGGCGCCGGCGGCCTGGCCGGCGAGATCGGCCACCTCCCCGCCGTCCACGACGGCCTGGTCTGCCGCTGCGGCAACCGCGGCTGCCTGGAAACCATCGCCAGCCCCGTCGCCGTGGCGCGCCTCCTCCAGGACAGCTGGGGCGAACCGGTCTCCCCCGCCGACCTCCCGGCCCTCCTCGCGACCCGCACCCCCGGCACCGCACGCGTCGTAGAGGAC
>NZ_JAACYW010000360.1 GCF_015356825.1 Catenulispora rubra | reverse complement strand
CCCCCGGCCTCCGTCCCCTACTCCCGCGGCCCCAGAACCCGGTCCGCCAGCCCGTACTCCACCGCCGCGGCGGCCGTGAACACGCGGTCGCGGTCGGTGTCGTGGCGGAGGCGGTCGGCGGTTTGGCCGGTGTGCTGGGTCAGGATCGTCTCGAGTTCGCTGCGCATCCGGACCAGCTCGTCGGCCTGGATGATCAGGTCCGGGATGGCGCCCTGGCCGCGGGCCGCCGGCTGGTGCAGGACCACGCGGGCGTGCGGGAGGACCGAGCGCAGGCCCGGGGTGCCCGCCGCCAGCAGGACCGCGCCGACCGCGATCGCCTGGCCCACGCACGTCGTGCGGATCGGGGACTTGATGTGCTGCATCGTGTCGTAGATCGCCAGCATGGAGGTGAGGTCGCCGCCTTCGCAGTTCACGTAGAGGCTGATCTCGCGGTCGGGGCCGTCGGACTCCAGGTGCAGCAGTTGGGCGATCAGGGCGTTCGCCACGCCGGCGTCGATGGCCGTGCCGAGGTAGATGATGCGCTCGGTCAGCAGGTGCGAGTAGATGTCCGTGACGCGCTCGCCGCGGGGGCTCTGGGTGGTCACGTAGGGGACGGTGTAGGTGCTCATGCCCTGATTCCGATCCGCTTGCGCTCGGGCACCACCTGGCCGAAGGACTCCACGATGTGGTCGATGAAGCCGTAGTCCTTCGCCTGCTGCGCCGTGAACCACCGGTCGTGCAGGGAGTCCTCGTAGACGCGGTCGTAGGGCTGGCCGGTGTCGCCGGCGATCAGCCCGAGGACCGTGGTCACCATGTGCCGCAGGTCGTCCGCCTGCACCTCGACGTCTACGGTGCTGCCGCCGATGCCCGCGGAGCCCTGGTGCATCAGGATCCTGGCATGCGGGAGGGCGAAGCGGCGGCCGGGCGTGCCCGCCGACAGCAGGAACTGGCCCGCGCTGGCCGCCAGACCCAGCGCGAGGGTCGAGACCTCGCACGGGACCAGTCGCATCACGTCGCGGATCGCCAGCATCGCCGGGACGGAGCCGCCGCGGGAGTGGATCCACAGCGAGATCCCCGCGTCCGGATCCTCGGTGGCCAGGGAGAGGAACTGCGTCGTCAGCAGGGTGCCGTTGTCGTCGTCGAGGTCGCCGTCGAGCACCAGGACCCGCCGGCTGAACAGTTGCTCCCGGGTGCGCCAACTGAACTGGGGTGTCTTTTCGTCTTCTGCCATGACTTCACCGTGCCCCGGCTGTGGACGGCTGAGAATGCGGTGCTGCTCTGGGCGGATCAGCTGACAGCGGATCAGCTCAGAGCAGATCAGCTGTGGGCGGATCGGCCACTGCGAAGCTGACGGCGCAGCACGTCGGGGGCCTCGGCGAGCGAGGGACCGTACCAGGTGAGGTGGCGGCCGGAGACCAGGGCGGCGGGCAGCCCGGGGAAGGCTTCGGGGCCGTCGGAGATGCTGAACGCGTAGGGCTCGTCGGGGAGGACGACGAGTTCGGCGCCGCTGGCGAGGAGTTCGGGCAGCGGGATCTTCGGATAGCGCTCGGCATGGTCGGAATAGACGTTCCGTACGCCGAGCCGCGCCAGGACGTCGCCGGCGAACGTGTCGCGGCCCAGGACCATCCACGGCCGCCGCCAGATGGGGATGACGGCCGACCTGCTGGAAGGTGCGGGCGCGGCGGCCGATGAATCAGAACCTTGCGATGGCGGCGGCCCCAGTTCCGCCGCCACCGCAGCCCAAGCAGCTTCCGCCGCGTCCAACCACCCCGGCCGATCGAGCCCGCAGCCGACGGTCAGCATCCGGTCCAGCTCCCGGAACGCCTCGTCCAGCGTCCGGATCTGCGTGACCAGCACGGAGACCCCGGCCTCGCGCAGAGCGTCGAGATCGGCGGGCCGGTTCTCCTCCTCGTTCGCCACCACCAGATCCGGCGCCAGCGCGACGATCCGCCGTACGTCAGGGTTCTTCGTCCCGCCGATCCGCTCGACGTCCAGGTCTGCCGGGTGCGTGCACCAGGCCGTCGCGCCGACCAGCAGCCGTGGTGCCGTCGTCGCGATCGCCTCGGTCAGCGACGGCACCAACGACACCACGCGCTGCATACCCCTGCCCTTCTAGAAGTCGTCGTCGAACGAGACGCTACCGCCGACCGCCACCTGGTACGCCGAGACCCGCCGCTCGAAGAAGTTCGACAGCTCCTGTACGTCCTGGAGCTCCATGAACCCCAGCGGGTTCGCCGTCCCGTACACCGGCTTCAGCCCCAGTTGCTCCAGCCGCCGGTCGGCGACGTGCTCCAGGTACGCCCGCATGTCCGCGACCGGCAGCCCCGACACCCCGGCGCCGAGCAGGTCCTCGGCGAACTGCGTCTCGCACTCCACGGCCTCGGCCAGCATGTCGCGCACCTGCTGCGCCATCTCGTCGTCGAACAGGTCCGGCTCCTCGGCGCGGACCGTGTCCACCACGTCGAAGGCGAAGGCCATGTGCATCGACTCGTCGCGGAACACCCAGTTGGTGCCGGACGCCAGGCCGTGCAGCAGGCCGCGCGAGCGCAGGAAGTACACGTACGCGAAGGCGCCGTAGAAGAACAGCCCCTCGATGCACGCCGCGAAGCAGATCAGGTTCAGCAGGAAGGCCCGGCGGTCGTCGCGGGTCTCCAGCCGCTTCAGATCGCCCAGCGAGTCGATCCAGCGGAAACAGAACTCTGCCTTGCGACGGATCGACGGGATGTTCTCCACGGCCGCGAACGCCGCCGTGCGCTCGTCCTCGTCGGGCACGTAGGTGTCGAGCAGGTTCAGGTAGAACTGGACGTGCACGGCCTCCTCGAACAGCTGCCGCGACAGGTACAGCCGGCCCTCGGGGCTGTTGACGTGCTGGTACAGGTTCAGCACCAGGTTGTTCGCGACGATCGTGTCGCCGGTGGCGAAGAACGCGACCAGGCGGGAGACCAGGTGGCGCTCGGCGGCCGAGAGCTTGTCCAGGTCGGTCAGATCGCTGTGCAGGTCCACCTCCTCCACGGTCCAGGTGTTCTTGATCGCGTCGCGGTAGCGGTCGAAGAAGTGCGGGTAGCGCATCGGGCGCAGGGTCAGGTCGAGACCCGGGTCGAGCAGCATGAGAGGGATTTCCTTTACTGGCTTACTGGCTTACTGGCAGGCTTCGCAGGCTTCGGGGTTCTCCAGCGAGCAGGCGATCGCCTCGTCGTCGGCGATCACCGGCAGGTCGGCGGGGGCGGCGGTGGCGGACGGGGCGGCCGTGGCGGCGACCGTCGCCTGCTGGATCCGCGTCGCGGGCCGCGAGCGCAGGTAGTACGTGGACTTCAGCCCGGCCTTCCAGGCGTACATGTACATCGACGACAGCTTCCCGATCGTCGGCGCGGCCAGGAACAGGTTCAGCGACTGCGACTGGTCGACGAACGGTCCACGCGCCGCCGCCAGGTCGATCAGCGCTTTCTGCGGCAGCTCCCACGCCGTGCGATACAGGGTCCTGATCTCCGCCGGCAGCGCCTCGACGCCCTGCACCGAGCCCTCGGCCCGCTTGATCGCCTCGCGCACCGCCGGGGTCCACAGCCCCAGCGTCTTCAGCTCGCCGACCAGCGCCGAGTTGATCTGCAGGAACTCCCCGGACAGCGTCTCGCGCTTGAACAGGTTCGACACCTGCGGCTCGATGCACTCGTAGCAGCCGGCGATGGAGGCGATGGTCGCGGTCGGGGCGATCGCCACCAGCAGCGAGTTGCGAAGGCCGGTGGCCGCGATCCGGCCGCGCACCGTGCTCCAGCGGGCGGCCAGCTCCGGCGAGGTGGCGACGTTCCACAGGTCCGGCTGGAGGTCGCCGCGCGCCGCGCGGGTGTCCGCGAACGCCGGGTGCGCGCCGAACTCCTCGGCCAGGCCGGCCGAGGTCTCCAGCGCGGTCAGGTAGATCTCCTCGGAGATCCGGGTCGACAGCTCTTGCGCCCGCGCGTCGTCGAAGGGCAGCCGCAGCGCGAAGAACACGTCCTGGAGCCCCATCAGGCCCAGCCCGACCGGACGCCAGCGCGGGTTCGACGCCGCGGTCTGCTCGCTCGGGTAGTAGTTGATGTCGATGACGCGGTCCAGGAAGACCACGGCGGTGCGGACCGTGGCACGCAGCCGGTTCCAGTCGATCGCGTCGCGGGACGGCGTCAGGTGCGCCCCGAGGTTGATCGAGCCCAGGTTGCAGACGGCGGTCTCGGCGTCGGAGGAGACCTCGATGATCTCAGTGCACAGATTCGACAGGTGCACGGTGTTCTGGCTCTTGCCGGGGCCCGGCACGCCGGTCTGGTTGCACAGCTTGTTGGACGCGTCCTTGAACGTCATCCAGCCGTTGCCGGTCTGCGCCAGCGTGCGCATCATCTTGCCGTAGAGCTCGCGCGCCGAGACTTGCCGGACGTAACGGCCCTCGGCCTCGGCCGCGCGGTACGCCGCGTCGAACTCCGCGCCCCACAGGTCCGGCAGCTCCGGCACCTGGTCGGGGTCCATCAGGGACCAGAGGCCGTCGGCCTCGACGCGCCGCATGAACTCGTCCGGGATCCAGTTGGCCAGGTTCAGGTTGTGCGTGCGGCGCGCGTCCTCGCCGGTGTTGTCCCGCAGCTGGAGGAACTCCTCGACGTCCGGGTGCCACGGCTCCAGGTACACGCACGCCGCGCCCTTGCGCCGGCCGCCCTGGTTGACCGCGGCGACCGAGGAGTCGAGCGTGCGCAGGAACGGGACGATGCCGTTGGAGCGGCCGTTGGTGCTGCGGATCAGGGCGCCGCGCCCGCGGACCCGGGAGAAGCCGATGCCGATGCCGCCGGCGAACTTCGACAGGCGCGCGACCTGGTGGTAGCGGTCGTAGATGGAGTCCAGCTCGTCGCGCGGGGAGTCCACCAGGTAGCAGGACGACATCTGGGTGTGCCGGGTGCCGGAGTTGAACAGCGTCGGCGAGCTGGGCAGGTAGGCCAGCGAGGACATCAGGCGGTAGAAGCCGACGGCTTCCTGCGGGTCCTGCGACAGCCCGACGGCGACGCGCAGCAGGAAGTGCTGCGGGGTCTCGATCACGCGGCGGGTCACCGGGTGCCGCAGCAGGTAGCGGTCGTAGACGGTGCGCAGGCCGAAGTACTCGAAGCGGCGATCGCCCTCGGGATCGACGGCGGCGTCGAACTGCCCCGCCGCCGAGCTCACCAGAGCCTCCGTCACGTCGCCGATCAGGCCCTCCCGATGCCCGACGGCGATGGAAGCGCTGAAGCTGCTCGCGCCCTGGCCGGCGGCCTCGCGGGCGATGACCCCGGACAGCAGGCGGGCGGCGAGCTTCGAGTACTGCGGCTCCTCGCCGATGAGCTCGGCCGCGCTCTGGACGGCGAGGTCGGCGATCTGGTCGGCGGTGGCGCTCGGCGGCAGGCCCGCGAAGGTTTTGCGGGCGACGCGCGCCGGGTCGACGTCGGGCAGGTCCGCGGACTTGTCTGCGATCTCCGCTTCGAGCTGAGCTGCTGTCGTCGCTGTCGTGGTCACCGCCGACAGCGTTTGCGCTCCCGCGCGCCCCGCTGCCTCCGTGGTCCCGACATGTGTGAGCGTGACCGTCACAACCTTCTCCTCGCCAGTCGTAGGTCCGAGGTCCGGAACCGTTGGCGAGGCAGACACCGGAGGCGCGCGAAAGCCGCGACGCGCTCCGCCGTCAGCCGTCCCACGCGGCCTCGGACCAGCCGTACCCCACGTCCGGGCACGGCACGGCTGGCAGGTCTTCGGACTCGTGGGCGCTCGCGGGCCCGGAAAGGGCCGCGCGAACCTACTGGCCGTCACTTCCCAGGCCGGCGCCTTCCGGCGCCACTCGGCCCAGTGTGTACGACGGCTGTCGTTCCCACTCACCGCTGCGGGGCAGTCCCGGTCTCGCACCGGGTTCCCTCTTGCCTCGACCGCCGCCCTTGTGCGGGGCGGTGGTCGAACCAGCTGCGTCGGACACCATATCTTGTGGCGGCGCTCAAATTCCAATCAACATGCTGTATGTCAGGGGACTACTGGAAGGTGGCGTGCGTCGGCCGCAGGTAGATCCGCACGCGGGTCGGCGCGTCGCCCACGGGACCGTCCATCGGCAGGGCGTAGCGGTCGGCCAGGACGGCGAAGAAGTCACCCTCCGGGTCCGGCACGATGCGGTCCACGGTCCCGCGCAGCTCCAGGTAGCGGTACGGCGCGTCGGGGTCGTTGATGGAGACCGCGGCGTGCGGGCGGTCGCTGAGCTCCTTGTACTTGGCGCGCTTGGTCGAGGTGGTGAAGGACAGGAACTCGCCGTCCCACAGGAACCACATCGGGTTCACGTGCGGGGTGTCGTCGGCGCGGACGGTCGCCAGGTGGCAGAACACGGGGCGCTCGAGCAGGTCGGCGTGGGATTCGGGGATGACGGACATGGGTCTACTCCAGCCGGGGATCGGATTTCGGGCAAGGGGAGAAGTCGACTGACAGCGATCAGGAAACGTGATCGTCGGAAGCGGCGCCGATGCCGGTGCGCATGACCGACCACCACTCGGCGACCCGGTCGGCGACGTCGGCGTGGCCGGACAGGATTCCCGAGACGTGCTGAACTCCCTGGAAGCCGGCGACCGAGGCCCGGGCCAGTGCGCCGGGATCGGCTCCGGGCCGGAGCTCGCCGCGTTCGGCGGCGGTGCGGAACAGGTCGGTCGAGGTGGCGATCCAGTCCACGAACGGCATGTGGACCGGCTCGGAGATCTGCGCGCGCTCGGCTTGCAGGCGGACTGTCGCCCGGACGATCGGGTCCTCGCGGATCTGCGCTGCGATGCGGGCGAAGACCTCGCCGAGCACGTCCAGAATCCGGTCGTGCGCCGGCATCGCCTCGGTGAGTACCGAGGGCCACTGTTCGTAGCATTCCTCGACGATGGCCGCCGCGATGGCCGCCTTCGCCGGGAAGTGGAAGGCGAGCGCGCCCTTGGTGACACCGGCGCGCGCTGCGATCTCGCTGGTGGTGGCCGTCGCGTAGCCGACTTCTGCGAAACACTCGGACGCGGCCAGCATGATGGCGCGGCGGGTGCGGCGGGCGCGCTCCTGGGTGGGCTCGCCCGGGGCTCGGGAGTCGCCCGGAGTTCGGGAGTCGGCTTGCGGCGGCGTCACGTGCTCAGCCCTGCACCGCGATGACGGTCTTGCCGGGGCTGCGGTTCTCGGCCTGCGCGATGTGCGCCTCGGCGGCCTCGTTCCAGCCGATGACGCCCGGCGCCGGGATGGCCAGGCCTTCGGCGGTGAGCGCGAAGACCCCGGCGATGAGGTCGCCGACCGCGCCGGCGTCGCCCCGGGCCCGGTTGATGATGCTGAAGCCGGCCGTGGTCCAGTTGTTGCGGCGCAGGTCCGCCAGGGTCGGGGCGGCGGGGTCGGGCTGGCCGGCGGCGGCGCCGTAGCTGACCAGGCGGCCGCCGGGGGCGAGGAGCAGTTCCGTCAGCTCGGTCGGGCCGACGCGTATGAGCTCGCCCTCGAACTCGTCGCGGCGTACCAGGGGATGTCGGTGCTGGCCAATGCGTTGCGCGATCCGGAGGTGATGACCGTGCGGGGGAGTCGTCTCGCGGATTGGATCGACGGCCTCGCCTGATCGGGCCCCGTCGCGGGAAGATCGGACGTTCCACATCCGTAAGCGCACCGGAGGGTCAGACCCGTGTTCTTCAAGGACGGCCAGCACATCCTTCTCATCGGCGACAGCATCACTGACTGCGGACGTCGCGAAGAGAACGCCCCCTACGGCAACGGGTACGTCAGCCTGCTGCGGGCGTTCACCACCGCCCGGCACCCCGAGGCCCGGCTGACCTGGACCAACCGCGGCACCAGCGGCAACACCGTCCGGCACCTGGCCGGGCGCTGGGAGGCCGACGCGCTGGCCCCGCGGCCGGACTGGCTGTCGGTGATGATCGGCATCAACGACGTCTGGCGCGCCTTCGACGGCGACCCGGACAACGCCGTCCCGCTCCCGGAGTACGTCGAGACCCTGCGCACGCTGCTGCGCCGCGCGGTCGAGGAGACCGGCTGCCGCCTGATCCTGGCCGACCCCTACATCATCGAGCCGGACCTCACCGAGCCGCAGCGCGCGGCCAGCGACACGTTCGTGACCGCGGTCGCGGGCCTGGCCGAGGAGTTCGACGCGGTGCACATCCCGACGCAGCGGGCGTTCGACGGCGCGCTGGTGACCACGGCGTCGACGGACTGGGCCGGGGACCGCATCCACCCGAACCTGGCGGGGCACGCGCTGATCGCCGACGCGTTCATGAAGGAGTTGGAGATCTGACGACGCGCGTGTAAATCATCGCTTGTCGGGTGTGATCGGGATGAAATGGTCCGCGTGACGAGTGCGAACCTTGATGGCCCCGGTGTGTCCCGGCGCCGGTTCGCCGTGGCCGGGACGGTGAAGGGCTGAGCCGGTTGGACTCCGCGCGTCACATCGTCGCGAGGTCGAACACCAGCGCCGCGGCGATCGCGATTCCGTAGGCGGACGCGGCCAGCTTCACCGTCCGGGTCCGCTTCTGCTCCGGCCAGGAGGTCAGCGTCAGGGCCCAGGCCAGTGTGGGGAGGACCAGGACGCCGTGCAGGCTGATGCCGTGGACCAGCTTGAGGAAGCCCAGGTCGTGGTAGGCCTGCTGCTGGTGCCCGGTCTTGGCCTCGGGGGTGCCGCGGGCGATCATCGCCGCGCCGGAGAGCAGGCCGATCATCAGGGTCGCGAAGCCGGCGCGCAGGGCCAGGCGCATCGACGGGGCCTGGTGCGGGTCGCCGCGGAAGGCCGCGACGGCCAGGCGGCCGAGCACGACGACCAGGATCCCGCCGCCGACGGCCAGGGTCATCGAGACGCCGGTGTTGAAGGAGCCCTGCATGTCGATGTGCGAGGGGACGTGGCGCCAGGCCTGGAGCGTGATGCCGCCGACCTCGACGAAGCAGTCGGCGGCGAAGACGCCGAGGGCCGGCGTGCGGGTGCGTTCGGGGAGCTTGAGGTAGGAGGCGACCCAGGCGACGGCGATGAGGGTGAGGCCGAAGGACAGGCCGAAGGTCGTGGGCTTGCGCCAGGAGACGGGGCCCTCCCACGGTCCGCCGCGCACGAAGAACAGGGCGAAGTGGAACGCGCCCGAGGCGAGCAGGACCAGGCCGAGGAGGTAGCAGACCCGCTCGATGCGGCGGCCGTGCGTCCAGATCCCGCGGACCGCCACCCACCAGGACGGCGGGGCGGGGCTGAGCGGAGCGGCTGACGTCGCGGCGGTCACGTTGACTCCCGGCGGGGTGGATGGTTGCTGTGACTCCTTCATCCTCGGGATCGGGGGTGACGTTGCCATCCGGCGTGGAGAGACACCTCTTCTACGCCCGGGGGAGTAGGGGAACGTGCCGGAATTGCGCCGAGTATGCGCCACGCGTCATCTGCTCAATCGACGTCCACTGAGCCAACGGGCTGATGTTCGCCCCCTGTTCGGCCCTGCGCGCGTGGCGAATCGTGGGAATACCGTGGCGCTTGGGAATGATTTCCGCGAATGGTCCCATTGTTGGCGAAAGGTATGAATTCCCCATGCGTCTCCGAATCGGGCTGCGTGCGTGCGGCATGACCGCCGCGCTGATCGGCACCACGCTGGGCGTCGTCTCGCCCTCGCAGGCCTGCACCATGAACCCCCAGGCGGAGGCGTACGTCGTCTCCGCGCAGGCGCTCGGCGGCCTGGTCAACGTGCCGCCGACGCCGGACTCGAAGTTCCCGCCCGGCGGCACCAAGACGCTGCCGACCCTGAACCTCGGGCCGATCAACGTCGACGCCCTGCTCACCGCCACCACCGCCGGCGACCCCAAGGCCGGCACCGCCTCGTCGTCGGCGACCGCCGCGCACCTGATCCTGACGATCCCGCTGGTCGGCTCGCTCGACATCACCGGGATCAAGGCCACCTGCACCGCCCCGGCCACCCCGGGCACCGCCACCGGCACCTCGACCATCGCCACGGCGGTCTTCACCCCGGTCGCGCCGCCGGCGCCGCTGCCCCCGCTGCCGCCGGTGACGATCACCATCCCGACCGGCGTGAACCAGACGATCGCCGTGCCGGTCCTGGGCAGCATCGTGTTCAACAAGCAGACCACCGACAAAGACGGCAACCTGACCGTCGAGGCCGCGGACATCACGCTGGCCGGCGGCCAGGAGGTCGTCCTCGGCTACGCGGAGTGCGGCGGTGCGGCGCCGAGCACGAGCAGCTCGCAGCACCACATGCACTAAAGCGGGCACTCGGGGCCTGAGGCCCTGAGGGTTTCAGCGGCGGGTCCCGGCTCAGGCCACTGGGTCGGGACCCGCTGTTTTCTTGGGGGCTCGCCTGGTCTTACCGGGGCTCACTGGTCGAGTGTGGTGGTGCTCCACTTGGAGCCGTCGTACCAGTACGCGGGCTTCCCGTTCAGGCCGATGGTGCGGAACGGCCTGCCGTGGTCGTCGACCGTCAGCGTGCCCTGCTGGTCCCCGCAGCTCCAGACCAGGACCAGGTCCCAGTCGATCTCCCGGTTCGCGGAGTGCGCGTCGACGTCCAGGACCTGCGAGTCGCTGCCGGAGACCTGGAACGGGAAGTCGGCGAGCCCGACGGTGTTGTTCGAGGTCTCGCCCTTGACGGCCTTGATCTTCGGGTCCGCGGCGTCCAGATCGATGGCGAACGAGGCCGGATCCAGCCCGCCGCCGCAGCCGGAGCCCATGGTGTAGGCGTAGCCGCCCTGGGGCGCGGGCTTCGCGCCGACGACGTGGACGTAGAGCGTGTGCAGGACGACCGGCGGCCGTCCGGCGCTGCCCTGCGCGGTGAGCTGGAGGCGGAGGTGGCCGCCGGGGACCGCGCCGAGGGGCTGGGCCCAGAGGCCGACGTCGGGCAGGCCCGGGGGCGGGGGGACTTTGGCGGGCGGCTGGGTCGCGTAGAACCACTGGCCGCATTCGGTGTCCCAGTTGTCGGCGAGGACGTTGACGGTGACCGGGGTCGGGAGGGCGGCCGGTGGGGTCGACGATGACGGCGGCGACTTCGGCGCGGCTGAGGCTGAGGTCGATGA
>NZ_JAACYW010000036.1 GCF_015356825.1 Catenulispora rubra | reverse complement strand
GCCCCACCCCGACACCCGTACTCCGCAGGTTCCGCTTCCGCGCGATCGCCATGTCACACCCTCTTCCCCGGCGGGCCCGTCGCCCTGCCACGCCCTCCTCAACTCCGCCGGCCCGGCGGCGCGTTGACACGACTTCCGACTTTCTCGCCGCCGTCCCCCCACCCCGGCGCGCTATCCTGAAGACCGAAGAAGTTCCCGTCGATGGCCCCGGCGCGCCGCGAAGCGCCGCCACGGAAATGAAGTCCTCGATGATCCACCCGACGATCTCGATCTCTCTGCCGATCTCGATCCCTCTGCCGGACTCGATCTCTCTGCCGGAGCCGCAGAAGCCCATCCGGTGACCGCGTCCACCGTGCGGGTGAAGTCACCCCGCGATCTGCGCACCGAACGCCGCCCCCGCACCCACAGCTGCTGGGACCACCTCGTCGCCGCACCCCTGTGGCCCCTGCACGGCGCCAACCTCGGCACCCTCCTGCGCACCTGCGACGCGGTCGGCGCCTGCCTGGCCGTCCCCAAGCTGCCCTGGGTCCCCGACGCCCTGGCCCGCGGCAACACCCTGCGAAAACCGGCCTGCGTGCACTGGACCGGCGACCAGCTCACCTGGCTGTCCCGCCAGCACGCACGCAAGGACACGAGCGTCGTCGGCGCCGAACTCGCCGACGGCGCGGTCCGCCTCGCCGACCTCCCGGCCGCCCGCACCCGCACCGTCCTGGTCCTCGGCCACGAACGCGACGGCATCCCGCCGGAAGCCGTGGAACTCCTCGACCTCGCCGTCGAGATCCCCATGATCGGCACCGGCGCCAGCCTGAACGTGGCCGTGGCCGGATCGCTGGTGCTGTACCGGCTGGCCGGGCTCTTGTGAGGGACGCCGACCACCAGTGGGGCCCGGACCCGAATCCGGACCCCACCGCCTGGTCAGACCCCTATATCACTGGAAATCACGCATAGACGCCGAACTCGTACAGCGAATAGCCGTACGTGGTCCCGCGCTGCGTCCCGTACAGCCGCACATACCGGCCGGTCCCCGAGACGTCGAACGTCTCCACCCCGCCGGCACCGGTCGTGGTGCTGTGGACGGTGGTCCAGTTCGTCCCGTCGTTCGAGACCTGGATCTGGTACGCCTTGCCGTACGCAGACTCCCAGCCCAGCTGGATGTGCTTGATCGCAGTGCTCTGACCCAGATCGACCTGGAGCCACTGCGGGTCGCTCCAGTCGCTGGCCCACCGCGTCGACCAATTGCCGTCGGTGGCGTTCGACGGCACGAAGGTCTGCCCGTTCCCCGCGGCCTGGAACGACGAAGCCGTGGTCGGCTTCCCCAGCGCCACGTTCGTCCCCGCGACCGGCGGTGCGACCACGCGGAACGACGCGGACTGGATGCCGACGCCGCCGTGCTGGTCGTAGACGTACACGTACACCTTCCACACGCCGAGCGTCTGCGGCGCGGTGACGGTGAACGCTCCTGGACCGGTCTGCGTGTAGCTGGACGGCGATTGCAGCGGGGTGGCGCTGTTGACGTACTTGCTGGACAACGCGACGTTGTAGCTCAGCGCGTCGCCGGTGTGGTTGGTCGCCGCGACGTTCACGGTGAACTGGCCGCCGGCCGGGACGCTCGCGGTGTTGCTGAGCGTCATAGAGGTGATCTCCGGCGGGGTGTTGGTCTGCGCCTGACCGGTGAAGGCCTGCTTGACCGCGTAGTACGACAGCCGCCGCCAGCCGCCGGTGAGCAGGTTGAACCAGACGCCGCCGAAGTCGTTCTCGACGCCGTAGTTGAACAGCGTCCCGCCGAAGGAGACGCCCGGGTGCCCGGCGATGCAGTTCCACGCGCTGGTGTAGCCGTCGCGCTGCTGCTGGTCGGTGGGCTCCGTCGGCACGCCGTTGGCGTCGTTCGGCACCTCCCACTCGCCGGCGTCGCCGGACTCGGTGACGATGTACGGCTTGGTGTACCCGCCGTTGGTCCAGTTCGTGTTCACGTTGCAGACCGAGCCGTAGGAGTTCACCGCGAGCAGGTCCAGGCTCGGCGTGTACTGCTTGTAGTACGGCCAGGCGCCGGTCCAGGCGTCGGTCGAGGTGACCGGGTGGTTCGGGTCGATGGCGTGGATCGCCTGAGTGATCTGCTCGACGTATTGCGCGTACGCGTCACGCTCCTGCTCGACCGTGGCGCCGTTGGGATAGGTGTAGTTCTGCGAGGTGAGGATGACCTCGTTCCCCACGTCCCACATCAGGGTCGCGGGATGGTCCTTGTACTGCGTCACGTACTGCTTGATGGTGTTCAGGGTGTTGGTCTTGTACGTCGTGTCGTTGACGTAGTCAGCCCCCTGATTCAGCCAGAAGCCGTTGATCACCTTGATACCGCGGGCCGCCGCCGCGTCGAGCAGAGGCTGCGACGTCCCGTCGGTCCCCCAGGTGCGGATGGTGTTGACGCCCATCGACGCGGCGTCGTTGAGGTAGCCGTCGCCGGCCTGGTTGCCCGGGCCCCAGGTGACTCCCTTGACCTGGTACGGGGCGCCGTTGACGTTCAGCTGCCAGTTCCCCTGGCTGCCGGTGACCTTCACGACGTTCGACCCGGTGGCGGCCGGAGGCGGCGTCAGCGGGGTCGGGGCCGGGCCGGTCGTGGTGTAGACGGAGATCGGTCCGACGCTCAGCGTGCCGCCGGGGGTGGTGGCCGCGGTCGGCGAGGTGCAGCCGCAGTCGGCGTTCGGCCAGGAGCCGCCGACCGCCAGGTCCAGGATCAGGAAGAAGCCGTGGTCCACGGCGTTCTGCCAGGTGGTCACGCCGACCTGGCTCTCGCTCACCGCCCAGGTCTGCACACCGTCCACCGAGAAGCGGATCTGCTCGTCGGACTGGGAACGGTCGATGACCTCGGTGTACGTGTGGTACGCGCTCAGGCAGCCGCTGCACGTTCGCAGACCGCTGCCACGCCCGCTGAACTCGTTGCACGGACCGTTCGGCGCTGTGCCGCAGTGCAGACCCGAGGAGGTGGTCTGGTGGCCGTTGACGTTCTCCATGATGTCGGTCTCGCCGATGGCCGGCCAGGTGCCCGAGCCCGTGCGCGATCCGTTGCCCAGGGCCCAGAACGCGGGCCAGTAGCCGGCCGGGTTCGCCACGTTCGGCTGCTTGATGGTCGCGGTGACCTCCAGCTGGCCGCCGGCCGGGGCGGCGAAGTCAGAACGCTGCGTCTCGATGCGGCCGGAGGTCCAGTTCCCCGCGCCGTCTTCGAGGGCTGTGATGTTCAGGTGGCCGTTGCCGTCCACGGAAACGTTTGCGGTGGACGAGGAGGCGGATTCGACTTCGCCGGTGCCCCAGTTCGCCGGGCCGCCCGGGGAGTTGTGGCCGGTGTCCTCGATCCAGTTGGCAGCCGACGGGGCGGTACCGTTCGTACCGCCGAACGTGTCCTGCCACACCAGGTTCCAGTTCGGCGGAGGCGGAGTGCTGCCGCCACCTCCGTAGACGCTGAACTCCCACAGCGAGTAGCCGTAGCCGGTGTTGCGCGCCGTGCCGTACATGCGGATGTAGCGGCCACTGCCGGAGACGTTCAGCGTTTCGGTGCCGCCGGGGCCGGTGGTGGTCGAGTAGATGGTGGTCCAGGTGGTGGCGTCGTTCGAGGTCTGGATCTGGTAGGCCTTGCCCGAAGCGGTCTCCCAGTTCAGGGCGACCTCGCAGATGTTCTGCGTGCTGCCGAGGTCCACCTGCAGCCACTGCGGATCAGAGAACTGCGAGGACCAGCGCGTGCCGAGGTTCCCGTCTACCGCGGCCGAGGCCGGGGTCCCGGCCCCCTCGATCGAGGAAGCGGTCGCGGTCTTGTTCAGAGCCAGGTTCGTGCCGGTGTCGCAACTAGCCGCCCGGGCACTCACCGCCCCCAGTGACGGTACGGACAGAACAGCGAGCAGCAAAGCCAGGACCAGCAGTAAAGCCGACGATCTGTATCTCCGTGAAAATCTTCGTGCGGAAAACATGACCCTCCTACGCGGGTGGCGGCGGTGATTCGACCATGCGGTGATTCGACCATGCGGGGAGGGCGCCCCTTCGGTCCTGAATCGTCAACCCTCTGCTGTGGGGTGTCAAGAAGGAACCGGTTCCGGAACTGGTTTCGGAACCGCTACCGAAACCAGTTCCGGAACCAGCTCTGTATTGACAGCAGGTAACGCGTGCGCCACTTTTAGGGCCGAGGGCGCTCTCTTCGGTCCAACCACCCCACGCCTTGGAGAGCACATGAGTAGTAGGTTGGCGCGGCCACGCGCCGCTTTGTTCGTCGTACTCGCGCTGTTGCTGGCGGCGTTGTCCGTGCCGTCCTTCGGGGCGCGGCCGGCTTCGGCGGCGACCTGCAACACCGGTACGAACCTGGCTTTGAACAAGACCGCGACCGCTTCCTCGATCGAGGGGGCCGGGACCCCGGCCTCGGCCGCGGTGGACGGGAACCTCGGCACGCGCTGGTCCTCGCAGTTCTCTGATCCGCAGTGGCTGCAGGTGGACCTCGGCAGCACGCAGAGCATCTGCGAGGTCGCCCTGAACTGGGAAACCGCTTCGGGCAAGGCCTACCAGATCCAGACCTCGAACGACGGATCCACGTGGACGAGCATCTACTCCACGACCTCGGGTCCCGGCGGTAACGAAACGCTCAACGTGTCCGGCAGCGGTCGTTTCATCCGTATGTACGGCACCGCACGCAACACCGGCTACGGCTACTCGCTGTGGGAGTTCAGCGTCTACGGCGGCAGCGGCGGCGGCACTCCCCCGCCCCCGACCGGCGGCAGCCTGGGCTCGAACGTCATCGTGTTCTCCCCCTCGATGGCGCAGTCCTCGATCCAGGCGACGCTGAACTCGATCTCGAACCAGCAGGTCCCCAGCGAGTTCGGGACCGGCCGGTACGAGCTGCTGTTCCAGCCCGGGACGTACGGCTCGGCGGCCAGCCCGCTGATCTTCACCGTCGGGTTCTACGAGGCCGTCGCAGGGCTCGGACGCAACCCCGGCGACGTGGTCATCAACGGCACCGTCGACTCCTACAACCAGTGCTCCGGCAACACCTGCAACGCCACCACCAACTTCTGGCGCTCGCTGACCAACCTGACGGTCAACGTCATGGGCATGAGCGGCTGCCAGAACGGCGACGACTTCTGGGCCGTGTCGCAGGCCGCGCCGATGCGCCGGGTCCACATCAACGGCAACGTGAGCCTGATGGACTACTGCGTCGGCGGCCCCGGCTACGCCAGCGGCGGGTTCATCGCCGACTCGCAGTTCACCGGCGGCACCGTGACCAACGGCTCGCAGCAGCAGTACATCACCCGGAACTCGGCGCTGGACGGCTGGAGCAACGGGGTGTGGAACCAGGTGTTCTGCGGGGACCCCGGCGCGCCGGCGCAGAGCTTCGCGTCGAACTCCGGCCTGTCCGGCGGCCCGGCGCCGTACACCACGCTCGGGACCTGCCCGGTCACGCGCGAGGCGCCGTACCTGTACCAGGACTCCGGCGGCAACTACAACGTGTTCGTGCCCTCGCTGGCGACCAACTCCAACGGTCCGTCCTGGACCGGCGGCCAGACGCCGGGCACCTCGCTGTCGCTGAACACCTTCTTCGTGGTGCAGCCCTCGGCGACGGTGGCCCAGATCAACGCCGCGCTGAACGCCGGTGACAACCTGCTGTTCACGCCAGGTGTCTACAACATCCCGTCGACCATCACGGTGACCCACCCCGACACCCAGATCGTCGGCCTGGGCTTCGCCACGCTGGTCCCGAGCAGCGGCAACACCGCGCTGAGCGTCGCGGACGTGAGCGGCGTGCAGGTCAGCGGCCTGATCTTCGACGCCGGCGCGACCACCTCGCCCTCGCTGCTCCAGGTCGGCACCGCGGGCTCCGCGACCCGGCACAACTCCGACCCGGTGGCGCTGGACGACGTGTTCTTCCGCGTCGGCGGCGCGACCGCGGGCTCGGTGACCACGCCGCTGGTGGACAACAGCAACGACTCGCTGCTGGACGACGTCTGGATCTGGCGCGCGGACCACGGCGCGGGCGCCGGGACGTGGAGCGGCGACCAGAGCCCGACCGGGCTGGTGGTGAACGGGAACAACGTCACCGCCTACGGCCTGGCGGTGGAGCACTTCCAGCAGAACGAGGTCGACTGGAACGGGCAGAGCGGGACGGTGATCTTCTTCCAGAACGAGAACCCGTACGAGGTGCCCAACCAGGCCGCCTGGATGGCCTCGGCGTCGCAGAAGGGGTACCCGGCGCTGTACATCCCGAACTCGGTGAGCTCCTTCCAGGGCTACGGGCTCGGCAGCTACAGCTACTTCGACCAGGGCGTGGACATCCACAACGCGATGGCGTTCCAGGTGCCGCACACCTCCGGGGTGCAGCTGCACGACCTGCTGACGGTGTTCCTGACCGGGTCCGGCGGGATCGACTCGGTCGTGAACGGGACCGGGAAGGCGGTGAGCTCGGCGTTCGGCGGACCGTCCGACATCGTCACGTATCCCTGACCTGTCAGCGTTCCATCAAGTAGTCAGCTCGGCCGGAGCCGGCTTCCGAGATCTGATCGTCTCGGAGGCCGGCTCCGGCGCGCGGCTATGCTGACGCCGTGACGCAGAACAAGATCCGCTGGGGCATCCTCGCGACCGGCGGCATCGCCGCGACCTTCACCGCCGACCTGCTGACGCTCGACGACGCCGAGGTCGTGGCGGTCGGCTCCCGCACCCTCGACGCCGCGCAGGCCTTCGCCGACCGGCACGGCATCCCGCGGGCCCACGGCTCCTGGGCCGAGCTGGCGGCGGACCCCGACGTCGACATCGTCTACGTCGCCACCCCGCACTCGGCGCACCACGCGGCGGCCGCGCTGTGTCTGGACGCCGGCAAAGCAGTGCTCTGCGAGAAGCCGCTGACCCTGGACGCCGCGCAGGCCGAGGACCTGTGCCGCCGTGCGGAGGCCGCGGGCGTCTTCTTCATGGAGGCGATGTGGACGCGCACGGTCCCGGCCGTGCTGCGCATGGTCGAGCTGGTGCGGGCCGGCGCGATCGGCGAGCCGCGCCTGGTCACGGCCGACTTCTCGGTCAGCTTCACCGGCGGCCCCGAACACCGCATGCGCAACCCGGAGCTCGGCGGCGGCGCGCTGCTGGACCTCGGCGTCTACCCGCTGGCGATCTCGCAGCTGGTGTTCGGGACGCCGAGCGTGGTGCAGGCGGTGGCGACGCTGACACCCGAGGGCGTGGACGACACCACGGCCGTCACCCTGGTGCATCCCGGCGGCGGGGTGTCGGCGCTGACGTGCTCGATCTCGGCGGACGGCACGTGGAGCGCGACCGTGGCCGGGAGCGAGGGACGGATCGAGTTCGGGCGCGGGTACACGTCACCCGGCGGGTTCTCGGTGTTCCGCGGCGACACGCTGGTCGAGCGCGTCGAGGCGCCGTTCCTGGCCGGCGGCATGGTGCACGAGGCCATCGAGGCCCAGCGCTGCCTGCGCGCCGGGCTCCAGCAGAGCCCGCTGGCGCCGTGGTCGGAGACGCTCGCGGTGATGCGGACGATGGACACCGTGCGGGAGCAGATCGGGGTCAGCTACCCGGGCTGAGCGAGCGCTCCAAGGGGAGTTGAGCGGGCGCTCCGACGGCGGCCGAAGTACCCCGGCTGCGTCTGGCTCGCCCGCTCGTCGCGCTCTTCGTGCTCGTCGCGCGCCCGGCCTACCGCTCTACCGCTCTACCCGCTCTACCAGGCGGCCCAGTTCAAGGTGCCGCACTTCGGTTGACGGGTGCCGGGCTTGGGAGTGGGGATGGTGGCGAAGCCGTATTCGGCGATGTCCGTCTGCGCGACGGTGCCGCAGATCCAACCGGTGGGGCCGCCATTGCCCAGGAGGGACTGCAGATAGGGCGGCACCTGGGGACTGGCGGCGCCCGCGTCGCGCACGTCGATGGACAGGTCGCTGATGTACGGCCACGGGAAGCAGGTGACCGTGCCGGTCGGGGTCGTGATCGGGTAGCAGATGTTCACGGTCGCCGGCGTCGTCGCGGTCAGCGGAGGCTTGCCGTTGATGTCCTGGAGCACCAGGTTCCCGTGCACGTCCTGGCAGAAGTGGTTCGCGGTCTGGCAGGCGTAGTCCGGGCGTGCGCGCATCCGAACTCCTCGACAGTGGGATTCGTGGTCGCAGTACACTGAGTTACAGCTCCGCAATCCTCACCACGCGCGGTATCTTCGCGCACTGCGATAGGTGGACGGGGCGTAAAGTTTCGCGGCAGACCTGCCGCATCCGGACCATCGGCCCGGAGCACGGCTGAGGAGTTGCTGCGGCCAGATCGACGGCCGGTCCTGTCTCGCCGACACCTGCGCTGTCACCCGCGCCGTTGCCGGTGCGAGCTCGGCCGATGTGAGCTCTGCCAGGTCGGCCGCACCACCGATGAGTGCGTCCCGGTGACCGGGCCCCACGACACGTGCGGGGCCCGGTCACCGACTATCGCGTCGGCCTCACCTGCGCGTCGGCCTCAGCTCACGGTCGCGTGCGTCAGCGCGCACGAGTTCGTGTCGTTCGACCAGCTCCCCTGCTCGGTGTACGTCCCGTTCCCCATCGGCACGTTGCCCGCGCCGCCGGTCACGCCCTTGAGCCAGGCGCACTCGTCGGCGTTCTCCTGGCCGGTGCTGGTGTTGGTCCAGCCGCCGGGCGGGTTCTGGTCGGTGATGGTCTCGCTGTACTCGTGGCCCAGAGTCATGGTCCAGCCGTCGAGGGTGCCCTTCGTGCCGGTGTTCAGGAAGTTCACGCCGCAGCCGGCGCCGGAATCCATGTTGTAGGGCTGGTTGCTGAAGGCGAAGTCGCCGACGTCGGAGGCGACCGCGCCGCCGGTCAGGGTGCTGTCGCCGTTGTAGTCGTGCCAGGCGCAGTAGGCGCCCTGGTAGTTGTCCGGGTTGGTGCCGTGCGGGGACAGGATCACGTAGTAGGCGTGCCGGTTCGAGGCCGCGGTCGTGTTGCCGAAGTGGTGCGCGGCGGCCAGGGCCTCGGCGCCCAGCTGGTGGCCGGAGGCGGCCTGCGGGGACGCCGCCGAGTTGTCGTACCAGACGCCGGCCAGCACGCCGGGGCTCGGGTAGGGCACGTGCGCGGCGCCGGCCGGGCAGCTGGTGGCGCCCTTGGCGACCAGCGGGCCGTCGCAGTACTGGGTCATCGTGCCGGACCACTGCTCGCCGCCGGTGCCGATGCCCTTGAACATCATCTGCGCGGTCGGCGCGCCGTTGTCGGCGTCGTTGCCGAACGTCAGGTTGCCGTTCGCGTCAGCGCCCTGCATTCCCCACTGACTGCCGTAGAACACGAGATAGACCTGGGGCTGCCCGTCCATCACGCCGATGCCGTCGATGCCGCCGCCGTAGGTCAGCGTCTTGGAGCCGTGCCGGGTGGCCGTGCGAGCCGCCTGCGCGTCGGCGACGTCCGGCATGTAGCCGTGGCCGCGGTTGACGTGCGCGGTGCCCGAGCCCGAAGCGTTCGGGGCGGCAGAGGCGGTGGCGGTGGCGGTGGACACCGCGGAGCCGATGGCCAGCACCGCGGTGCCGACGACAGCCGCGGCGACCCGGCGCCGCTGAGACGAACCGTGGGACATGTGCTTCCTTCCGATGTGGGGTATCGGCGCACGCGGGATCGCCGCGGCACGCCGATGGAGCGTCCGTCGTGCAGGAAGTGGTGGCATCGGTTCGGTGAACCGTGATGCGGGAAACTAGCAACGGTTGACGGGCACGTCAACGACCGAAGATGAGGGGGTTTACGCACCGATGGCCGAAGAGATCCACTTCGCGACCGACCTCTACCGGGGCACCGCCGGCTACTACGACCGGTACCGGCTGCCCTATCCGGCCGCCCTGCTCGACCACCTGGTGACCGCGAGCCGGGTCTCGGGCGGCGGGCGTCTGCTGGATCTGGCTTGCGGCACCGGCCAGCTCGCTTTCCCGCTGAGTCCGCACTTCGCCGAGGTGTGGGCCGTGGACCAGGAACGGGACATGGTCGAGACGGTGCGCGCCAAGGCGGACGCCGCGGGTATCAAGGGACTGCGGCCCATCGTCTCCAGTGCCGAGAGGCTCGACGCGCCACCGGACTCCTTCGAGCTGGCCGTCATCGGCAACGCCTTCCACCGGCTCGATCCCGACCTGATCGCGCGGCGGATGCTCGGCTGGCTCGTCCCCGGCGGGCACCTCGCGTGCCGAGCACCGGGTTCCCGCGGGTCTGGTTCAGGCGCGACGGGACCTGGCCGATGCCGACGTGCTCGGCGAAGCCGGGTTCGAGGTCGTCGGCCGCGCCGCGTTCACGGCCGAGCACTCCTGGACGCTGGAAGAGCTCACCGGCCACATCCGCTCGACCTCGTTCCTCCCGCGAGCTGACCTGAGCTGAGCTGACCCGAGCCGAACCGAACCGAGGCGGGCTGAGCAGCACTGAGCAGCAAGCAGCCGGCCGGCGCCCTCCCAAACGCCGGCCGGCCACACTCAGGACCTCAGCACTCCGGCAACCGGCTCAGGAAGCAGCCGCCGGAGTGTAGTGAGCCGCCTCGTCCCCTTCGAGGATCCGGCTGGCCGCACCGTCGATCCCGATCGGCACGTCGCCCGCGATGGTGACGCGGTTCAGCCGCCGGGGCAGCGTGTCGTAGTCGTCCGGCGCGTAGTGCTGCGTGATCCGGTTGTCGAACACGACCACGTCGCCCGGGTTCCACTGCACCCGCAGCACGTTCTCCGGACGCGTGACGTACGCCTGAAGCAGCCGCAGCACGTCCTTCGACTCCGTGGTGCTCAAGCCCTCGACGGTCTGCGCGAACGCCCCGATGAACAGCCCGCGCTCGCCGGTCTCCGGGTGCACGCGCACCACCGGATGCGCCGTCCGGTACTTCGTGGAGACGAACACGTCCCGGTACTGCTGGCGCTTCTCGTCGTCCGCCTTCGGGCTCGGGCCCGCGTAATCGTAGTCGTTGGTGTGCACGGCCCACAGCGTGTCGGCCAGATCCCGCAGCGGCTTCGGCAGGTCGCGATACGCCGCGCCGGTGTTGGCGATCAGGGTGTTGCCACCGTACGGCGGGATGACGATCCCCCGCAGCGTCGAGGCCTTCGGCGGCGACTGCACGAACGAGACGTCGGTGTGCCACACGTTCGCCGCCCCGCGCTCGCTGTCCACGGGCAGGATCTGCGGCTGCTCGGCGATGCCCGGAACGGTCGGGTGCGCGCTGGTCAGCGGCCCGAACAGCGAGGCGAACCGCAGCTGCCCCTCGTCGTCCAGGTCCTGGCCGCGGAACACCAGGGCCTTGTGCTCCAGCAGCGCGGCCTTGATCTCCTTCAGGATCCCCTCGGGGATCTCGCCGGACAGGTCGACGCCGGTGATCTCGGCGCCGATCCGGCCGCCGATGCGCCGGATGTCGAAGTCGGTCGGGGTGGGTGTGGATGTCATCGAGGATCGTCCTTTCACAGAGCGCGGAACAGAGCGCGGAACAGAGCGCGAATCAGAGTGCGAATCAGTACTGCGACGCGGAAGCGAGCAGCGGCTGGGAGAAGTGATCGGCCGGACGCGACAACCCGTAGTGGTCACGCAAGGTGGTGCCGGTGTACTCGGTGCGGAACAGCCCCCGGCGCTGGAGCACGGGCACGACGTGGTCGACGAAGTCCTCCAGCCCGGTCGGCAGGATCGGCGGCATGATGTTGAACCCGTCGGCGGCCCCGGCCCGGAACCACGACTCCAGCGCGTCGGCGATCTGCTCCGGCGCACCGGCCACGACCCGGTGCCCCCGGCCGCCGCCAAGCCGCGCGATGATCTGCCGGATCGTCAGCCGCTCGGCCCGCACCAGCTCGGCGACCAGCGTGAACCGGCTCTTGTTGCCGTTGACCTGCTCCTCGGTCGGCAGGACCTCCTCCGGCAGCGGCTCGTCCAGGCGGTAGCCGGCCAGGTCGACGTTCAGCATGGTCGAGAGCTGACCCAGTCCGTAGTCGATGACCTGGAGCTCGGTAAGCTCGTCCTCCAGCGCCAGCGCCTCGGCCTCGGTGGCCCCGATGATCGGGCAGATCCCCGGCAGGATCACCGGCAGCCCGACCCGGCCGTGGGCGGCGGCGCGGGCCTTGACGTCCGCCGCGAACCGCCGCGCCTCGGCCAGGGTCTGCTGCGCGGTGAACACCGCCTCGGCGTATCGCGCGGCGAAGTCCTTGCCGTCCTCGGAGGATCCGGCCTGCACCAGCAGCGGCCAGCCCTGCGGCGAGCGCTGGACGTTGAGCGGTCCGCGCACCTTGAAGAACTCGCCGGCGTGCTCGATCTCGCGCAGCCGATCAGGGTCCGCATACACCCCGGCCGCCTTGTCCAGCACCACCGCGTCGTCGGCCCAGCTGTCCCACAGCCGCGTGGCGACCTCCAGGAACTCCGCCGCGCGCTCGTAGCGCACCGCGTGGTCGAGGTGCTCGTCCAGGTTGAAGTTGTTGGCCTCGTTCACCGTCCCGGACGTGACGATGTTCCAGCCGGCCCGGCCGCCCGAGACGTGGTCCAGCGAGGAGAACCGCCGCGCCAGGTGGAACGGCTCGTTGAAGGTGGTCGAGGCGGTGGCGATCAGGCCGATGTGTTGGGTGGCCACGGCGATCGCCGGCAGCACCGTCAGCGGCTCCAGGCCGCCGGTCACGTTGGCCCCGGCCCGGCCGCCCCACAGCGCGAGTCCGTCGGCGAAGAAGATCGAGTCGAACTTGCCGCGCTCGGCGGTCTGCGCGAGCTGCTGGAAGTAGGTGATGTCGGTGACGCGGTGCGGCTGGCTGGCCGGGTGCCGCCAGGCCGCGTCGTGGTGCCCGGGCGCCATGAGGAAGGCGTTCAGGTGGAGTTGTCGTCGGTCGGTGCTCATGTCGGATGGCCCCTCAGAGTGCGGAAATCAGAGTCCTGCCGCCGGACGCCAGCGGGTCAGCCGCCGCTCCAGCAGCACGAGCAGGTGGTTGAAGACCAGCCCGATCACCGAGATGGCGATGATCGCGGCGTACATGTCGGGGATGGCGAAGTTCTGCTGGGAGGCGTTGACCAGGTAGCCCAGGCCCGCCTTGGCGCCCACCATCTCGGCGGCCACCAGCACCAGGATCGAGGAGGCGCCGGCCAGCCGGATGCCGGTGAACACGGTCGGCAGCGAGGCCGGCAGGATCACCTTGGCGAACAGCCGGTGCGCCGGCAGGCTCATCGACCGCGCCGACTTGATCAGGACCGGATCGACGGTCCGGACGCCGCTGATCGTGTTCAGCAGGATCGGCCAGGTGCAGGCATAGACGACGATGGCGATCTTCGAGGTCTCGCCGATGCCCAGCAGCAGGATGAACACCGGCAGCAGCGCCAGCGCCGCGGTGTTGCGGAACAGCTCCAGCAGCGGCCCCAGGATCTCCGCGACCGGCTTGTACCAGCCGATCAGCAGGCCCAACGGCACCCCCACGCCGATCGCGATGAGGAAGCCGGACAGCGAGCGCACCAGGCTGGCCCGGGTGTTGTCCCAGAGCTGGCCGTCCTTCGCGAGCTCGATCAGGGCTTTGACGGCTTCGGAGAACGGCACCAGGAACGTGCGGTCCACCAGGCCGACGCGCGGCGCGACCTCCCACAGCACGAGGAACGCGGCGATCGCGACGGTGCGTTTGCCGACCGTCGTCAGGGCCCCGGCCACCCGCGCGACCGGCGTCGGGACGGTCCGCTTCAGCAGCTGGACCGTCGGCGCGAACGGGATCTCAGCCAACGGAAACAACCTCCCTCACCGCGGTGACCTCTTCGCGTAGCAGGCTCCACACCCGGTGCCGGTAGGCGGCGAACTCCGGGCTGGAGCGCACGTCGTCCTCGGCCTGCCGGTCGCCGAGCCGCACGTCCACGATCTGCTTGATGCGGCCCGGCCGCGAGGTCATCACCGCGACCCGCTGCCCGAGATAGACCGCCTCGTCGATGCCGTGCGTGATGAACACGATCGTGGTGCCGGTCTTGTGCCAGATGCGCAGCAGCTCCTCCTGGAGCCCGTCACGCGTCTGGGCGTCCAGGGCCGCGAAGGGCTCGTCCATCAGCAGCACCGCCGGATCGGCGACCAGCGCCCGGGCGATGGCCACGCGCTGGCGCATGCCGCCGGACAGCTCATGCGGATAGCGGTCTTCGAACCCTGACAGCCCGACCAGGTCGAGGTATTCACGGGCCCGTTCGGCGCGGCCCTTGCGGTTCAGCCGGTCCAGGCGCGGCTGGGCCTCCAGGGCGAACTCGACGTTGCGCTGCGCGGTGCGCCACGGCAGCAGCGCGTACTGCTGGAAGACGATGCCCCGGTCCAGCGCGGGGCCGGTCACGGCCTTGCCGTCCAGCAGGATCCGGCCGCTGCTGGGCTTCGTCAGGCCGCTGATGAGGTCCAGCAGCGTCGACTTCCCGCAGCCGCTCGGGCCGACCACGACCAGGAACTCCCCCGGCGCGACGGTCAGCGTGACGTCGTCCAGCGCGGTGAACGTGGCACCGTCGCGGACGGCGAAGGTCTTGGTGACGCCGTCGATGCGGATCTTCTGCACGGCGTCGACCACGGTGAGCGTGGTGCCGTTCGCGGCCATCTCAACTGCCCCCGTTCGCGAAGGAGTTGTACTTGTTGGTGTAGACGTCGGCGGCCTTGACCTTGCCCTGGGGGATCTGGCCCTGTCCTTCGAGCCAGCTGATCCAGGTGGTGAACTCCTTCTCGGCGATGACGCCGCCGGTCCCGGCGATGCCGAAGGATTTGAAGTACTTCAGCGCCGAGGCGTCCTCGTTCCGGCCGCGGGCCTTGATGATCTTCGTGAAGCGGTCGACGACCTCCGCGCGCGGCGTGCTGCGGGCCCACTCGATCGCCTTGCCGACGCCGGAGGTGAACGCGCGCACGGTGTCGGGGTTCTTCGCCAGGAAGTCGTTGCGGAACACGTAGGTCCCGGCGCTGAACGAGCCGAGCAGGTCGAAGTCGGTGAACAGCGGTTTCACGCCGCCGTCGGCCAGCGCCTTGTCGCGCAGGATGCCGCCGAGCACGGCGACGTCGATCTGGTGCGCGCGCAGCGACTGCTCGGTGTTCACCGGCGGCACCACCAGCGGCTCGACCTTCTTCGCGTCCGTCTCGGTGACGCCGTTGCGGCCCAGGTAGATGTCCAGGATCGCCTCGTCGTGCGCGCCGAGGGTGTTCATCCCGATCTTCTTGCCGAACAGGTCGGACGCGCCGGCGATCGGGCTTCCGGCCAGCGTGTAGAAGCCGTTGTACGAGTACTGGTCCACGCCGTAGTAGCTGATGACGGCGGTGATCGGCGCGCCGGCGGCGTGCAGCTTGGCAACCGCGCCGTTGAAGGCGCCGCCGAAGTCGGTCTGGCCGGTGGCGGCGGACTGGATGTCCTGCGGCCCGCTGATCGTGTTGCCGACCCAGTCCAGCGTGACAGAGCCCAGATACCCCAGGTCCGCGGCCAGTTCGGGCGGGGTGACGGAACCCGCCGAGCCCTGGTAGCGCAGTTTGGTGGTCTTCTTGGCCGAACCGCCGGATGCCGAGCTGCACCCGGCGGCCAGGGCGGCGGTCCCGACCAGGCCGAGGAAGCCGCGTCTGGAGTACGGGACCGTGCTCAGGACGCTCATCGTCCGACCGCCGCGGACGCGCCGTTGGCCAGGATCAGATCGCCGGTCGCGGTGTCGGCCTGCGAACCGGTGTGTGGCCCGGTCTGCGTCCCGGCCTGCGGCAGCGCCGCCGAGAAACCGATCCCGCGCAGGTCCAGCGCCCCGGAGAACCGCTCCAGCGTCTCGACCAGACGCTTCTCGGTCTGCGGGGCGAGGAACACGCCTTCGGCCTCACTCCGGGCGATGTCGATGTCCAGCAGGAACCGGCCCGGCAGCACGTGGTCGGCACCGAGCGCGGTGAGCACGGGACGCAGCGCGTAGTCGATCGCCAGCAGGTGCCCGACCGTACCGCCGGTGGCCAGCGGCAGGACCACCTTGCCGGCCAGCGCGTTCTCCGGCAGCAGGTCGAGGAACGCCTTGAGCAGGCCGGTGTAGGCGGCCTTGTAGACCGGCGTGGCCACGATGACGCCGTCGGCGTTGGCGACGGCCTCGAAGGCCTCCTGCACGGCCACGGTGTTGCGCACGCCGGCCAGCAGCTCGGCCGCCGGCAGGTCGCGGACCGCCAGGTGAGCGGTCCGATGGCCGCGGTCCGCCAGCCAGGTGAGTGCGTGGTCGACGGCCGACACCGTGCGCGAGGTCGGTGACGGGCTGCCGGAGACAGCCAGGATCGAGGGCATGGTGGAACTCCTTGGAAAAGGGCGAGGGAAAAACGGCGCGCTAAAGCAGTTCAGCAGAACACGCACACATGCGAAGGGGGCGCCAGATCGGCGGCGCGAACCGAAAAGAAAAACCCGGGCAGCGTTGGCTACGGGTGGTCAGGACAGATGGCGCTCGCGGTCCGTCGCAGATCGACGTGACGGCGAGCCACAAGAAGTCGGCCCTGGTGCATAGCATGAGAATGACAGTGGAACTGCACGCCCGTCAATGGAAGTTCGAACAGTCTCGCATCCCGGAAGTCCGATGCCTGGTATTCGAGAGCGCATGAGACAAGCACAAAAAAGTGTCGGGCCCCGATGTAATAAACATCGGGGCCCGACACAATGTCGCGGCGGAATTCAGCTCACGCGAGTCCCCGCGATCGCAGAACCCTGCGCTCCAAGGGCACGAACAGCAGCTGGTTGACCGCGACGCCGACCGCGAGGATCAGCACGATCGCCGCGAACGCGCCGGCCATGTCGTTGGAGTCCTGGGCGTTCTTCAGCAGGAAGCCGAGCGAGTGCCCCAGATCCGCGGACTGCACGATGATCTCCGCGGCCAGCAGCGACCGCCACGCGAACGCCCACCCCTGCCGCAGCCCGGCCAGATAGCCGGGCAGCGCCGCGGGCAGCAGCACGTAGCGCACCGAGGCCAGGCCCCGGGCTCCCAGGTTCCGGCCGACCCGCAGGTACAGCGGCGGCACCTGGTCAAGCCCTGACACCACCCCGACCGCGATCGACGGCACGGCGCCGAGCAGCACCACGCCGTACAGCATCGCCGGCTGCGGGCCGAAGAACATCAGCGCCGGGGGTACCCAGGCCACCGACGGCAGCGACTGGAGCCCGGACAGGATCGGGCCGACGCCGGCCCGGACCAGCCGGAACCGGCCGACCAGCAGTCCCAGCGGCGTGCCGATGGCCACCGAGGCGGCGAAGCCGATCGCGCCGTGCTCGGCGCTGTGGCCGACCGACGGCCAGGCGTCGCCGCTGCTGAAGGTGGACTTCAGGGAGGTGAAGACCTCCGAGGGTCCGGGCAGCTTCCAGTCCGGCCAGATCTTCGCGACGTACAGCACCTGCCAGACGGCGATGATGAGGACGACGGCGAGCAGCGGCGGGTAGACGGCGCGGAAGACGGATACGAGCCTGCTGGTCTCGCGCTCGGCGGAGGTCTCCAGGGCGTCCAGGCCGGCTTCGACGTCCTTCAGGGCGTCGGTGGCTTCGACGACCCCTTCGGCCTGCGGAGCCTCTTCGAGCGTTTCAGCTTCTTCGGAAGCTACAGGTTCCTGCTGTTCCTCAGACTCCTGACGCTCCTCGGCCTCGACCGACTCGACAGGTTCCTCCGGCTCGACTGGTCCCTCAAGCTCGGCGGCCTCAGCAGCCTCGACGACCTCTACCGACTCGACAGCTTCAACGGATTCCCGCGCGCCTGTCACTTCTTGCTCAATCCGGCGTCGGAGACCGCCGGCTGACCGTTCTTGGCCAGTTCGGCGTTCAGGATCGACAGGTCGAAGATGCCGTGCAGGTCGGTCGACTTCAGCAGCTTCACCGCGACCGCGTGGTCCAGCGAGGTCTGCAGCGTCGAGGCGGCGGGGTCGTTGGTGACCTTCTGCTCACTGAAGGACCGCTGGACCTCGGCGTCCGTCAGCGCCTTGCCGGTGAGCCGCTTGAGCTCGCTGTTCACCAGCTTCTGCGCGTCGGTCGGGTCCGACTCGATCCAGGAGTTGGCGGCTATCTGGCCGTCGATCAGGGCCTTGACGGTGTCCGGGTGCTTGTCCAGGAAACCGGTCGCGACCACCAGTGTGGTGGTGGAGAACTGGCCGTTCGGCCACAGGCTCTGCTCGTCGACGAGCACCTTCGCACCGGCCTCGGTGACCAGCCGCGAGGCCCACGGCTCGGGCAGCCACGCGCCGTCGATGTGCCCGGCCTTGAACTGGTCCAGGGTGGTCGCGTTGTCCTGCGGGTCCACCGAGACGTCGCCGGTGCCGTCCGGGTTGGCGGTCAGGCCCTGCTGCTTGAGCCAGTAGCGCAGCGCCACGTCCTGGGTGTTGCCCTTCTGCGGCGTGGCCAGGGTCTTGCCCTTGAGGTCCGCGGCGGAGTTGATGCCCGGCTTGACGACCAGCTCCGCGCCGCCCTCGGTGGCGCCGGCCACGATCTTCAGCGCCTCGCCGTGCGACTGCACGAAGGCCGACAGCGCCGAGGACGGACCGACGTACGCGGCGTCCAGCTGCCCGCCGAGCACCGCGGTCATCTCCGCCGGGCCCGCGTTGTAGATCTGCGTGGAGAGCTTGGTGGATCCCAGGGCCTTGGCGAAGTCGCCGTGCGCGACGCCGACCACGGCCGTGGCGTGTGTGACGTTCGCGAAGTAGCCCAGCCGCAGCGTCGAGGCGGCCGAACCCCCGGAGTCACCGGAGGTGGCGGCGGCCTTGGCGGTCGAACCAGAGCTCTTCGACGACCCGCACGCGGCGGCCGAGGCGACGATCCCGAGGGCGGCTGTCAACGCCGCGGCCGTACGAACCAGAGTCTTGATGTCCATCACAGGAAGGCTCCCGAAAGGATCGCCGGGCACACCGGCGGGCGGCTTGGCGCAGCCGCTCGAATTGAGGAAAGAAAGAAGGTGGCTGTTCAGCGCCAGGACAGGCGTGAACCGGGCCGCGAAAAGCGCAGGCGGATCAGACGGCCCGCCTACAGCACGTGCTGGACAGGCGTCCGAAGTCGACGTACGGCCGACCGACCAGGGCCACTCCATCGCGGGACATGGCTAGAGAGTGGCACGGTCTCGGATTCCCGTCTATTTCCTGTCCGATATATGGACGGTCCGAAAGGCTTCGGAAAGCCATTGTTTCTGAGGCCATTCATATCGGTGTCCGAACCTTTTTTCCTCCGATATTTTCGGACTACCGAGAGATGTCGGGGGACGCGGCGCGCGTCCGCCGGGCCCCGGGGACGACCAGCGGCGTCCCGGTCTCCGGATCCTCGATCACCCGGCACGGCAGACCGAACACCGACTCCACCAACTCGGCGGTCACGATCTCCTCGGGCGCGCCGGAAGCCGCCACACGTCCATCGCAGAGCACGATCAAGTGCGTGGCGTAGCGCGCGGCCTGGTTGAGGTCGTGCAGCACGGCCACCAGCGTGCGCCCCTCCTCCTCGTGCAGGCGTGCGCACAGGTCGAGGATCTCGATCTGGTGCGCGATGTCGAGGTACGTCGTCGGCTCGTCGAGCAGCAGCAGCGGCGTCTGCTGCGCCAGCACCATCGCCGTCCACACCCGCTGGCGCTGGCCGCCGGACAGCTCGTCGACGGCGCGCTCGGCCAGGTCCGTGACGCCGGTCGCGGCCATCGACCCGGCCACGATCCGCTCGTCCTCGCGCGACCACTGCCGCAGCAGCCCCTGGTGCGGGTGGCGGCCGCGCGAGACCAGGTCGGCGACGGTGATGCCGTCCGGCGCGATCGAGGACTGCGGCAGCAGGCCGACGATCCGGGCGACCTGCTTGGTCGGCATCGAGGCGATGTCCGCGCCGTCGAGCACCACGCTGCCGGCCTTGGGCTTCAGCAGTCGCGACAGGGCCCTGAGAAGGGTCGACTTGCCGCAGGCGTTGGGGCCGACGATGACCGTGAAGGACTCGTCCGGGATCGCGACCGAGAGGTCCTCGGCGACGGTCCGGCCGTCGTAGGCCAGCGTCAGGCCGGTGCCGCTGAGCCGGGACGTGGTCGCCACCGCCTGACCGTTCTCGGTCATCATGCTGCGTGTCTCCTTGAAGTTCGTGGTCGGCTTCGAATTCGGCATCGTCAGATCCGCCCCGCCTTGCGCCCGGCCGCCAGCAGCCAGATCAGATACCCGCCGCCGAGCACGCCGGTGACCACCCCGACCGGCAGCTGCCGCCCGGAGATGGCATGCTGCGCAACGAGATCGGCGCACGTCAGGAGCACCGCTCCCATCAGCATCGAGGGGATCAGGTTCGGCCCCGGCGCGCGGGTCAGCCGCTTGGCGAGCTGCGGCGAGGTGAGCGCGACGAAGGCCACCGGTCCGGCCGCCGCCGCGGCGAACGAGGTGAGCAGGACCGCGGCGGCCAGCGCCGTGAGCCGCGCGCGGTCGACCGGGACGCCGAGCGCCCGCGCCACGTCGTCCCCCATCTCGGCGACGTGCAACGCCCTGCCGCACCCGACCAGCAACACCGGTACGAGCACGGCCATCGCCACGGCCAGCGGCGCGACGTCGCTCCAGCCCCGGCCGTCCAGGCTTCCGGTGAGCCACAGCATCGCCCGCGCGGCGTCCATCAGCTGCGCCTTCGTCATCAGATACCCGTTGACCCCACTCAGGATCGCCGAGACTCCGATGCCGACCAGGATCAGCCGGTAACCGTGCACGCCTTGGCGCCAGGCCAGGGCATAGACCCCGACACCGGTGAGCACGCCGCCGATCACCGCCCCACAGGCCAGCGCCAGACTGCTACCGCCGGCCACCACCACGACCAGCGCTCCGGTGGCCGCGCCCTCGGTGAAGCCGAGCATGTCCGGGCTGCCCAACGGATTGCGGACCAGCGACTGGAACACCGCGCCGGCCAACGCGAGCGCGGCGCCGACCAGCAACGCGGTCACCACGCGCGGCAGCCGCAGCTCGACGACAATGAAGTGGTCGCCCACCGTGCCGCCGCCGAACAGCGTACGCAGCACTTCGCCCGGCGGGATCCTGTAGTCGCCGCTGCCAAGGGTGACGACCATGGCCGCGAACGCGAGCAGTGCGCAGGCGGCGGAAGCGGTGAGCGTCCGGGGCCGGTAGCGCACCGAGAAGGCGGCGGTTCGCAGAACCCTCATGCCCGCACCGCCTTCGCGCGCCGCAGGAAGTACAGGAACACCGGGCCGCCGACCACGCTGGTGACCACGCCGACCTGGATCTCGCCGGGCCGGGCCAGGATCCGGCCGAGCACGTCCGCGCCGAGCAGCACCACCGGCGCGAGCACCGCGCAGTACGGCAGCATCCAGCGCAGGTCCGGCCCGGTAATGGTGCGCACGACGTGCGGCACCATCAGCCCGACGAACACGATCGGCCCGCATGCGGCGGTGGCAGCCCCGCACAGCAGCGTCACCGCGACGATCGCCGCCGCACGCACCGCCGTGGGCCGCGAGCCCAGGGCGCGCGCCGAGTCCTCGCCGAGGGCCAGCGCGTTGAGCGGCCGGGCCAGCGCCAGAGCCAGCACAAGGCCGACGGCGGCGAACGGCAGCACCCTGACGACGGTGGAGGGCGTCGCGCTGGCCAGCGAGCCGACGGTCCAGAACCGCATGGCCTCCAACGAAGCGGAGTCCAGCAGCATCGCGACGCTGACATAGGAGAAGAGAGTGGCGTTCAGCGCGGCCCCGGCCAGCGCCAGCCGGACCGGCGTCGCCCCGCGTCCGCCGCCGACCAGGTAGCCGGCGGTGGTGGCGATCGCGGCGCCGGCTAGGGCGAACCAGACGTAGCCGTCAAAGGTCCCGATCCCGAACAGCCAGATGGAGGTGACGACCGCGGCCGAGGCCCCGGCGTTGATGCCGAGCAGTCCCGGATCGGCCAGCGGGTTGCGGGTCAGCGCCTGCATCACCGCGCCGGCCAGACCGAGGGCCAGGCCGACGAGCAGGCCGAGCAGGGTCCGCGGCAACCGCATCTGGTGCACGACTGTGTAGTACGGGGAGCCCGAGTCGGACAGGCCCTGCCAGACGTCACCGAGCGAGAGCGACTTGGCGCCGAGGCAGATGCTGAGCACGAGCACTGCGAGCAGCAGCAGGGTCGAGGCTGCCAGGCCGGCGCCCCTGGTGAAGTCGCGCTGGCCCGGTGGACGCCTGCGAAGTATCGGGACGGCGGCCTCAGGGGCCTGCGGTGGCGCGGTGGCGGACAAGACCTGGCTCCGAATCGACGACGCGGAGGTGACCCCCCTTGGGCGAGTGATGAGGTTAGGCTAACCTAACTTCACCGGCGCCGGGTAAGCGCCCCTCAATCCTGAGAAAGCGACATTTATGCCATATTCATCCGCTATTTCCCTTTTATCTCGTCGTGGCGTCCTGGCTGGCGTCAGCGGTGGCGCCCTCGCTGCGGCGCTCACGGCCTGCGGCAGCGGTTCGAGCTCTGCTTCGGGCTCGGCCGGCAGCTCCGGCTCCTGGTCCTTCACCGACGACCGGAAAACGACGGTGAAGCTGTCCTCCGCGCCGACCCGGGTCGTGGCGTTCACCGGCACCGCCGCCGCGCTCGTCGACTTCGGCCTGGACCAGCAGATCGTCGGCGTCTTCGGGGAGACGACGCAGCCCGACGGCAAGCCCACGGCGCAGGCCGGCGACCTCAACGTCGGCAAGGTGACCGTGCTGGGCAACGCCTGGGGCGAGTTCAACGTGGAGAAGTATGCCGCGCTCAACCCCCAGCTGCTGGTCACGCACATGTATGAACCCGGTGCGCTGTGGTACGTGCCGAACGAGAGCAAGGACCAGATCGCCAAGCTGGCGCCGAGCGTGGCGATCAACGTGGCCCGGGCCTCGCTGCCGACCCCGATCCAGCGCTACGCCGACCTGGCGCAGTCGCTCGGCGCGGACCTGAGCGCCAAGAAGGTCACCGACGGCAAGGCCCGGTTCCAGGCCGCATCCGAGACGCTGCGCAGCGCGGCGAAGGCGGCCGGCGGGCTGAAGGTGCTGGCCGCGTCCGGCAGCCCCGACGTGTTCTACGCGTCCAATCCGAAGATCGCCAGTGACCTGATGTACTTCGCCGAGCTCGGCGTCGAGTTCATCGTCCCCACCAAGCTCGACACCGGGGACTACTTCGAAAGCCTGAGCTGGGAGAACGCCGACAAGTACGCGGCCGACCTGATCCTGCTCGACAGCCGGTCCACCGCCTTGCAGCCGAAGGCGCTGGCCTCGAAGCCGTCGTGGAACGCCCTGCCCGCGGTGAAGGCTGGCCAGGTCGCGCCCTGGGACGCGGTGCCGCGCTTCTCCTGGACCGGTTCCGCTCCGCTGCTGGAAAACCTCGCCAAGGCGATTCAGACCTGCAAGAAGGTGAGCTGATCGTTATGAACTCGACCTCCTCAGTGAACCCGGCCTCTACCTCTTCGGTGAGCGCGGTGCTGGCCGCCACGGCCTCGGCCGCGGCCATCTCCTCGGTCGCGTCGGCAGCGGCGCCGATTGCCGAAGCACCATCGCCGTCCCCGCTCGTGCACGGCAAGTTCCGCTTCTTCCAGGCCCGCGTCGTGGTCACGCGCCGCCTGGGGCCCTCGATGATCCGGATCACCTTCGGCGGGGCCCAGCTGCGCGACTTCGCCAGCGGCGGCCGGGACCAGAGTTTCTCGCTCTTCCTGCCGCAGCCGGGGCAGGACGCGCCGATCGTGCCCTTCGACGCCGGTGACGACTGGTTCGCGCAATGGCGGGCCATGCCGGCCGACGAGCGGGGCGTCATGCGCTCCTACACGGTTCGCTCGCAGGACCGGGAACGCGACGAGGTAGACGTCGATTTCGTGTTGCACGGCACCGGAAACTCCAGCGCGACCCCGGCCGGACCGGCGTCGCGCTGGGCCGCCGAAGCCGTGCCGGGCGACCGGGTCGTGCTGCTGGGACCGGCGTTCGAGGACAACCGCAGCATCGGTTTCCAGCTTCCTCAGGACGCTGACTGGGTGCTGATCGCCGCCGACGAGACCGCATTGCCGGCCGCCGCGGCGATCCTGGAATGGCTGCCGGCCGGACTGCGCGCCCGGGCCTGGATCGAGGTCCCGGATCTGAAGGACACCCAGGAACTCCTGAGCCCGGGCGAAGCCGACATCACCTGGCTGGTCCGCGATCCGACGCGCCGCCCCGGCGCGTTGCTGACCGAGGAGATCGGCGGTGCGGCGTTCCCCGACGGAGCGCCCTACGCGTGGATCGCCGGCGAAGCCGGGATGGTCAAGACCCTGCGACGCCACCTCGTCGGCGAGCGCGGCGTCGACCGCAGGCGCGTGGAGTTCTCCGGCTATTGGCGCCTCGGAGCCACCGAAGAGGATCTGCGGACCGAGAAGATCGCCGCCGCGGAGCAGAGCGTGGGGGAAGGACGTTGAGCCCCCAGGCCTCGGCCGTCGCAACCGCGCGCGCCATCTTCTCCCCCGCCGTCGAGGACGCCGCCAAGCACCTGTTCAACGAACGCACACTCGATCGCTATCGGCACACTATGGCCGACGGCATCGACCGCGTTGCGAACCGAATAGCGCATACGAACAGCCCCTTTGCGGAGTTTCGGCGCTTCGACCTTTTCGCGCCAGATTTCGCGTTGTCCTGTCTGAATCGGCTTCAGTTGCGGAACAACCAACAGATGGTAGATCTCAACGATCCGTCCGGGGCGTTGCAGCTGGTCGGGACTTTGGAGAATCCGGTGGCCCGATTCCGTCGAGATCCGCTCGATGGGTGAGATGCGGGTGGCGAACGGGCTGCTCGGGGATCGGGTTCGGCTTCGGGCGCTGTTCGCGGACGAGGGGTATCTGTTCTTTCGGGGCGTGCTCGATGCGGCTGCGGTGCGGGCCACGGCTGAGGAAGTTGTCCGCACGCTCGTCGAGCAGGGCCTCCTCGACGCCTCGTCGGCGTGGGCCGGCAAGCCTTTGACGGCTTCGGTCGACACCGAGCTCCAGGACGCGCTGAACTCGCAACAGCTGTGGGAGCGTCTGGTCGCGGTACCGGCGGTCGCGGCGTTCTTCGCGGCGATCGCCGGCGCGCCGGTGGGTTTCATCCCGCTGGCGCGCTACCGGATCATGCCGCCGGGCGGCACGACGCAGGCGCATCAGGACGCGTTGCTGAATCCGGGCTTTGCGATGACCACGGCGTGGATTCCACTGATGGCGATCGGTGCGGAGCTCGGGGGTTTGGCGGTGGTGCGCGGGAGCCATCGCGGGGGATGCGTGCCTGCTGAGTCGCTTCCGCCGCTGGACGATTCCTGGCTGCGCGCTGACTACCAACCTGGCGACGTAGTGCTCATGCACGAAGCTTTGGCCCACACGGGCCTGCCGAATCGATCTCCTGATGGGGTGCGGGTTTCGATCGACGTGCGCTTCCAGCATCCGGCAGCTTCAGCAGCGGTCGTCGGGCGGATCACCGCTGTTGACGCCGCTTCGATACATATCGCGAGCGAGGACGGCGGCATCATGACCCTCGGCGTCGACGCCTCGACGCTGCTCCGCAACAGTACCGGCGCACAGATCCCACTCGATGACCTCCTCACCTCCGACCTCACTCCCGGCCGCCGCATCATCGCCTCCCGCCGCGACGGCCACGCCATCATGATCAAGCCCCTTTAGCCCTCAACTCCACAGCCGTCAGCTCCACCACACCGGCGCACACGCCACCGCAGCATCCACCAGGTCGTCCCGAGTCGCGTCATCATCAGCAAGCCACGCCTCGATCGCGCCCGCGAATCCATGCGCCACGAAGGACGCGACGATGCCGTGGTTGGCGCGTGGGGCGTCAGGGTGCGTCGAGCGCTGCATGAAGTCGAGTGCGTAGTCGATGAAGTGGCGGACCAGTGCCGCGTAGACGCCGTGGTCGGCCGGATCGTTGAGCGCATGCTGATAGATCGGGCGGAAGCGCTCGACGTGCTCTGCGACCTCGGCGACCGACATGCGCAGCAACTCTGCGGCCGTATGGCCGCCCTCGGCACGCAACTCACCTTCCCTCGCATGACCCAGTTCAAGATCCCCATACAGAACCTGAACAAGGAGGTCGAGAGGGCTGGCGTAGCGGTTGTAGAAGGTCGCGCGCGTCACCCCGGCCCGCTCGGCCAGCTCCGCGACCGTGACGCGCGAAACCGGGCGCTCCCCCGCCAGCTCCACGATCGCGCTGGTCAGGGCCTCGGTCGTGCGGCTGACGCGCGGGTCGGTGCGTCCGGCCACGGCGCTCAGCGCTCCCCGACTTGCGCCACGGCCCCGCGCTTGTTTCTATACATGTGTCAAATAGTTGCACGAAGGGATCCCCCATGACATCCCCAGCGACACTCTCCCCCGCCGATGCGGCCGACCGCCTGGCCCTCCGCGAGCTCTTCGACGCCTACGCCCACTGCGCCGACCGCCGCGACGCCAAGGGCCAGATGGCCCTGTTCACCGAGGACACCCACTTCCTGGTCTACATGGACGCCAAAGCACCCGAGCCCACCCAGGAACTCCACGGCCGCGACTCCCTGGCCCCGGTCTTCGACGCCCTGAACGCCTACGCCGCCACCACGCACTTCAACGGCCAAAGCACCATCACCCTCACCGGCGACACCGCCACCGGCGAGAGCTACTGCATAGCCCACCACCTGACCATCAACAAAGACGGCACCCGCACCCTCATGCTCGCCAGCATCCGCTACCTAGACCACTTCGCCAAACAACCCAACGGCCGCTGGCTCTTCGCCGAACGCCGCCTGATGGTCGACTGGACGGACACCCGCCCCTCGGTGGCATAAGAACCGGAACAACGGCCCGAACACGCACAGCGCGGCACTGGCTCGCCCGACCGAGCCACTCACCAGGCCAGCTCCGGCAAACTAGCTCGCCAAGCCTGCCGGTCGCGTCGCCCCGCAGCAGCATTCGCGACGCTTACCGACCACCGTGCCGCCGACTTAGCCGACCAACAGCTCCACCTGCTAGCTCAGCACCGCCTTGCCGACCAGCGCGCCGACTTGGCAACCGGGCCACTCAGGCCTGCCAAGCCGGCCGGTCGCCTCGCCATGCTCCAGCACTCGCAGCGCTGGCTCGTGCCCCAGCGACATGACCCGTCGCGCGGCAGCGGCGGCTGCCACCGAAGTCGCAGCCGCCGCCCATCGCTCTCAGCCCTCAGCCCTTCGCCGGCGCGCTACTCCAAGGCTCCATGTCCCACGCCGGGAACGAGAACCCATCCCACATCTCCCGCTCGGCCTCCTGCGGGCCGTTCTCCACTCGCTCGGGCACATCCCAGATCTTCGTCGCGCGGCTTGCCGGGGTGTAGCTCGGCCAGCCGGGGTGGCCGGTGTGGGCGAAGGTGGACCAGGCGTCCATCATGTGGGTCGACAGGGTTGTGAGTTGGGGGCGCTCGGCTGCCAGGGTGGCGGCGCCTCGGGGGTAGTCGCTGAGGTCCAGGTTGCCGAGGGCGAAGGGGACCTCCTCGGTGTGCATCGCGCCGAGGTTTTGCGCCTCGGGTGCGCCGACGGCGTAGGGGACGTGCCAGTCGAACTGGTAGACGTACGTCGGGCGCCACCTCGCCTGAGCCTGGGCCATGCGCAGGGTTGGGACGCGGAAGATCTGGTCGGTCAGCATCGCGTTCACCACGCGGCCTTGCGGCAGGCCGGGGCGGTCGGCGGAGTAGCGGTCGAACATCTGCTGCTTCTGCGCGGCCAGCGCCGCCGGGAAGCTGCGGTACGCCGACAGCGGCAGGTCCAACACCTGCGGCGCGAACAAGGCCCAGTAGTCCGTCTCGTTCTCGGTGGTGCCGACCATCAGGTCGACGTTGCGCGCGCTGCCCGCGGCGATCCGGTCCGCGACGGGCCCCGGGATCAGCGTGCCGTCGATCGACGGCCCGAAGAACAGCGCGTCGGCGAGCCCTGACACCCCCTGTTGGGCTTTGCTCTGGAGCTCCAGCAGTTGGTGCGTGCTCATCGCGTCCAGCTGCGCCACGCTGGTGATGTCCCCCGTGCCCAGTACGTGCTTCGCGGCGTCGCCGGCGTACTGCTGCGTGTGCACGAGGTATCCCGGGCCGCTTTCCACGATCGCGCGCTTGAACAGGCGTTCGGGGTGGTCGCCCGCGAGCATGGCCGAGATCGAGATGCCGCCCTCTGACTCGCCGAACACCGTGACGTCGCGCGGGTTGCCACCGAACCCGCGGATCTGCCGCTGCACGAACGTCAGCGCCGCGATCTCGTCACGCAGCCCGTTGTTCCCCGACCCCGCATACCGCGAGTCCAGGCCACCGAGCTCGGTCCAGCCCAGCATCCCCAGGCGGTAGTCGACGCTCACCACGACGGCGTCCCCGCGCGCCGCCAACGCCGAGCCGTCGAACACCGGCTCGCTCGCCGCGCCGTACTCGTCCGCGCCGCCGTGCAGGAAGACCATCACCGGCTTGTTCGCGCCGCCCGTGCGCGGCTGCCAGATCTGCGTGTACAGACAGTCCTCGTCACCGGCGCCACCGCCACTCAAGTCCTGCGGACAGCCCGGCTTGGCGCTGGTCGCCGCCAGCGTGCCACGCCACCGCGCAGCAGGCGCCGGCGGCAGGAAGCGCCGAGCCCCGGTCGGCGGCGCGGCATACGGCACGCCGAGGTACGCGCACGTCGCCCCCTCGGCCACGCCCTGCACCCGCCCCAGCGAAGTACTGACTCGGCAATCGCGGCTACCAGACACGCTCGACGCGCCGGACGCACCGCCCGAAGCGCCGGAGACACCGCCCGAAGCATCCGAAACACCGGAAACACCCGAAGCACCACCCGAAGCAGCCGCCGCCGGACCGACCGCACACACCAACCCACCACCCAAAACCAGCGCCGCAGCCGCCGCCACCAGCCGCGTCCGCCCCCTCAAAGCCATGTGCAACACGAAGCAATCCCCTTCACACCACCGCCGGGGCCCGAATGATCCCGGCCCTCCCAGCTTGGCGATCGAGGGCCCGCGCGGGCATCGGCGCGCGGGTGGAAATCCGGATCTCCACCCGGCAGGCCCAGCCCCGCAGGTGGACCACGCCCCTCCACCCCGGGGGTGGAGCGGTTGCGCAACCCCCCACAATCGGAAGTTCTATTCCCCGGCAGCTTATGTGAATGATATGTGTTGGCCTATGCATCTTGGCTCGCAGCAAGCCAGTGGTCGCACCCCGGACTCAGAGCCCGTATTCACCTTCCATGACCCGGTCGACCTCGACGACGGCCAGCAGCTGCACCCCGAAGCGCTCGAAAAACGCATCCTGACGGTCGCACCGCAGATCCGCGACTGCCTCATCGCCTCGGCGCGCCTGCGCGGCCGCGTGCAGACCGACGTCCTGCTGGTCCTGCAACCCGGCGTCGACCCCGACGACGACCACGAGTCCGCCATCGGGCCCGCGTTCGCCGCCGCCGAGCTCGCGACGATCCGCCGCATCCTGGTGCTCGGCGCCGACCGCGACCTCGCGCCGGAGCGGCTCGCCGACGACAGGGTCCTGACCTGGCAGCATCAGATCCTTGAGATAGCCGGCGCGCGGCTGCCGGGCCTGGGCGCCGACCCCGATCCGGTGCCGCAGCCCGACGAACGCGTCCCGGTGGACTTCACCGGCGACACCGCGGGCGTCGCGGCCCTGACCTGGGGCCAGCACGAGATCTGGCAGTCCATGACGCGCCAGGGCAACTGGCTCCCGCTGGGCGGCTGGCGGCCGCTGGAAGCCGGGACCACCGTCGAGGCCGTCGCCGACGAACTCGCCTACCTGCACATCCGGTTCCCCTCGATGCGCACCTTCCTGCGCTTCGACCCGCAGGGCAATCCGCACCAGGAACTCCTGCGCTTCGGCTCCACCCACCTGGAGGTCTACGACGCCCCGCCCGGCGCCCAGGCCGCCGACGACCTCGCCGCCGCCATCTCGGACCACTACCAGTACACGCCCTACGACCTGCGCACCGAGTGGCCGGTCCGGATGGCCGTGGTCCGCCAGGACGGCGAGGCGACCCGCATGGCCGTCGCCATGCACCACCTCGCCCTGGACGGCGGCGGGGCCGAGGTCATGTTCCGCGACGTCGCGGTCCGGGCCAGCGCCCCGCCGACCGGGCTCCAGCAGCTACAGCAGACCGAGTGGCAGAAATCCCCGGCCGGCCTGCGCCACAGCGACAGGACCCTGCGACACTTCACCGACATCCTGCGGGTGATGCCGACCCCGACCTTCCCGCCGTCGGACGACCCGCGCCGCCCGCGCTACTGGAGCGCCGAGTACCACTCCCCCGCGCTCCGCCCCGCCCTGGCCGCGCTCGGCGAGCGCACCGGCGCCGACGCGACCCGGGTGATCTTCGCGGTCTACGCGATCGCGCTGGCGCACGTCACCGGCGTGCACCCGGTCCTGTTCCGGCCGGTCATCGGCAACCGCTTCCGGCACCAACTCGCCGACGTGACCTGCCACGCGGCCCAGGCCGGACTCGTCCTGCTCGACGTCGCCGACTCCATCGTCGAGGACGTCATCGACCGCGCGGGATCCGCCGCGATGAACGCCCTCAAGCACAGCTACTTCGACCCGAAGCGACTCAATGAGCTGATCGAGGAGATCGGACAGGCGCGAGGTGCCGAGCTGGACATCGCGTCGTTCTTCAACGACCGCCGCGCCACGACGATGACCTCGCCGAGCCCCGCGGACCCCGAAGCCCCGGCGGGATCCACGGCCCCGCAGCCGGCCGGGCCCACCACCGCCGAGGAGTTCGCGAAGGCGTGCGCCGCCAGCCGCTTCGAGTGGGTCCAGCGCCGCAACGACCCGGTGGAGCGACTGTTCCTGCACGTCGACGAGGGTCCGGACGGCCTCAGCCTGATCGTCGAGGCGGACACCCGCGGCATGTCGCCGGCGCAGATCGAGCAGTTGGTCCGCGAGATCGAACACGTCGCGGTCGAGGCGGCGCTGCAGCCGAACCTCAGTACTGGAATATCGGTATCCTGACACTGCTGCCGAGGTCGAAGGCATCGACCTCGGCAGCACTGCGTATCGCAACAGGTGTCAGGAGCTGTATGTAGTGGTGCAGACCGTACCGTTCAGGCTGATCGCCGCCGGTGAGGGATAGGCGCCGTTGTTGTTCCCGACGAACCCGATGCTGGCCGAGTTGCCGCCGCCGGCCGCCAGGTTCGCGTTCCAGCTCAGGCTGGTGGCCTCGACGTTCTGCCCGCTGCCGGACCAGTTCGCGTTCCAGCCGGATCCCAGGGTCTCGCCGGTCCCGGGGAAGCTGAAGGTCAGCGACCATCCGTCGATCGGGCTCGGCCCGGTGTCCGTGACGGTGAGCGCGGCGACGTAGCCGTTCCCCCAGCCGGTGGTGACCTGGTAGTCCACGGCGCAGGTGCTGTTCGCCGGGGTCCCGGTGGTGAACGAGACCGGGTCCGAGGGCGGCGACAGGTTCCCGTTCTGGTCGGTGGCCAGCACGTTCAGGGTGTAGCCGCTGCCGGGGACGAGGTTGCTGATCGTCGCCGAGGTGGACGTCGACTCCGCGAGCAGTTCGCTGGTCGTGCCGAACTGCCGGTAGACCTCGTAGCGCGTGGCCGTGCCGCCGGCCGACGGGGTCCAGCTCACGGTCGCCTGCGAGCCGGTGACCTGTGAGACCGCAGGCGAGCCCGGCGCCGCCAGGGTACTGACGGGGTTGCCGGACGGGGTCAGGACGACGGTCTCGATCGAGTAGGGCGCCAACGTCTGGACCGCGCTGCTGCCCTGCGCCGCCGAGGTGATCGACGTGGCCTCGTCGCCGTACGTGTAGACCGTCGGCGTGGCGGTACTCGGCGTGTAACCGGCGTAGTGCAGGTTCACGGTGTAGGCGTTCGCAGGATCCTTGTTCACCAACATCACGGCCAGATTCCCGTTCGCCTGCCGCACCGCGTGCGCCGCGACCAACTGCTGGTCGGTACCGGCCTTGACCATCTGGTCACCCGGATGGCCGAGCTTGCTCAGCATGCTGATAGCAAAGTAGCTCGGGAACGGCGTGTTCATCGCAGGTTCGCAGACCGACCCCACACAGGTCCCGCTGGACAGCACACCCCAGTCGTCGTAGTCCGTGGCGCCGTCGGGTGCGGTGCTGATGGCCTGGGGGCCGTTGTGCGTGTCCCACCAGTCCACCGTGAACACGCCCTGCTCCAACGCCGTGAAGTACGTGTCCGCCCCGAACAGCGCGTCCGGCTGTGTGTCCTCGTCGACGCCGGCGTTCACCTCGGTGAGCGCGACGCCGAGGCGCGAGGCGTTCGCCCCGCCGTACTTGGTGATCTCGCTCCGCAGCTGCGCCAGTGCCCCGGGCAGCTGAGCCGGTTCGGATAGCGCACTGGAGGCGCCGCTGCCGTTCGGGTACCAGTGCACGATGACGAAGTCCACCGCCGAGCCCGCGATCGACAGGACCGTGCGATTCCAGTCGGCGGAGTCCCCGGAGGCGACCACGCCGTCGGGCCAGTTGCCGGGCAAGGTGAGCACGGCGCCGACCTTGATCGTGGGATCCACGGCCTTCATGGCCTTGCTGTACTGGATGACGTTCTGCGCGTACGTGGTCGGACTCTTGCTGCTGTGGTTGTCGGCCTCCCAGGCGGAGCCGTAGTAGCCGTTGCCGTAGTTCTCGTTGCCGACCTCCCAGTACTTGTCGCCGTAGCCCTTGGTGACGTTGGCGTACTGGACCCAGCCAGCGGCCTCCTGAGGCGTGCCGGTGCCGTAGTTGGCGATCAGGATCGGTTGGGCGCCGATGGTCTTGACGGTGCCCATGAAGGAGTCGAAATCGGTGCCCGGCGCGACGTAACCGCCGGGCGCGGTGTTGGTCTGCCAGTGGTAGTCGTCGCCGTAGGAGCCGCCCGGGTAGCGCAGCATCCCGATCCCGGCCTGGCCGAGCAGGTTCTGCACGGCCGGGACGTTCATCTGGCTGTCCCACACCGCGCTGTTCAGGCCGTAGCCGGTGGTCGGGATGGTGCCGAGGCCTTCCAGGGTGTTGACCGTGACGTCGACCTGCGGGGCCGTGGCCGCCGCGGCGGTTCCGTCCGGGGCTGCGGCAACGGCTGTGGTCAGGGCGAGCAGGCCGGCCGCGAGTGCCGTACCCGGTCTCCAGACTTTCAAAGTGCTGACTCCCTTCGATCAGATCTCAACAGGCTGATGTTCGAGCTCTCAACATCCGATCCGGCTGGTGCTCAGCACCACGTCGTCGAACCACAGGGTGTCGTCGCCGCTGCTGTAGTTCTCCCAGCCGAGCTTCAGATCGGTGAGCTGCGGACGCCACGACGCCCCGGTGCCGGCCAGCCACTGGTCGTCCAGGTTCGGGGTCGGCACGCCGTCCTCGGTCAGGCCCGGGACGGGGCTGCCGTTGTACCAGGTGTGGATCTGGCCGCCGGCGCGGTCCACCGAGAACTCCAGGCACTCCCAGGCGCCGGTCGGCAGGACGACGCTCTGCGCGACCCCGGCCGGGCTCTGGTCGGGCAGCGTGGCGTCGTCGGACTGCCGGTTCCACATCAGCGCGCCGTTCTGGGCGCCGAGCCGCAGGTCGGTGTTGCCGTGCGCGGAGTCGTTCATCGCCAGGAAGGTGGTGTGGTCGGTCGGCAGCGGCGCGGTGTGCTTGATCCAGAAGCGGACGTACCAGGTCGGCGCGGCGGCGGCCATATCGGTGGTGTCGCCGGCGAAGACGTGGTTGCAGTAGGTGCCGTGGCCGTCGATCTCCAGGGACTTGGTCCCGGAGTGCTCCTGTGCGGTGGTGATCGCGGCGGTTCCGGTGCCGGAGCAGTTCGGGGTGACGACCGACCATCGGCCGGACGGTGTGGTCGAGGTCTGATTCTCGAAACCGTCGCAGAACACTGCGCCAGCCGGACATGATCCGCCGCTCGGTTGGCTGGAAGGCTGACTGGACGGCTGGCTCGACGGTTGGCTGGAGGGTTGGCTGGAAGGTTGAGTCGACGGTGAGCTGGAGGGCGAACTCGGCGACCCGGCGCCGCCGCACGCCACGCCGTTGAACGCGAAGTTCGCCGGGACAGCGTTCGTCCCCGAATACGTGGCCTGGAACCCGAAGGCGACCGTCGCCCCGGCCGCGACCGATCCGTTGTAGGGCTCGTTGCTGGCCGTGACCTGTTGTCCGCTCTGGCCGACCAGCGCGTTCCACGCCGACGTGACCTGCTGGTTCCCCGTCCACGACCAGGTCACGCTCCACGCACTGACCGCCGGACCGCCGTTCGTGACCGTCACGTCGGCGGTGAAGCCGGTGCTCCACTGGTTCGGCTGGTAGCCGACCGTACAGCCGGTCCCGGCGCCCTCGGCCGGCCGGGATCCGAGCACGAACATTGCCGACATCGCCAGCACCGCCGCCGCCACGACGGCCAGGACGCGGATGCTGCGCAGCCAAGAGTGATCGCGGGACATCAGGGCACCTCCACCGTGAACGCCGCCGTGTGCTCGGCACCCGACGTCTTGAACTGGACGAACAGCCGCCACGCTCCGGGCTCGGGGAACTGGATCGTCGCCGTCAGGTCCCCGGCGCCAGCCGTGCCACCGGCGGAGCGTCCGGTGGACAGCGCTCGGGCGAAGGCGGCGTCGCCGGCGTGGAAGGCGGTCAGGTGTGCGTAACCGTCGAGGAGACGGTCGAACTGCTGGACCGGCTTTCCGTTCTTGGCGACGGCAACGCCGAGGCTCGTCGCAGTCCCCTGATGCGGCGATCCGGTGAGCCGGAGTGAGTAGCCGTCGGCGATCGCGGTGTCGGATGCGGCAGGCAGCGCGGCGACGCTCGCATTGCCGGGGACGGTCAGCGGCTGGGACAACGAGTACGACAAGGGCGTCCCGGCGTTGGAGTCGGGCGCCGCGAACGTGACGTAGCTGTGGTAGGAACCAGGCGTCAACGCCGAAAGCGGCACGGTCCAGGTGCCGTCCGCGCGCATCGACGGCGTCAGCTGGCGGAAGTCACCGAGATCGCTGCGGACCAGGTAGAACACCAACAGTTGGCCCTCGTACGGCTGGAACCGGGTGACCGTCTTGCCGCTCGGGCCGGTGATGTGGAACGTGAACGGCGCGGCCGAGTCGACGACGTAGGAGTAGCCGCCGACAGCGCCGTGGAGTCCGTAGTCGGCAACCGCCGCGGCGGCGATCTTCGGGCCGGTGGGCTCTCCCATCCCCGGCATGTCGTCGCCGGAGCCGGCCATGTTCATGCCGTTCATGCCATTCATGCCGTTCATGTCCATACCGCTCATGCTTTTGGGGGCCGTCGAGTGACTGCACGCCGCAAGGCCGGCAACGAGCAGGCAACCAGCGGCAGCCGATATCAGAGCGCGTCGAAGCGCGGGCATGACAGGACCCTTCATCAGAGGTGGCGGGCGGCGGCGCGGCCGACTCGTTCCCGGCCGCGCCGCCGCAGCAGTGCTCAGCAGTGCTACGGGCCTACGGACTCGTGCAGGACAGGCTCTCCGGCGGGGCCGGAGCAGTGGTCTGATTCGCCACGAAGCCGAAGCTCGTACTGGCTCCGGCCGCGAGTTGCGAGTTCCAGTCCGCCGACTTCATCGTCGCCAGCGACCCGGACTGCGACAGCGTCCCGTTCCACGCGCTGACCACGCTCTCGCCGTTCGCCAGCACCCACCCGACCGTCCACTTGTTCATCGGGTTCTTGGACGGGTTCGTCACCGTGATCTGCGCCTGGAAGCCGCCGCTCCAGGAGTTGGTCACGGAGTACGTGGCCGTGCACGGCACCGAGGGCGGCGGCGGTGCCGTCGCGCCGATGCCGGTCACCTGGCCGGTGCCGCCGTCGAACACGACGTCGGAGCAGCCGTAGAACGTCTCGGGGCTGTCCGAGCGGGCCCACACCGAGTAGATGATGTGCCGTCCGGTCTTGTTCGCCGGCAGCGACGCGTTCCAGGAGTAGTAGCTCTGCAACGTGGCGACGGTGCCGGTGTTCGGCGGGTTCGTGATCGTCGAGAACGGCGCCGTTTCCAGGTCGGCCCAGGTCAGGGGCTTGGTCTGGTCCCAGCCGTCCTTGGTGATGTAGAGGCTGAACGTCCCGGGGTGCGCGGCCCACCGGTTGTAGTTGATGGTGATGCCCGCGCCCGAGGTCAGATGCGTGACCGGCCAGTCGGCACTCACCTGGTCGAACCCTGAGAAGTCGTAGTAGTTGCTGTTGCCGCTGCACAGCTTCCCGTCGGGGATGAAGCCGACCGTACCGCCGCTGGTGGCGCCGCTGCGGTTGCCGACGGCGAACCAGTTGTACAGCGGGGTGGTCCCGCTCTGGGCCACCGCCGCCTGGCAGGCCGGATTCTGCGGGACGATCTGGCCGGTGGAGGTCAGGCCGTCCTCGTAGCAAAAGAACGTCCGGCTTCCGGGGATCATCATCGCGCCGTGCGCCGAGGCCTGCGGCGCGAAGGTGATGGTCCCGATCAGACCGGCCAGCGCGAGCAGCACGCCGGCCAGCTTCCTGGGGATCTTTCTGCTCACATCGCTCGCCTTTCCATTCGCCTTTCGACAAATACAGATGTGGCGGACTGTGTCGGGCGGAGCGTAGCTCTGGCGACGCGGACCGTTACGTGAGCCGGCGCACGGCGTCGGGCGGCCGGATCGTCGAAGGAAGTCGAACGGGCATGTCAGAGCCCGTACTGGCAGGACGGCGCGCGACGTGGCTCGCAGGCCCGTTACGCGAAAGTTTCGCGCCGGAGCGGCCGTGACCAGGGGCGGCGTCGCAGGACTTTGACGCTCTTCGAACCTCCGGCAGACCATGCGACTGCCGAGATCTCTTGAGGGGAGCCGCCACCGTGCGCCACACCAGACCAGCTCCACCGTCCCGCTCACGTCGCCCACGCCACCCGCGCCGACGCCGTCGAGCGGTCCTGCACACCACGTTGGCCGCGCTCGCCGCACTGATCGTCGCGCTGGCCGCGGCCCTGGCCAGCAGCCCCGCGCAGGCGCTCGGCGTCGGCGGTACCCCGAGCCCGGTGACCGGCAACTCGACCCACTTCGACGGGCTCGGCGCGCCGTACGGCGGGTGCGGCATGCCGCAGGCGAACCTGGACTCCCAGGACTTCATCGCGCTCAACGCCTTCAACTCCCCCGGGAACTACGGCCAGTTCCCGCGTCCGGTACCGCCGTCGCAGGCCGGCGTCCTGGGCATGTTCGACAACGGGCTGAACTGCGGCCGGTGGGTGAAGGTGAGCATCGGCGACTTCTGCACGGGCACCAACGACGGCGCGCAGAACCAGCCCTTCTGCCGCAACGGCTCGTGGACCGCCGACAAGTACAACGGCGCGACGCTGAACATGCTGGTCGCCGACAGCTGCGGCGACTCCAACGCCTGGTGCCGCGACGACCCGTACCACATCGACCTGCACACCGACTCGATCAACCGCTTCCAGCTGAACGGCGGCGCGGTCGGCGACCTGCTGAACCACTGGAACAACCGCCAGGTGACGTGGCAGTTCATCAACGCGCCGAACTACACCGGCGACATCAACATCGGCTTCCTGCAGGGGGCCCAGGTGTACTGGCCGGCGATCTCGGTGTCGCACCTGGCGAACGGGATCCACGGCGTGCAGTACCTGTCGGCGAACGGGACGTGGGTCTCGGCGACGATGGACAGCGACATGGGGCAGGCGTACATCATCGGACCGACGGTGGCCGCCGGGTCGAGCTACCAGATCCGGGTGACCGACGCTTCGGACACCCTCATCAACGGCGGTCAGGTGTACAGCTTCTCGTTGCCTTCGTCCTGCGGGAGCAACTGCGGTGCTGCTTATACGCAGGTGCCGTACACGACGTCGTCGGGGTCGGGGTCGAGTTCGCCGAGCTCAAGCCCCAGTTCCACGCCGAGTTCAAGCCCCAGTTCGAGCCCGAGTTCAAGCCCGAGTTCCACGCCGAGCTCCAGCGCCGGCGCGGGCTGCTCGGTGACTTCCTCGGTGACCGGGACCTGGTCGAGCGGCTATCAAGTCGCGTTCACCGTGACCAATACCCGGACTGTCGCCACCTCCGCGTGGGCCGTGCGCTTCTCGTTCGCCGGAACGCAGACCATCGCAAACTCCTGGAATGTGACGGCAACACAATCCGGCCAGGCGGTGACTGCGAACTCCGTGTCCTACAACGGATCCCTCGCGCCGGGAGCCTCGACCTCCTGGGGCATGGTCGTCAACGGAGCCAATCAACCGCTCAGCGGCATTTCCTGCGTTTCCACCTGACCTCCCCCGGGTACCGCGTTCGACGTGAAGACCATGATGCGATTCGACGTGGTGATCGAGATACCGGCCGGCTCCCGGAACAAGTACGTCATGGACCACCGCCTGGGGCGCATCCGCCTGGAGCGGCAGCTGTTCACCTCGACCAGCTATCCCGCCGACTACGGCTACATCCCCGACACGCTGGCCCAGGACGGCGACCCCCTGGACGCCGTCGTGCTGCTGGACGAGCCGGCGTTCCCGGGGGTGGAGGTGGCCGTCCGGCCGGTGGCGGTCTACCGCTCGCATGACGAGAAGGGCGTCGACAACAAGATCCTGTGCGTCCCGGCGGGCGATCCGCGCTACGAGGACGTCCAGGATCTGACCGACGTCGCCCAGGAGCGGCTGGACGAGATCGGACACTTCTTCGACATCTACAAGGACACCGAGCCCGGTCGGCAGGCCCACCCGGGCACCTGGGCCGACCGCGCCGCCGCCGAGGCGGTCATCGCCGCCGACCGCCGGCGCCGGAGTGAGGCGGCACCCGAATAGGACAGCAGCCTGATACGCCGGGCGCTCAACGCGGTCGGCGAGAAACCAACAGCCTGCCGAGCGCCAGCGGACCCTGTATCTGGCGCTCGGCAGGCTTCACCGTGCTGCGGACCTGGTGAACCAACGGACCTGGTGAGCCGGCGGACCTGGTGGACTAGTTGACGGCCACGCAGTCCGCCGAGATCAGCTCCCAGTACGAGCCGTCGGCGTTCTGGCCGTCGGTGTAGATCCACTTCCCGACCGTGACGTTGCCGATCATGTCCTCCATGGCCGCCTTGTGCGCCGCCTGAGGCGTCGGGCCGTCGCCGTAGCCGGTGCACTTCCAGCCGTGGTCGTAGGCGCTCGCCGCCGAGGCCGTGACAACCGGTCCGATCGCAGCGGCCAGCACCGCTGCGGCGGCTATGGCGTTCCTGATCCGCATGAAGGCTCCTCCGTCATGTAGGCGCACCGCTCGACCTGGGCGGCTTCGAATCATTAAGCCATCGGTCGACGGCGTGGAAGTCTCACGTTCGTCTCAGCTCACCGTTGTCACACCGGTGCGACATTGCCGCCCCCGGCAGCCCGCCGGACGATGAAAAGCGTGGAAGACGCTCTGGTCGGCGCGGTTCGCAGGGTCCTGACCCACCTGCGCAATCCGCGGCGGCCGTCGGACCTTTCGCTGGAGACGTGGCCGGGGCTCGGGTCCCTGCAGGCGGTCAACGCGTTCGTCCGCACGGAGATCGACGCGATGGCCGGATCCGCCTCGCCGGTCGATCAGGAGGCCGCCGAGATCCTGCGGCTGTACTACCTCGGAAGGAGCACCGGGCATGACGTGACGGCGCATCGCGTCCACCTGAGCCGGGCCACCTACTTCCGGCGGCTGGACTACGGGATCCGGTGCCTCGCCGAGGCGGTGCGGGCTTTGGACGTCGTCGAGGGCTGAGACAGGGTTCCAGCAGCAGAATCGACAGCGGTATCCGCGGCCCGCCTTGCGAACTTCTCCCCGGCCCGCCGCAGCAGCGTGGCGACCGTGGACTTGTCCACGTTCAGCCGGTGCGCGATCGCCTCGTACGTATGGCCGCGGCTGCGCAGCAGCAGCACCTGGTGCTCGGTCGGGGACAGCACCGGCGGGCTGAGGCTGATGACGAAGGCCAGCTCCGGCGTGATCGCCACGGCGCCGGCGTGCACGGTCCGGATGGCGTCGGCGAGCTGGTCCGGATCGTCGTCCTTGACCAGGTAGCCGCAGGCACCGGCCTGCATCGCCGCCCAGACCTCCCGGTGGTCGGCGTGCACGGACATGACCAGGACGGTGCGGCCGGCGCGTACCAGCGCCGCGATGTTGCGAGCCGGGGCGACGCCGTCCTGCAGCAGCAGGTCCAGCAGCACCACGTCGGCCTCGACGGCGGCGGCCAGGTGCCCGGCGAGCGTCGTGTGCACCGCGCAGACCTCGATGTCCGGCTGCCCGGCCAGCAGGGCCCTGATTCCCGCCGGGGCGAGCCGGTCGTCGTCGACCACCGCCACTCGGATCACGCCGGCCACCGCAGCCGGACCCAGGTCCCGTGGCCCGGGACGCTGTCCACGCCCGCCGCCCCGCCGACCTCGGCCATCCGGCCGGCGATCGCCGTCGGCAGGCCCACGCCGGCCGTGGTCGTGCCCGGGTCGAACCCGCAGCCGCGGTCGACGACGTCCACGGTCACCGCCTCCGGATCGTCACCGGCGGCCTCGACGGTCACCCAGGCGGTGCGGGTGCCGGCGTGCGCCAGGACGTTGTTCAGCGCGGCGCGTGTCGCCCCGCACAAGGCCTCGACGACCGGCTCCGGCAGCCACGGCGGCAAGGCCCCGAACTGGTAGCGCACCCGCAGGCCGAGCGCGGCGCAGTCGGCTCCGGTGCCGACGAGCGCGAGGCGGAGTTCGGGCACTGATTCACTGCCGGAATCGTCCTTCTCGCTCAACAGGCCGCGCAGCAGGTCAGCGTTCGCCGCGCACCGTTCCCGCACCAGGGCGTCGGGATGGCCGACCGGCGCGGGCCGGGACATGGCGGTCAGCAGCGCCAGCGGGCCGTCGTGCAGTTCCAGATGACGCCGCCGCCGGTCCGCGTGCTGGCGGCGGCGCTCCAGATCCCGGCCCCGGTCCTCGGCCAGCCGCTCCCGCTCGGTGAGCACCGACCGCGCGCCGGCGCTCACGGCGGCCGCCGCGCGGTGCAGGCGGCGCGCGCCGGCCAGGCAGACCAGCGCGATGCCGACCTGCCAGGCCAGGTCTCCGAGGGCGTTGGCGACGTCGGCGACCGACAGCCGGGTGATGACGGTCGCCAGGTACGCCGGGCCGAGGACGGCACAGGCCGCCAGCGTCTGCCTGGTCGAGGCGTGGATCGCCACTCCGACCAGGGCCGCGGACACGAACGGCTCCAGCGCCGAGTTGCTGACGTTGTCGAAGTAGCCGGCACCGCCGGCGACCCGCAGCGTGATCAGCGCGCCGGCCAGGAGCGCCACGTCGACCGCGCTGATCCACAGCGCGGGCGGGCCGCCGCGGGCCCGTGCCAGGTACACCAGCGCCCACGACCCGACCGCCGCATAGGCCGCGACGGCCAGCCGGATGTGCGCGAACTGTCCCTCGCGCAGCCCGACGACGAGGCTGATGACCGCGCAGACCAGCGCGACGGCCCGCGCGGTGACCGCGACCGCGGTCAGGACCGCACTCACGTGCCGCTCGATATGAAGGCCGTCTTCGACACCAGCCGTCACTGGCGCTTCCACCCGATCGCGCCGTGCCTGCCCGATGACGCGTCATCGAGCACTGCTTACCAGTCGATGAGATTCGACAGCTGATATGAGTGCTCGATGATGCTTTCATTCATCGTAGTTGCCACGGCGGGTGTTGGGCCTCAGCGCGGCTCAATCCTCAATGAGCCGCGGGCTGCTCGTTGACCGGCGGGACGGCGCCGAAGCCGTAGCCCCACTTCAGTTGGCTGACACCGCTGGCGTTGTTGTTCTGCAGGCGTCCCTTGGCGTCCAGGCTCTCGATCGAGTACGTGTCGCCGGTTCGCAGGCCCGGCCAGTAGACCATCCCCATGCCCATCCCGCGGGCGGTGTCGGTGACGGCCGCGAAGTAGGATGTGTACTGGTTCCCGTTGTGGGCGCCGTAGTTCAGGCCGGTGGTCATCGGGGAGCCGGCCTCGTCGATGATGGTGCGGTAGGCGTAGCCGCCGATGCGGGGAAGCAGGTTGTTGATCCAGTCCGCCTCGGTGGTGGAGCTGGCCCAGTAGCCGTAGAAGTGCAGCGAGAGCAGCGTGCCGTTCAGGGCCGGGGCCGCGCCGACGCCGGTGACGTTGTCGTTGTAGCCGCTGCCGGAGATGACGACGTGGTCGCGCGGGACGTCGGCGTGCCGGGCGAGCCAGCCGGTGCAGACCTGGACCCACTCGTCCAGGGTGTAGCCGAAGGGCTCGTTCATCGGCTCGAAGTAGACGCGCGGGTTCGTCCGGTACGCGGCGGTGACGGTGTCCCACATGGTGTTCCAGGCGGCGACGTCGTCGATCCGGCCGTTCTTCGGGGTCGGCGCCTCCCAGTAGCTGAGGATGACCTTGTCGCCGGAGGCCGTCGCGGCGTCGATCGTGGCGCGGTAGGAGTTCCACCAGGCGGTGCCGACGCTGGCCGGGTTGATCGGCAGGCGCAGGGTGTTGGCGCCGAGGTTGGCGCGGAAGCCGTCGACCATCTTCTGGGTGACGCGGTAGACGGTGCGGTAGTCGTCGGTGACGCTCAGGCCGCTGGGCACGACGGCGTCGCTGGCGTAGTTGTCGCGAGGGTCGGCCCAGTTCACACCGTGGAAACCACTCGGCGGGGCGCCCTTGGCGGCCGCGCTGTCGGCGACGGCGGCGGCCGGGGCCGGGCTCGCGGCGGCGTAGGCGGCGAACGCGCTGGTCACGGTGGCCGCGAGCACGCCGGCCACGAGCACGGAAGCGGTGCGCCGGAAACGCACGAGGGGATGACGCATCAGGTACTCCCTCAATTAATTCGGGTGTAAATTAACTGGACGGAAGCTAGGGCCGAGACGAACGCACTGTCAAGGGGCGGCCCGGCACGGCGCCCGGCACGGACCACTACGATTTCCCCAGCAGCTTCCCCATCAGTGCGCCCGGCACGGCCGACGACGTGGCGCGGGGCCGTCCGGCGAAGAAAGCGGTTGATATGCGGTGGGGCGCGGGCTTCGTCTCCGGGGACATGACCCGCACCGCGGTGCTCGCGCTGCTGGCCCGGCGCGGCCCGCTCAGCCGCGCGCAGATCGCCGAACTGCTGGAGCTGAGCCCGGCGACGATCACGCAGGGCACGCGGCGGCTGCTCGCCGAAGGCTTGTTGGTCGAGGAGGCGCCGCGGCCGTCGCAGGGCGGCGGACGTCCCTCGATCCCCCTCGCATTGGTGCCCGAATCAGCGCACACCATCGGGATCCAGGTCGCGCACGAGCACGTCACCGGCGTCACCTGCCGGCTGGACGCCGAGGTCGTGCACAGCTTCCGCCGCGCCTTCGACCCGGCCGCCCCGGACGCGCTCCAGAGCCTCATCACCCTGATCCGCACAGAGATCGAGGAGGCCCGGCGCCAGGGACTGCCGCTGGCCGGCGTCGGGGTCGCGGTGCCCGGCATCGTCGACCCGGAGAGCGGGACCCTGCGGATGTCGGTGCGGCTGGGCTGGAACGGGCTGCCGCTGGCCGCGCGGCTGCGCGAGGCGCTGGGCGTGCCGGTGTTCGTGGACAACGACATCAGCGCGGTGACGGCCGCCGAACGGCTCTACGGCCCCGGCGCCGACGAGGCCGACTTCCTGCTCGCCGCGATCGGCCAGGGCATCGGCCTCGGGATGGTGCTCGACGGCGCGCCGTACCGGGGCGCGCTCGGCGCCGCCGGCGAGTTCGGGCACATGCCGGTGCAGCCCGACGGACCGGTCTGCGTGTGCGGCAACCGCGGCTGCCTGGAATCGCTGGTGAGCACAGAGGCTTTGCTGCGCAGGGCGCACGAGGCCGGCATCCTGTCGGCCGCATCAGACCTCGACGATCTCGGCGTGGCCGCCCGCGACGGCGACGAGGCGGCCGTGGAGCTGGTGCAGACGGCAGCGACGCTGCTCGGCCGGGCCCTGGCCGGCGTGGTGAACCTGCTGGGGCCGCGCAGCGTGGTCATCATCGGGGAGATCACAGCGCTGTGGGACCTGCTCGGCGAGCCGTTGCACGCGGTGCTGCTGGACCACCTGCTGCCGTGCGTGCGCGACACCACGATCGAGGTACGGCCGTGGGACGACGAGCTGATCGCGGCGAGCGCTGCGCGGGTGGTGCTGGCGGCGCCGCTTGCCGCGCCGCGACAGCGGGGGTAAATCCGGCGCGCAGCCTCAGCGGAACCGCACATCCCGCCGCCACCGCGCCGGCGGCGTCCCGTAGCGGTTCTTGAACGCGCGGCTGAACGCGGCCTCCGACGCGTAGCCGACGCTCTCCGCGACGTTCGCGACCGGCAGGAAGGTGTCGCGCAGCAGCGTGGTCGCTGCGTCCAGGCGGACGTGCGCGAGGTACGTGGCCGGCGGTTTGCCGACGCGGGCCACGAACCGGGCCGCGAACGCCGAGCGGGACAGGTTGCTGGCGCGCGCCAGCTCGTCGACGGTCCAGTCGTGGCCGGGCTCGCGGTGGATGGCGCTCAGGGCCAGGCCGATCTGCGGGTCGAAGGCGCCGGCCAGCCAGGTGGGTTCGGCGTCGGCGCCGGAGGCCCAGGTGCGCATGATCTGGATGAAGATCAGGTCCAGGATGCGCGAGACCATCACCGCGGAGCCCTGCGACGGTGACTGCATCTCCAGGACGATCATGCGGCGCGCGACTTCGAGCCCTTCGAGCGCCTCCAGCGCCGGGCCGCCGGAGCCGCCGGAGCCGCCGGAGCCGCCGGAGCCGCGCAGGATGATCACGGCCGGCAGGCTGCCGAGCAGGTGGCTGGCCTGCGGGTCGCCGATGGTGAACGTGCCGCAGAGCCAGCGCGCGGGTTCGGGGACGTCGTCCGCTACTCCGTCGGCGAGCGCGATGGCATGCGCACGACCGCCGACGTCGCTGATCGAGTGCGAGTCGCCGCGGGGCAGCAGCACGAAGTCGCCGCGGCGCAGGTGCTCGGCGTGCGGATAGCCGTCGATCTCCAGCAGGACCTCGCCGGCTTCGACGATGTGCAGACTCCCCCGGTCGGCGAACCCGATCGAGAACGACGGCGGCGGGGTGTGCGCGACGATGCGCTCACCGCTGAGCCGGACGCTTCGCAGCAGCTCCGAGAGCAGGTCGTGGGGCCGGCCGTCCGGATCGCCGCCGAGCACGCCACCGGGCGCACCGACGTCGCCGGGCGTCGCTGGACGATCTGCAAGGTTTTCCGGCGGAGCGGTCATGGTCGCTGCCCATTCCTCTGAAATATTCTCGACGAACAGTGAGCGGGACCACCATACGCCACATCAAATCCGGCCCGCCCACGTCGATTACCGCCACCATAACGGGAGGTCATTATGGCCGAGCACGGCAACCCCACCAAAATCAGCTTCATCTATTCCAATCCCGCCGACCCGGACGCCTTCGAGGCCGCCTACGCCGACCAGCTCGCGCTGGCCCGCAAGCTCCCGGGCCTGACCCGGCTGGAGGCCGCGAAGGTCTGGCCCAAGGAAGACGGCAGCCCGATCCCGGCGTACCGCCTGCTGGACCTGTACTTCGCGGACTACGCCGCGGCCAGTGCCGCCGCCGCGGAGGCCGGTCCGTTGGTCGGCGCCACGAAGCAGCACGCCACCGGCGGCGTGATCATCGCGTTCGCGGAAGTGCTTGAGAACAACTGAGAGAATGGGTAATTCTTAATCGTTGCCGGGGTCGGAATTCTCGACCCCGGCAACGATTAGTTCCGCGCACTGAACAGCGAATGTTCAGCAGCGAGAATCGCCACTGAACCAGCCATGTCAGCATCCCTGTCAGCGCCGAGTCAGTTCCGTGTCAGCGCGCCCGCCGAAGGTGGAGACACGACAGCGGGCCGCAAGGGCCCGCGAAGCAGACCAGGGAGACCATGATGACCACCTTCGCCACCCCCGCCCCGATCGCCGTCGTCCTGGACATCCCGGCGGGCCGGGTCCGGCTGATCGCCGGCGAGCGCGCCGAGACCACCGTCGAGGTGCTGCCCATGCAGGCCTCGAAGAAGCGGGACGCCAAAGCCGTCGAGCAGACCTCGGTCGAGTTCGGCGACGGCGTGCTGCGCATCACCACGGTCGAGGCCAACCGCTACCTCGGCACCGGCTCCGTGGACGTGACGATCCACCTGCCCGCCGGCTCGCAGATCCTGGGCAAGGCCGGCGCCGCCGAGCTCCACGGCACCGGGCGGCTCGGCGACGTCGCCTTCGAGGGCGGATACCGCGCCATCGACCTCGCCGAGGCGGCGAGCGCCCGGCTCACGATGCACATGGGCGAGGTCACCGTCGGACGCCTGACGGGGCCGGCACACATCCGCAACGGCATGGGCGACATCACCATCGCCGAGGCCCTGACCGGAGCCGTCGAACTGCGCACCGACATGGGAAACCTGTCCGTGCACGCCGCCAGCGGCGTCTCGGCCACCCTGGACGCCGGCACCACTCAGGGCCGCATCACCAACGCGCTGAAGAACAGCGTCGGCGCCGCGGCCGCGCTGACCATCAAGGCGACCACGTCCAGCGGCGACATCACGGCGGTCAGCCTCTGACCGGAAGCACGTGAAGCACGTCAAGCACGTGAAGCGCGTCAAGCCTGTGAGGCAGCTCGTGGCTGCCTCACAGCGGCGCGATCTCGGTCTTACGCAAGTGCTCGTACACCAACGACGTCCGCACGTCCGCAAGCTCCTTGCGCCGCGTCAGCTTGTCCAGCACCAACGCCTGCAACTGGTCGGTGTCCTTCACGGCGACGTGGATCAGGAAGTCGTCGCCGCCGGAGACCACGAACACCGACAGCACCTCGGGCAGTTCCTCGACGAAAGCCCGGAAGCCGTCGATCACCGCGCGGTTCGGAGGCCGCACGCGCACCGCGATCAGCGCCTGCAGCGTGCGGCCGATGGCCGCGAGGTCGACCTGCGCGTGGTAGCCGACGATCAGGCCGCGGCGGCGCAGCGAGCGCATCCGCTCCAGACAGGTCGAGGGGGCGATGTTCAGCGTCTTGGCCAGCTCACGGTTCGTGCGCCGGCCATCGTTCTGCAAAAGCGCCAGCAGCGCCGAATCAATGGCGTCCAGATCGGTCACTCCGGCAACCTAGCAGAACTTAATTCGGATCTTGAGCGATCGGAGCGCACCAGCGGCTACTGTCGGCGCTCAGATCCGGCACTGGTTCGCCCGAACGGCGCGAACACCGACTGAACGCCGGCGTCCATCCCTCGCGAGGAGTACCGCATGCCGTCGCCCGAGAACACCCTCCCCCGCTTCGAGAAGTGCGCGATCGTCATCGACGACGCGCTGCCCACCGGCCTGGCGATGAACGCCGCGGCCGTCCTGGCGCTCTCGATCGGCGACGCCTACGGCGAGACCGCGCTCGGTCCGGAGGTCAAGGACCGCGACGGCCAGGTGCACGCCGCGATCACCGAGGTCCCGCTGCCGATCCTCAAGGCCGACACGCAGGCCCTGCACGGCATCGTGGCCAAGGCACTGGCCGAGCCGGACGTCTTCCTCGTCGACTTCACCTCCGCCGCGCAGGCCGCGCGCGACTACGGTACGTACATCGAGTCGATGGAGGTCACCTCGGCCGAGGACCACGTGTATGTGGGCGTCGCCGTGGTCGGCGCGAAGAAGGCGGTACAGCGGCTGAGCGGAAGCCTGCCGCTGTACCGGTAAGCCCTAAGCCGGATCGGATCAGAGGCCGAGGCTCGACAGCGCCGTGGTCCAGTCCGTCACGATCGCGTTCTGCGCGTCCGAGAGGCTGACGCTCCCGTTGCAGACCGCCTTCTTCAGCTTGTTCTCGACCCCGTCCTTCGTGTACGAGGTGCCGCCCGAGCTGTCGGTGCTGTAGTGCGGCTCCGGCCACAGGTTCTGCGGGTCGCGCGGCGCGCCGCCGAGCTCCAGCGGTATGAAGTGGTCTTCCTCGTAGTCGCTCGTGCTGGTGTCGCTGTAGCCGTACTCGGCTATCTGCTGGACCTTCAGCGCGTTGGTGTAGGACGTCGGCGGACGGACCGTGGCGGTCCAGCCCGACACGCAGATCGTCGAGTCGATCGTGTCCTGCGTGACGTCCGGGTTCAGCACGCCCGGGGTGCAGGCCGGGTCCGGCAGCGGCAGGTAAGCCTGGGAGCACGTGATGTCGGCGTGGGCGGCCTGGGCGTCGGGACCGACGAACACGGCCGCGCCGGCGACGGCGGCCGAGACGGCGACGAACAGGGTGAAGCGACGCGATATCGCGTAGGACATGGGGATGCGGCCTTCCGGTGGGTGGCGAGGGTGGCTTTCGCCTTCGCCGGGGAAGCTACCGACGGGTATCGGAGACCGCAAGATGCTGATATCAAGATTCAGTTATAGGCCTGGAACTCATAACCTGGCGTTTCCCGCAGCGCATGCCGCAATCCACCGGAAACCCGGACTTAGCCATCGCCATCCCGGTCGGGACACCGGCGCGGCCGGGAAGAGCGCGAGCGTCGCGACTTCATCAGGGCTCTGAGGTCGGCGACAGCTCAGAAGAGCGCCTCACCCGGCTCGATCTCGCGCCTGGCAACGCGTCCGCCCTCGACCCCCACGATCGGCGCGGGATACCCCCGCTTGCTCAGTTCGGCCGGGCCGAGGCGCCAGGGCTGGTGCACCTGCATCGGGTCCGCGAGGTCCGCGAGCTCGGGGACGTACCTGCGCACGTAGTCGCCTGCGGGGTCGTAGCGCGCCGCCTGGCGCAGCGGGTTCAGCACCCGGTTGGGGCGGGTGTCCATACCGGTGCCGGCAACCCACTGCCAGTTCAGGGTGTTGTTGGCGACGTCGGCGTCGAGGAGGTGGTGGGCGAAGTGAGCGGCGCCGTGGCGCCAGTCGATGCCGAGGGTCTTGGTCAGGAAGCCGGCGGTGATCAGGCGCGCGCGGTTGTGCATCCAGCCTTCGGCGGCGAGTTGGCGCATGCCCGCGTCGACGATGGGGATGCCGGTGGCGCCCGCCGTCCACGCGGCCAGGCCCTCGGGGTCGTCGGGCCAGGTACCGCGCGGGCGCAGGTCGGTGTGGGCGGCGGCGGGACGCGCGGCGAGGACCTGGTGGTGGAAGTCGCGCCAGCACAGCTGACGCAGGAACGCCTCCGTGCCGGCGCCGGGGTGGTCGCGGGTCGCGCGCGCCGCGAGTTCGGTGGCTGATACGCAGCCGAAGTGCAGATACGGCGACAGTTTCGAGGTGACGTCGGCAGCGAGGTCGTCGTGGATGTCCTCGTACTGGTCGACGGTGTTCGCCAGCCACTCGCGGGCCCGGAGCCGGCCGGCGGTCTCGCCGCCAGGTAGTTCGGAACCCGCGATAAAACCGGGCACAGCCAGGCCGGCGATATCGGGCACGGTCAGCTGCGGCGCATTAGCCGGAGCCCGCAACGGCAGCTCAGCCCACCGGCGCCAATACGGCGTGAACACCGAGAAGTAGTCGCGATCGGTCGGTCGCAACTCCCCCGGTACCTGGATAGTGTGGACCCGGTCGTGCAGTTGAAGCAGCACGCCTTGGGCATTCAGCCCTGCGGCAAGCGAACGCTCCCGCTCCTGCGCGTACGCCGTGACATCGGAAGCCATATGCACCTCCGTCGCCCCCACCTCGGCGGCGACCCGACAGACCTCTGCGACGAGTTCCCCCGACCGCAGGACCAGCCGCCCGCCGAGCTTGCGAAGCCCGGCGTCGAGATCGGCCAGGCACTCCTCAAGGAACCGTCGCCGCATCGGGCTGATCCGCGGCAGGATCCCGTCGTCGAGCACGAACAGCGGCACGACCCGGCCGCCCCCGGACGCCGCTGCGGCAGCGAGCACGGGGTTGTCGTGAACGCGCAGGTCACGCGTGAACAGCGCGACCGCGGTCGGCGGTTCTGACGGCGACGATAACGACGACGACGGCGACGACGTAGGCAACGGCTTACTCACCCATCCATTCCAGCAGCTCTCACCGGTCATTCGGAGCGGCACGCCGCACGGATTGCCCCGCTTCCCGATCCACTCCCCCAAGTCCCGATCCGTTTGCCCCCGCCTCCCGATCCGCCAATCCGGATCCCCGCCGGCACCGAATACCTCCTGTCGAGACATCGTCAAGGGAGGCACCGGTGACCGGAACGGCGTCAGCACGGCACAACCACCGCGAGCAGGTAGCGGTCATCGGCTCCGGCATCGCCGGGCTGACGGCCGCCTACGTCCTGCAAAGCCGCTACGACGTCCTGCTGTTCGAAGCGGACGACCGCCTCGGCGGCCACGCCCACACCCACGAGGTCGCCGACACCGGCCGCATACTGTCCGTGGACAGCGGCTTCATCGTCCACAACCGCCGCACCTACCCGCACCTCATCCGCCTGTTCGCCGAGCTGGGCGTCGCCACTCAGCCGACCGAGATGTCGATGAGCGTGCGCTGCGAGGGCTGCGGCCTGGAGTACGCCGGCGCCAAAGGCCCGCGCGGCCTGTTCGCCACCCCCGGCCAGGCATTACGCCCGGCGTTCCTGCGGATGCTCTTAGAAGTACGCAGGTTCCACCGCGACGCACGTCAGCTACTGGAAACCACACCAGACCCGGCAGCATCCGGAACCACACTGCGAGAGTTCCTGACGGCCGGCGGCTACTCCCGCTTCTTCACCGACCACTTCATCCTCCCGCTGGTCTCAGCCGTGTGGTCCTCCGGACGCGAAACCGCCGAACGCTACCCGGCCGCCTACCTGTTCCAGTTCCTCAACCACCACGGCATGCTCGCCGTCACCGGCTCGCCGAGCTGGCGCACCGTCACCGGCGGCTCGAAGACCTACGTCGAGCGCGCGGTGAAGAACCTGCACGCCGTGCACCTGAGCACCCCGGTCCGCACCGTGCGCCGCACCGCAGACGGAGTCGAGATCCGCGACGACGCCGACGACCTCCACACCGTCGCGAAAGTCGTCATCGCCACCCACTCCGACCAGGCGTTACGCCTCCTCGCCGACCCCACCCCGGCGGAGGCGGCGATCCTCGGCGCCATCCCCTACTCGGTCAACGAGACCGTGCTCCACACCGACACCGCGCTGCTCCCGTCGACGCGCGCCGCGTATAGCTCGTGGAACTACCTGCTGCCGTCCTGCACCAACGGATCCGCGGACCGCGCCGTCGTGACCTACGCGATGAACAAGCTCCACCACCTCACCACACCGGTCGAGTACCTGGTCACGATGAACGCCGCCGACCGGATCGATCCGGCGACCGTCATCGACCGCATGCGTTACGAACACCCCACCTACACCCCCGAATCCGTCGCGGCACGGTCCCGCCTCGCAACGCTGACGACCGACCGCACGGCCTTCGCCGGCGCCTATCACGGCTGGGGCTTCCACGAAGACGGCTGCGCCTCCGGCGTCGCGGCCGCAGCAGCGTTCGGGGTGACCTGGTGAACAACGTCGCGAGCACCGCAGCTGGCACATCAGCGCTCTACGAATGCCGCATCCGCCACGTGCGCCGAGGCCGCGTGGCCAACGACTTCACGTACTCGTCCTACCTGTGGCTGGTCGACCTCGACCACCTCCCGCACTTACCCGGCCCGCTGCGTCCGCTCGCCGGCTTCACCGCCGCCGACCACTTCACCGGCACCGACATCAGCATCCGCGCGGGCCTGGAGGACTTCCTCGCCGACCACGGCGTCTACCTCACCGGCGGCAGGGTCCTGATGCTCACCGCGGCGCGCGTACTCGGGTACGTGTTCAACCCGCTGACCGTCTACTGGGTCCGCGACGCCGACGACCGTCTGCTCTGCGTCGTCGCCGAAGTCCACAACACCTACGGTGGACGCCACGCCTACCTCCTGTTCCCCGACGAGGAAGGCCGCGCGAACGTCGCGAAGGAGTTCTACGTCTCGCCCTTCCTACCGATCGAAGGCGGCGTCTACCGCATGCGGCTGCCCGAACCCGACGACCAGCTCAGCGTCGCGATCCAGCTGGACGTGCCGGACGCGACACCGTTCGTGGCCAGCGTGCACGGCCGGCGCCGCGACGCGACCACCCGCGAGCTGCTGCGCCTGGCCGCACGGCACCCGCTGGCGCCGCTCGCGGTCGCCGCCCGCATCCGACGGCAGGGTGTTGCGTTGTTCCTGCGCGGGCTGCCGGTCGTGCCACGGCCCGGAACCCGCCGAAGCGCCAGACGCGACCGACGCGACGGACGCGACCGGCAAGTCAAAGACCTGACAAAGACCGGAGGACACTGAGAATGCGGGCTGAATCCGTGTCGGCGTTCGCCGCCGTTTCGGCGATCGACGCGGCGGTTCTTCTGATCGTGTTCAGCGCCGTGTTCGTGGTCGCCCTCCGTCGGAACCGTCACCGATACGTCGACGCCGTATGGGGATCAGCGTTCGCGTTGGTCGCCGTCGTGACAACCGCGTTGACCACCGATCACGGCGACGGATGGCGCCGCTGGCTGCTGACGGCCTGCACCGTCGTGTGGGGACTGCGGCTCTCGCTGCACATCGCCCGGCGCGGACGCGGCGCCCCGGAGGACCCCCGCTACGCCGCGATGCTGGCCAAGGCCGGCGGCAATCCGGCGTGGGCCGCGTTCACCCGCGTCTACCTGCTGCAAGGGGCCCTGGTCTGGTTCGTTTCGTTGCCGGTGCAGGTCGGCCTGGTCGGCAAGGGCACTTCGGCCGTGGCTTACGCCTGTGCCGTGATCGGCGTGCTGTTGTGGCTGCTTGGCATCGGCTTCGAAGGAGTCGGCGACTGGCAGCTGGCGCGCTTCAAATCCGATCCCGCCAACCGCGGCCGCCTGATGACCGAGGGTCTGTGGCGCTACACCCGCCACCCCAACTACTTCGGCGACGCCTGCGTGTGGTGGGGGCTGTTCCTGATCGCCGTGGGCGCCTGGCCGGTCCTGCTGACCGTCCTGTCGCCGGTGCTGATCACCTGGCTGCTGACCTCCGGGAGCGGCAAGCCCCTGGTGGAGGCCCACCTGTCGGCGACGCGTCCCGGTTACGCCGACTACGCCGCACGGACCAGCGCGTTCCTCCCCCGGCCGCCGAAGCGGAGCTGAGGACCGGGCCGACGATCCGGCCCGGTCAGCAGCCTCAGCTGGTCGGCATCAGCACCGAGTCGACGATGTAGACCGTCGCGTTGGCGGTCTGCACGTTCCCGCAGACCACGTTGGCGCCGTTGACCTGGAACGACTGGCCCGAGCCGGTGACGTTCACCGTCCCGCCCTCCAGCGTGGCGTGCGATCCGGCCAGCTGGTCCGGCGAGAGCTTCCCGGAGACGACGTGGTACGTCAGGATCTTGGTGAGCTTGGTCTTGTCGGCCAGCACCGCCTTGAGCGTGTCGGCGGGGATCTTGGCGAACGCGTCGTTGGTCGGCGCGAACACCGTGATGCCCTGCGCGGAGTTCAGGGTGTCCACCAGGCCCGCCGCCTGGACCGCCGTCACCAGCGTCGAGAGCACCGGGTTGTGCGAGGCGGCGGTGGCGACCGGGTCGGTGGCCATGCCGGTGAAGCTGCCGGCGCCGGTGGCGGGCACCGCCGAGCAGGCCGAGCCGAAGGGCGCGGAGGCGCTGGTGGCGCTGCCGGCAGAGCCCGTGCTGGCAGCAGCCATCGAAGTGCTCGATGTCGCCGCGGCGGCCGGCTTGCTGGAACTACTGCTGCACGCACTCGCGCTTACCGCGATTGCCGCCGAACACAACAGAACGGCTGCGGTCTTGCTGCGGGTGGAGAACATATTCAGCTCCTTGATTCAGGGATGTATGGGTGCTGTTGACGAGTGGTATTCGGAGCTCGGACCGATCCGGATTGGTCGCGTTTTTTCGTGACTCCCGAGAGTCAGATCGCAGTGATCACGACCGAGTGCCAGCCGGTGGCACCGTTAGGAAAGGTGTCGGCGCGTTGCTCGGTCTGCGCGGCCCCCGTCGCATCGGTCGCGCGGACTTCGAGCTTGTGCAGCCCGGGGGTCAGGTTCAGGTCGCACGTCCACTGCCGCCAGGTGTCCGGGGTGTCGGCCTGCGCCAGGCGTGCGAGCGTCCAGGGACCGCCGTCGGAGCGGACCTCGACGGCGTCGATGCCGCGGTGCGTGGCCCACGCGACGCCGGCGGCCGTCACCGGGCCGGACGGGACCCGCGCGAACGGCTTGGGCACGTCGATGCGCGACGCGGTCTTCACCGGCGCGATCTTCGACCAGCCGCGCTGGACCCAGTAGGGGTCGTAGCCGGCGAAGGTCGTCAGCTCCAGATCGACCAGCCATTTGGTGGCCGAGACGTAGCCGAAGAAACCGGGGACGAGCATGCGGCAGGGGAAGCCGTGGGCGATCGGCAGCGGCTCGCCGTTCATCGCCACGGCCAGCAGGCCGGTGCGGCCGTCGAGCACTGACTCGACCGGCGTGCCGATCGTCATGCCGTCGATCGAGCGGCCGACCAGCTGGTCCGCGCCGCGCTGGACGCCGGCCTCGCGCAGCAGGTCGGCCAGGGCGGCGCCGATCCAGCGCGCGGTGCCGACATAGGGCCCGCCGACCTCGTTGGAGACGCAGGACAGGGTCTGGTCGTGTTCGATCAGCGGCCGGGCCAGCAGGTCGGCGAAGGTCAGCTCCAGCGGATGGTCGACCATGCCGTGGATCCGCAGGGTCCAGGCGTCCGGGTCCACCTGCGGCAGCACCAGGTCGGTGTCGACGCGGTAGAACGCGGAGTTCGGCGTGATGAAGTCCGAGAGCCCGGCGACGTTCGGGTGCGCGCCCGGCGGGATCGCGGCCGCGCGGACGGTCGGCGCGGGGATCTTCACGCGGGCTCGTTTCAGCGCGACGTTGTAGCGGCGGTCCACCACGACGCGTCCGACCAGGCCGCTCAGGGCGGCCGCGCCGGCGGTGCCGGTGGCCAGCGCGAGGAATCCGCGGCGGTTCTGAGCCCAGAGCGGGAGGCGTGAGGGCGTGGCGGTCGGCTCAGTCGTAGCTTCTTCTTCGCCTGAGGCGCGCGCCGCCTGATAGCTGCGTACGAGCAGCACCATCGCGGCCACAGCCACCGCGGCCCCGAGCAGCGACGGCCACACGTCGCCGGTCCGCGAGGTCGGACGCGACAGCGCGGCCCAGGCGCCGACCGCTCCGAACACCGCGACGAGCGCGACGCCTACGGCCAGGCGCCGCAGGGCGAGGATGCCGGCGGCCAGAGCGATCAGGGCGAGCGTGGTGTAGATGCCGGTGAGGAGGAACAGTTTGTCGTCGGTGCCGAAGTTCCGGATCGCGAACTCCTTCAGCGGCGTCGGCGTGAGGTCGATCGCCGCCGAGCCGACCGCGATCGCCGGGGCCGTCTGCGGTCCGGACCAGACCGCGACCAGCTCCCCGACTCCGACCGCGAGTCCGGCTGTGATCAGGCCGATCGCCGCTCCGGGCACTGATCGGGCCGCCGTTCGCACCAGCTTTTGGGCGGTCTTTTGGGCGGTCTTTCGCGCCGTCGTTCGCGCCGCTGTCCCCGTCTTCCCCGCTTTCCCCGCCGCCGCCGTGCCGGTCGTCCTCCCGAAGCGCCTCATGCCAGCCGTTCGGAGCGGTACGCCGCGCGGATTGGATTTCCGACACGTCCGGACCAATCCGGGACGGCTTGGGCACCGAATAGCAGTCGTGAGGCGAGAATTGGGACAGGCCGAGCGCCGCCGCGCCCCCGACGACTTCGACAACTGGAGACGACAGCCCATGCTCGGACGTGCCGGCTCCAAGTCCACGCCGGAGGAGCAGACGACGCTGGAATCGCAGCTGCGCCGCGTGGCCCTCGGCGACCGCGAGGCCTTCGACACGGTCTACCAACAGCTCGCCGCACCGATTCTGGGTGTCGCGCGCCGTGTGGTGCGCGATCCGGCGCAGGCCGAGGAGGTGGCACAGGAGGTGTTGGTCGAGATCTGGCGCACCGCCAGCCGCTTCGATCCGGAGCGCGGGTCGGTCCGGGCGTGGGCGCTGACCATGGCGCACGCACGCGCCGTGGACCGCGTCCGCTCCGCCGACGCCGCCGCCCGCCGCGACGCACGCGCCGCCGAGCTGATGGTCGAGCCGCCGTTCGACCAGGTGGTCGAGGCGGTGGAGGCGCGGCTGGACCGGGAGCGCGTCCGACGATGTATGGAGGGGCTTACAGAACTACAACGCCAGTCGGTGACGTTGGCGTATTACGGCGGCTACACGTACTCGCAGGTGGCGCATCTGTTGAACAGCCCGCTCGGCACTGTGAAAACCCGTCTGCGCGACGGTCTGGCCCGGCTTCGCGACTGCCTGGGGGTGGGAGGATGAACGCCATGGACCCGGAAGTCCACTCGCTCACCGGAGCGTATGTGTGCCACGCGCTGGAGCCGGCCGAGCGTGAGGCTTTCGAACGTCATCTGGCTCAGTGCCCCACCTGCGTGCAGGAGGTGGCCGAGCTGCAGGAGACCGCGGCGCTGCTGGCCTCGGCCGCCGCCGAGACGCCGCCGGCGCGGCTGAAGGCGGCGGTGGACGCGCAGATCGCGGTGACGCGGCAGATCCCGCCGCTGGTCGCGCACGGTCCGGCCGACCGCCCGGCCGCGGCTCGGCAGACCGCCGCCCGGCCGCGGCGTCGGTGGTTCACGGCGCTGGGGTGGGGCGTGGCGACCGGGCTTGCGGTGGCGGTCGCGGTGCTGGGGGTGCGGGTCGGCGATCAGCAGAACCAGATCGACCAGGCGAACCAGCGCAGCACGGCGATCTCGACGCTGCTGTCGGCGCCGGACGCCCACGCCGACAGCGTGAACGTCAGTACCGGCGGGACCGGGATGGTGCTGGTGTCGCGGTCGCGCGACGAGGCGGCGATCACGATCAACGGGCTGGCGAAGTTGGAGCCGGGGAAGGCTTATCAGCTGTGGATGATGGGGCCGTCGGGGACGCGGTCCGGCGGGGTGTTGCCCGCCGGTGCGCAGGCTTCCGGCTCGGTGCTGGCGCACGGGTTGGGTGACGCGCAGACGATCGGGCTGACGGTGGAGCCGGCTGGGGGTTCGGCGCAGCCGACGACCACGCCGATCATGTTGCTGCCGATGCCGGCTTGATGCTTTGGCTGGTGGCTGGCTGGACGTGGTTTCGCCAGGCTTCGTTGCCAGGCGCCGTCGCCTATCTCAGTACTGTGATCTGTTTTTGGTTGGGTGGATTGTGGATTGAGGGGAACCGTGGGCGGGTGCGGTGCGTCGAAGTGGCACCAGTTCTTGGGGGTTCAGGTTTCTTAGGGGCGGCCATGCGGCGGACGGTTCTGGCAGGTGTTGGTGTCGTCGTGTCGGCGCTGGTGGTGAGTGGGTGCGCCAGCAGGCCGGTCGGCTCGGGCAGCGGTCCGGGCCTGGCGGTGAGCACGGTGAGCACGTCCAACACGTTCGCGCCGGTGACGACGAAGAACGACTGCACGGACTACGTGGCGCAGATCAAGTCCGGCTACACGGGACCCGCCCCGAAGATCGGCCCGCTTCCGGCCTCCGCGCATCCGGTCTCGCTGCTGGAGTGCGTGCAGGACTTCCAGGACGTCGCGGGCCAGGGACAGTTCTCAGTGGTCAACACGGTGCGGTCGACGGGCTCGGTGGACGCGTTTGTCAGTGCCTTGCGAGCCGCTTACGTCAGACCCCCGGAGCCGACTCCGCAGGGTGGGAGCTACAGCTGCGCCGCCATCGGCTACACCCCGCAGTGGCTCGCGCTGATCGACGCGGACGGGACGGTCTACCGCGTCGAGATCCCGTTCTGGGGCGTGTGCTCCGCGCCGGATCGCAACGTGACGACCGTGTTGGCGACCGTGTTGGCGGCCGTGCCGACCAAGGTCACGTCCACCGAGCGGATCCGCCAGACGGTCTCGCCCGGCGCGAAGGCGAGCGGCTGCGAGCAGCAGTTCGCCGAGATGGCGTTCGTCGGCGCGCAGCTGAGCGGATCGGCGGCGAACAGGCCGTTCTTCGCGGGGCAGAACGCCGGCAAGCCCTTCCGCGTCTGCTACTACAAGCTCACGGACACCACCGACAAGACCAAACCCGCCGGCGACTTCGAGACCGCCACGATCATCACCGGCACCCCGGCCACCACCATCTACGACGGCCTGACGAACGCCCCCACCGCCACCAACGCCAAGAACTGCACCAGCCCGGCGACGGAGTACGCGGTCCTGTTCACCAACTCCGGCGCGGGCGACTGGAGCGTGGTGGAGCTCAACGGATGCAAGCTCGCCGGGGCGGATTCCGGGCCGGACCGGGAGGTGCCGGCGCCGGTGATGCAGGTGCTGGTGGCGGCGAAGGGCGGCTGAGGCACGGTCGCCTGACTCAGATCACTGCAACAGTCTTCGGCACGCCAGCGACCCGAGATGAGATCCGCTCGCGATCGAACTCGCGACGATCAACCAGCGCGCCGCAAGCCGACCACTCACCTCGCCGCGATCAATCTCCGTGCGCCGCGTCGTAAGCCGCCTGCGCAGCCGTGAACCGCGGCATGTTCGCCTCGGCCCAGTTCCCGATCACGGCGATCGGCTCGGCGAGCGAGTGCCCCAGGTCGGTGAGGGTGTACTCCACGCGGGGCGGGACTTCGGCGAAGATCTCGCGGGTCACCAGGCCGTCGCGTTCCATGCGGCGCAGGGATTGGGTCAGGACCTTCGGGGCGACGCGGACGAGGTTGGCGCGCAGCTCGGTGAAGCGCATCGGGCCGTCGGACAGCAGGAGGACGACCAGGACCGTCCACTTGTCGCCGATCCGGTCCAGGATCTGGCGCGTCGGGCAGTCGGCGTCGAACAGGTCGCCGCGGTCCGCGGACGCCTCCTGCGCGGGCCGGAGCTCGTCGACCAGGCGTGGTCGCGCTGGTCCGGCAATAGTAACCATGAGGTACTTATAGCACGTTGAAGTAATCAGTTACCAATGGTTACTGTCTGACGCAGCCAGGCGCACCCCGCGGCTGGAGCCACTGTGAGGGAGACACGACCATGAAGATCGCCGTCTACGGGGCCACCGGCATGATCGGCAGCCGGGTGGTGGCCGAGGCGCTGACCCGCGGCCACGACGTCACCGGCGTCACGCGCACCGGCGGCGAGCTGCTCGAGGGCGTGCGCGCGGTGCAGGGCAACGCCGGTGACGCCGAGCTCGCCAAGCGCGTCGCCGCCGACGCCGACGTCGTCGTCTCCGCGATCGGGCCCAGCCGCACCGGCGGCGACCGCCGCGAGTTCCTCGCCGAGCTGCGCACCCTGGCCGAGACGCTCGGCAGCGCGCGCCTGCTCGTCGTCGGCGGCGCCGGCTCGCTGCTGGTGAACGGCCACCGGCTGGTCGACGACCCCGAGTTCCCCGAGATCTACAAGGCCGAAGCCCTCATCGCGGCCGAGGCCCTGGAGTACGTCCGCGGCCTCGGCGACACCGCCGACTGGACGTTCTTCAGCCCGGCCCCGGTGGTCCAGCCCGGCGAGCGCACCGGCTCCTACCAGACCGGCACCGACTCCCCCGCCGGCGACCAGATCTCCGCCGAGGACTTCGCGGTCGCGATGCTGGACGAGATCGAGAAGCCGGCCTTCCGGCGCCGCCGGTTCACCGCGGCCAACTGAGACACGAGACACGCGGCACGAGGCACTAGACGCGACTGATTGCCTCGCTTCGACGGCCAGGGTCACCTTGACCCTGGCCTTTCGGCTACATCAGCGACGCCAGCAACCTCACCCCGAAGTCACCGACGGCGAGAAAGCGTTCGGCGCCAACAACACCGGCGTCCCCGACCCGTCCGCCGGCGTGGACCACACGTCGTACCCGGTCCCCGCCTTCTGCGGCACCCCGTACATCACCGTGTGATCGTCCAGCCAGGCGGCCTGATCGTCCACACTGCGCTGCTCCGCCAGCGGCGTCTCCTTCATCGTCGCCAGATCCAGCACCTCCAGGTGCCACATCTTCCACGCGTCGCTCGAAACCCGCTTCTTGAACACGATCCGCGTCCCGTCCGGAGACAGCGACGGGCACTCGACGTTGTCGATCACTGTCGTCAGCGTGTGCGCCGCGACGTTCCCCCGCACCAGCCACGTCCTACCGCCGGTACCGAGCGTCGCATAGAACGTGTTGTCATCCGCCGCGAACGTCATGCCCCACAAGTTCTCGTCGACGTTGCTGTACGGCTTGCCCTGCACCGTGATCGCGAAAGACTCCAACGAATCGGTCAGCACCCCGGTCTTCAGATCCAGCATGGACGTCCGGGTCGAGAATGCGGGCCCGTTGTACGCGTCGCCGGCCACGAACGTGGTCCACGCAGCCATCCGGCCGTCGGCCGACAACCGCGCCCGGTTCGGAATCCCGGCCGCCTTCACCTTTTTGACCAGTTTCAGCGTCTTGTCATAGACCTCGACCGACGCCACACGCACCAAGTTCTCATCAGCACGCAGACACAGCAGCACCCCGGCCGCGGTGTAAGACCGATCGCACTGGATGTTGGACAACGTGGGGACGCCCGTGACAGTGCTCGAATTCCCCGACACCTTGAGCTCGGCCAGCGTCCCGAAATCAGGACCCGCGACCGTGGTCTTGTACAGCAGGTACCCCGAACCGGTGTCCAGACTGCTGGACTGGTCGAGAACCACAGTCCCCTTCACCCCGGCGCGCGCCGTGGGCCGACCCTGATACGCCACGACCACAGCGCCCACGGCGACCGCGAGCAGGACCGCGACGGCGGCGACGAAGATCTTCGTGCGATGCGGTGACTCGGTTATCGACACCGGCAGACGGTATCGCGAGGCATGTCCCCGCCGGGCAAGATCTGGCGTGAAGCCGAAATATCCCTGTACGGATCACGCGAAAACGCCTCCCCGACGCCAGCCCGCCACACGCATCGCGGATTCCCGCACGCCACCCCCTTGCGCGACAATATTAGGTATGCCTTACCTTAGTGCGCATGACTTGGGCTGACGCTGCACCGAACCTGCTGATCGGTTTGCGCGAAGGACTGGAAGCGGGGCTGGTGGTCAGCATCCTGCTCGCCGCGCTCCACAAGGCCGGCGCGGGGGCTGGGGCCGAGAAGGCGGCCGGATCCGGGATCGGTTCCGAGACCGCGAGCGCGAACGCGACGGGGTCCGGGTCCGGCACGGCGAACGTGGTCGCGACCGCCTCCAGGAGCGAGAGCGGAACCGCAGGAATCGGGACGGCCACGGCCACCGCGACGGCCCCCGCCGCCGCCACCGAATCCGGCGCAGCCACCGGGACCGGAACCGGCGCTGTCACTGGATCTGGCCCGGCCACCGGAATCGGGACCTCCACCGCGACCGCCGCCGAATCTGGCGCTGCCACCGGAACCGGATCGGCCACCGCCACCGGAACCAGCGCGCCCACCGCCACCG